>CP166960.1:715745-1048126 GCA_041447175.1 Candidatus Bathyarchaeia archaeon | reverse complement strand
AGTTTATTATCCTGCTCAAATGCTTCGGAACGTTGGCTATCCGACTCAGCAGCGCAGGGAACAATCAGTCAACCCCAAAACATCGCAGTCCAATATCAGCACCAGTTTTTTGTAACAAACCAGGCAACTCCACCCATCGGCGGAGAGACACAGCCAGACAGCGGCTGGTATGATGAGAGCGTTTCTTTGCAACTCGTGGCTTCTCCAAATTCTGGGTGGCAATTTGAAAATTGGTCAGGGTCAGGTGCAGGCGCGTACTCTGGGGCAAGTGAGGTTCAATCGATAACGGTTGGCGGGGCGATTAATCAAACCGCGACTTTTCTTGCGGGGTTAACGGTTGAAGCATCCGAGCAGCTTTCTGTTTCCTACGCTTACGCGAACGTTTCAGGTGAACTTCTTCATGGTTCTTCTCAAACGGTTTATGCTCCTTATGGAACCAATATTACGCTAACGGCAACTTCGGCTTCCTTTTTCTATGTGTTTGGGAGCTGGAGTGGGGCAGTGGAAAGCGGCAATAGTAGTGTTTGTTTACTGTTGGGTTCCCCTTTGGATGTGCGTGCAACTTACTCGTATAACTACGTAAACATCGCTTTCACGCTGCTAAGCAGCCTTGGGGCAATCATTGTTTTCTTGGTGGTTTTGGTTAAGCGGCAAGCCGCACATAAGTCCGTTTAGCGGACTTTTTTTGATCCAAAACCAAAATAATAATTAATGTCGTGGACTATTGAGTAGCGTCAGCTTTGGCGTGCGGGGTTCCCCAAGCCTGGTATGGGGCAGGCCTGCTAAGTCTGTGGTCGCAAGGCCACGGGGGTTCAAATCCCCCACCCCGCGCCACACACAATTTTAAGCTCTGCGTGGGGGTCTTCACAGTTTATTAACATAAACAACCAATAATCACAACTGGGTCATGTGTATGAAACAGTTTGTTGTCACACCCTCCGCTGGAAAACGACTAATCGCCAAAGCAATCGCCCAACACCCAGACGTAAAAGCAGCCCTCAAACAGGGAACAATCGTTGTTGTGGCGGGAACCACAAACGGCTACATAGCAGAAGAACTCTTAAGCAGCCTTGGCGTTTCTGAAGAGTTTTCCCGCAAACGTTTCTTCCGCGGCATCACTTTACCGCCAAACCAAGCCACAACCTCTAAAGGACGTCTAAGTGATGACAGCCAGTTTCCTGGAGATGTCGTAATATCCAAGGGTGTCTGGCAAAAAGGCAAAGAACTCAATGATGTAGCAGCGGACCTTAAGGAAGGCGATGTCATCTTGAAAGGCGCCAACGCAGTAGACCTGCAGAAGAAGCAAGCTGCCGTGCTCATCGGGCATCCGCAGGCGGGAACCGCGGGCACCATTTTGCAGGTGGTTGCAGGACGCAGGGTCGGTCTGATTATTCCTGTAGGTTTGGAGAAACGCGTGCCCTGCGACTTGTTTGGGTTGGCGGAGAAATTGAATGCGCCGGGTGCCACTGGTCATCGTTTTTTGCCTTTGCCGGGGAAGGTTTTCACGGAGCTTGATGCCTTAGCGCTTTTGACGGGTGTTACTGCTGAGGTTATCGCGGCTGGTGGTGTGTGCGGTGCTGAAGGTAGCTGCTGGCTTGCAATTACTGGCTCCGAGAGTCAAGAGCAGGTTGCCCAAAAGCTTTTGTCGGCGCTTGATGCGGAACCCCCATTTACCCTCTGATTTGATGGCCTGTAGTGTCGTAAATGATTCTGCTTTTTCTTCTTGGATTAATGTTTAGTCTGCTTGTTGTTTGCGATTATTCATTTTTTAAGTGTTGACTATTCTCTTTTAACTGCTCTTTATGAAGCTTAATTAACAAAAAATTATTGTAGTCAAAATACTACTACAAATGTTTTTATTAATTCACAAATATTTTTTTGTAGTGATAATTATGGTGAAAGTAAATGAGCTAAAAGGAAAAAAGGTTTTTGCCAAACGCGGAATGCTCATCGGCAAAGTTGAAGACGTGGAATTAGACGAAACCACTTGGGGTTTAAAGTCAGTGGACGTAAAACTTGAAGATGAAGTCGCAAAACTCTACGGCGCCAAAGGGGGCTTCATGACCAAATCCGTAGTGCCTCTACCCGCAAACCTCATCGGCCAAATGGGCGAAGACATAATGCTAAAAGAAGAAATCAAAGACGTTTCATCCCTGCTTGACCATCTAAAAACACCCCACACAGTAGTGTAGCCGCTTCCAAACTAAAATCCCCAATTTCCTCACCTGAACCATCCTTTTTGTGGGAAGAAAGCCAGCGCTTCTCTTCCTGTTTTTTGGTACCCTCAAAATCGGGTTGTGCACGTTATTTCATAGTATCTTGTGTTTTGGGGGAGCTATGCCTAAAATTTGCGCTTTCTTTTCCTCAAACTCTTTCTCAGACAAGACACCTTTTTCTTTAAGGTCCGCAAATTTTTCTATATCCGCAATTTGCTGGTCTGTAGCATCTACAGGTTGAATTCCAGTTTTTGTCATGGCGGCGTTAAGTTCATCTTCGGTCATGGTTTCAGGGTTTTTTCCTGTCTGCTGCTGGATTTGCTGTTTCTGGCTTGTTGTCATCATAAGTAGGGCGGTGCGTCTTCGCCATCTTCTCCTGGTTCTGCGTCTGGCGCCTCCACGACCAAGCGGTCCTGGTCTAAACATTCACATACCTCCATAACTATGCTTGATGGCTGAAGAAAATTAGGCAATCAAGGACGCCGATTCCAGTTTCAATCAATTCGTGCCTGTAATCGTGTTTTAACCTAATTTTCTAACAGAACAACTTTGTAAGATGAAGTTGATTAAGAAAATAAGTCTTTGTTGTAGGCTTACGACAATGTTTTGCCTGCCTAAAAATTCGTTTTTCCTTGAGTAGAAAGAAAAGAATGTGAGAAACCTTACAATGTGCCCGCGC
Source organism: Candidatus Bathyarchaeia archaeon (assembly GCA_041447175.1). Taxonomy (NCBI): domain Archaea; kingdom Thermoproteati; phylum Candidatus Bathyarchaeota; class Bathyarchaeia (SeqCode); species Bathyarchaeia archaeon. The sequence goes on along the minus strand of CP166960.1, from coordinate 1,045,231 downwards.
GGCCGCAAATGGCCCTCATTGCCAGCTCTCGGTATTCTCTGAGGCCACAGTTGAAGCAGACCCATTCCTCTGGGGCTTCGTGGATGCCGTTTGGTGTATGTCCCATTATGTTGAGTTGTCGGTGGACGTCGCAGCAGGTTTTCATTTTGTTTCCGCATTGGGGGCAGAAACGTTTGCCTTGACGTTCCGCTTCTTCGATGATGCGGATGTTTTCAACAAGTCGGTTACTCACGGTGACCTTGCCCCCGAATATTTTGTGGATTGCGGGATCTTTTTTCGGACTTAGGGTTAAGTCTTGCTAAATTTGTGTTTAGTTTTATTTTCAAGTCCCATCATCTCTTCACGTAATATGTGTATTTATCCCCAGTGAAGACTAGGTAGTTGCTTTCACAAGAACTAATAAGGCTTGCCCATGCAACAGGCAAATTCTCTATAGAAACGTATGCAGCTGAATTTCAAACCGAAAAAATTGGTTTCGTAATCAGGGAGTTCATTTTGGTTACGTTTACAAAGCACGCGTGAATAACGATTAAACTACACAAGGCGAGCTTCAATTTTTAAAAATGTGAAGAAATGAAGGATATTTTGGTGCTGGTGTTACAGCTTTGATAGAAGACCAAATATTCCTCCAATTATGATTAGCCAAGCGGTAAACCATGCACCCAGTAGAGATGCAGCCACACCTATCAGTATCATCAAGATTGCTGTTGGGACATTCGAAACAAATTTGGCTCCGCCAGCGCAGATTATGCCTAGCACCAGCATTACTATTCCCCAAATGAACGCGGTTAATGAAAAAATCGGTGCGAAGATTAACCAGAAAATGCCTAGAATTCCTGCAATGCCCATAAAAATAAGAATCAATCCGCCTATTAACGTCATGATGAAGCCTATTGATGCAAATGCGCGTATCACGGTTTCACCTCCCAACAATTTGTGACCTTAGGTTATGATTTTATTCAAGATACAAAATTTGTTTAATAGACTGAAAAAAGTAGAGGGTTCCACAGTTTTAAGAGTTTGTGACTGATGCCGCTCAATAACAATCCATATTGTCGGGGTTTGCTAAGTGAATATTTCTTTTAAGTAAGTTTTAGCAAACTCTGATTCTTCCACGACTTCCAGCTTGCGTTTTCTTATTGTACTTTGGACTTTTCGAGTCTTCTTCAACTCGATGTATGCGGAGACGCTTATGTATGCCCCATAGATTGTGATGATGCTGAGAAAAATGTAGACTATTATGTCTATTCGAAAAGCTTCGGGGAGGTAACCTGAAATGTAGGTGAAAGTTGCCGCTGCTGGAGGCGCAATCAACGCAAGCGATAAACCTGTGCGCAACTGGGCAAGCTGTGTTCTTTCGACTGCTAAATAGTTCCTTTCTGTTGCCAGTAGCGTCCGAATCAAGGCTAACCGCGTATTTTCATCCATAAACTCCAACCAGTGATTCCCCAAGGTTTTTAATGCGTTTCAAAAGCGCATCCATAGCATCAGTTTTTTCCGTTGGCATTTAAGAACTGGCTATCCTCTACAGGTCTATAGAATCCAGAAAGATTAAAACTTTTCAATTTTTAACCTTGTTTGAAAACTTTTTCCCGTTTTCTGGCGGCCTTTAATGACCTGTTGTTGTGTAGGTGGCGTGTTGTAGTCACATAGGTTTATTTGATTTTCAAATTGTGGATAAATACAGGTTTCTACAGGGAAGGTTTTTTCATGCCGCGTGTGAGTTGTCGACGGGTGTGGTTGCGTTTTATTTTTGTGTTGGTTGCAGTTGGGTTTTTGTTTTCTGCTTCTGCTGCTGCCTTTCTTCATACCTGTGTCGTTAATGCTTACCCATCGGTGCCTTTGGCTGATGAACTTGACCTTCCATTAGCGCAACGGGAAATCCCCGAAGCAGAATACGAGAACAACACTGTTTACATCGGTCTTTGGTTAAATAATATCTACAGCTACCAGTATCTTTCAGGCTCATACACTCTTGACATTTACCTTTACTTCTTCTGGGTTGACCCCAACATCGAGACAATTGATTGGTATCTAATGAACGGGTATCCGGTTAATCCTGCAACCACCGTTCTTGTAAGCAGTGACTTAACCGGGGATGTGAAATACGAAATTTACCGCATAACCGGTGCCTTTAGCTCGCCACCTGATGCAAGCGATTTTCCCTTCGACACAATCGAATTAGTGGTCGCTGTCGAGTTGCTCACCCACGGATACAACATACAGCTAGTTTGGCTTGAAAATGAGACCGGCATTGACCCCGGTTTTGAGAATTCCCGTTGGGTAACCACCGATATTGAGTTGTCAGTGGCGACTCATTCTTACCCTTTGGCTGTTGAGCTTCCACGAGCAGAGATGGTTGTCACCCAGCAAAGGCAACGAGCTGCAACGAGCATTCAAAGTTTCATAACGCCCATAATTTTTAGCATTGTGTCAGGTTTTTCTTTTTTATTCAACCTCAAGGATGCGGGGTCAGTTGGTCTACGCTTAGGCTTAAACACCTCCATGCTCGTTACAACTTTATTGTTTAATTTCTCAATAAGCGCCACAATTCCGCCTTCCTCATCACTTACCATTTACAGCCTATTCATGTTGTCAACCTTGGTTTTCATGGTCATGAACCTGATTGTAACAATTGTCGGTTTCGTACTCTGGTTCTTTTACAAAAACGAGGCGTTAACAAGACGTGCTAATCGATGGGGATTCATACTTTCACTAATTGTTCCAGTGATATTCTTCGTAATTTTCTACCTCTTCAGAATCTAACCTTCAGCATCCTTCAGCATCTGAGAGTTCAAACCTTGAAAATCATGAACCTACCCATTTTCACCGATGCCTGTCAAAAGACCCTTTTGTGTGGCGCCGGATTTTTGTTACAAAAAAGCGTTATATCTGAAGCTTTTGCTTTTGTTCCTTAGCCACCGGTCAAAGTAAAGTAAAAAAGAAAAGAAAGGAAAGACTGCGCAGTAAAATCAAATCGTTTGCTTACGCAGTTATCGCCGCTACGGCGTCATTTCAAAATGTGCTATTGTTTTCTTTTTTAGGATTCTGCTAATGCTGCTCCGATGTCCATTACTATTTCTGGAGTTAGCATACCTTGTGCGAGCATGATTCCGTCGGCGTCGACTAATGCTTCTTTGATTTTTTTCGCCCACAGATGCTCCACAATCATCAGCAGTGCCGAGCTGTTGTTTGGAATTTCGTCTGCAATTCGTTCAATTTCTTTTCGTGATAGGCCCCTGTCGTTTTCGGCGAATTTTGCGCCTGCTTCTGCGCCCGTTTTTGCTCCTTTTGGTCCGGCGGCGCCCAAACCCAGCAATTCACCTATGACTGAGTCAAGCTGCTTGATTTCTTTCCTGCCTAAGTCTGTGCCTTTAGCCCAGTCGATGTTGCCTTGTTCGTCTTTCATGACAAAGACATAGTCAATCATTCGGATGATGCCTTTGTCTCTGGCTTCGTTGAGCGCGGGGACTATTTCGCCTCTGAACTCGTTTCCGGGAAAGCCCATCACAAACAGTTGCATGGGGCCATACATGACGGATTTTTGGCTTGACATAACCATCTTTTTTGGTCTCCTTAAAATTTTTTCAAGTAGTTAATATCGGATACAATTTTTAAGTATTTGTAGCTGTAATGATGCAGCAACACCGATGTGTGCTGTGGCTTGACAACTAGTAATGTCTATGTAGGCATTAAATAACAATCACAAATCTATTTAGCAGAGCAAAGGTTTCCACATGTGACGAAGTTCTGAAAAACAATGAAAAGGTGAGTTTTATGCCTTTAAATGAGTATAAACCTGGAAGCGCATTTTCTGGAATCATCGGTCGCACGGTTGACCAGTCAAGTCCAGCTTGGCCGATGCCTCTTCGAGCCAAGGAAGGTTCTCCAAATGTTTTGTTCATAATTTTGGATGACACCGGTTATGGTCAGCTAGGCTGCTATGGAAGCCTCATATCCACACCTAATCTGGACAGCCTCGCCTCCAATGGCTTACTCTACACCAACATGCACACCACCGCGCTGTGTTCGCCAACTCGGTCATGCATTCTAACTGGAAGAAATCACCATTCAAACGGGATGGCTGCAATAACCGAAATCTCCACTGGCTACCCCGGATATAACGGCTATATCCCCTTCGAGAACGGTTTTCTTTCAGAGATTCTTCAACAAAAAGGATACAGCACATACGCGGTGGGGAAATGGCACCTAACCCCAGCTAACGAAATTTCAGGCGCTGGACCCTACAACCGCTGGCCCTTAGCCCGCGGGTTTGAACGGTACTATGGCTTTTTGGGCGGCGACACCAACCAGTACTATCCTGACTTAACCTCAGATAACCACAACGTTCGACCGCCAAAAACCCCTGAAGAAGGCTACCACTTAACCGAAGACTTGGTAAACACAGCCATCTCCTTCATTGCCAGCGCAAAACAGGTCGCGCCAAACAAGCCTTTCTTCATGTACTTCTGTACAGGCGCAATGCATGCCCCTCACCACGTTCCCAAAGAATGGGCGGACAAGTACAAAGGCAAGTTTGATGATGGTTGGGAAGCCTACCGTGAAAAAGTTTTCCAAAAACAAAAAGAAAGGGGCATACTGCCTGAAAACGCAGAGCTTTCTCGTCATGACCCCGACGTGAAACCTTGGAGCGAATGCTCCCCCGAAGAGAAAAAGGTCTATTCACGCATGATGGAGGTTTTTGCAGGTTTCCTGTCCCACACGGACTACCACATTGGCAGACTGCTGGATTTTCTGAAAAGCATAGGTGAGTTCTACAACACGCTCATAATGGTTCTGTCGGATAACGGCGCCAGCGCAGAGGGCGGACCGCATGGGTCAATCAACGAAAACCTGTTCTTCAACAATGTCCCCGAACTGTTAGAAGATAACCTTAAAATGCTGGACAAAATCGGTGGACCCGAAACCTTCAATCACTACCCGTGGGGATGGACATGGGCTGGTGACACGCCATTTCGCCGATGGAAACGCGAAACCTACCGGGGCGGAACAAGTGACGCCTTCATAGTACACTGGTCCGCAGGCATCAAAGCCAAAGGCGAACTCCGAACCCAATATGCCCACGCCATAGACATGGTTCCCACAGTGCTTGAAGCGTTGGAAATTGAACCGCCATCAATGATTAAAGGCGTTGCGCAGTCTCCAATCCAAGGCTTAAGCTTTGCCCACACCTTCGACAACGCCACAGCCCCAACCCACCACCACACACAGTACTTTGAAATGCTGGGGCACCGCTCGATTTATCATGACGGGTGGCGAGCGGTTTGTCCCTGGCCTGGTCCCTCATTTGCCGAGGCAGGAAAACCGTTTGGTATGCCCATTTCTGCCGAGGAACTTACGCGATTAGACGCGACTGGGTGGGAACTGTACAATCTGGTTGAAGACCCAACTGAAAACAACAACGTCGCACAAGAAAACAGGCCCCGCCTAATCGAGATGATTGCTCAGTGGTATGTTGAAGCAGGCAAATACCACGTGTTACCTGTTGACGGCAGAGGCACTTCACGCTTTGCTGAAGTTAGGCCTCAGATAGCTGATGAACGCACAAGTTACATTTACTACCCTGAAACTGAGCCTATTCCTCCAGACGTTGCTGTGAAGGTGCTTAACCGTACGCACACAATCACCGCAGACGTTGACATAACAAGCGATGCAGTTGAGGGTTTACTTGTTTCACACGGTGCCAATGACGGCGGTTACGCCCTATATGTGAAAGATAACAAACTGCACTACGTACACAATTATTTAGCCAAAGCCATATACCATATTGAATCTGAAAAAACCATTCCCACAGGCCACCATAAGCTGCGTTACGAATTTGAAGTAACTGGAAAGCCTGACCCTGCTGCTGGAAAAGGCGCTGCTGGACGCGGAAAACTCTTCATTGACAACGAACTGGTTGGACAAGGCGATATACCTGTTACTATCCCGATTGCCATTGGCTTAAGCGGAAAATTCTCCATCGGTGAAGCTCCCAGTGCGCCTGTGACTCCTGACTACAAGGGGCAATTCAAGTTTACAGGAAAAATCAACAGCATAGTGGTGGATGTCAGCGGCGAGCTCATTGAAGATGCGGAAGCAAAAATGCGTACGGTAATGGCCAGACAGTGAGGCGACCCTGATTGAACAGTGTCATGGAGGACGCGGATGATTGTCTGAGGTCGCTGCGCCAGTTGCTTCCGTACTCATTCCCCTTTTCGCATTTTTGTTCGTAGTCGGCAGTATGCTGGCTATGGGCTTTAGCCTAACCGTAAAGTTGATTTTGCAATCACTGAAAAACTTGAAAATCGTGGCTTTATCGCTCGCTGTAAACTTTCTCATAATCCCCGCGGTCATCATCGGGTTAGGGACTTTTCTTCCCTTTCCTGAAGACGTACGTATCGGTTTTTTTATTCTCGCATTAGCTGCCGGTGCACCTTTCCTTCCCAAGTTAGCTCAGTTTGCTAAGGCAAGCATTGCATTCGCCGTCGGATTAATGACGTTGCTTATGGTCGCAACGGTAATCCTTTTGCCTATTGTTCTGCCATTCATAATTCCTGAGGCAGCAATTAACCCCTTAGACATCGCCCGTCCCCTGCTGCTGCTTATGCTTTTTCCGCTCGGTTTAGCTTTGCTGATAAGGCAACGTTACGAGAGCTTTGCTGAACACGCAGCCAAACTGCTAAACTCAGTTACAACAGTAAGTTTACTGGCGCTGCTTTTCCTCTTTTTCATAGTATACTGGAATCCAATTCTTAGCACATTTGGCACAGGCACCATTCTATTTTCAGTATTCTTCATCGCCTTTGCATTGACTGCCGGTTACCTGCTGAGTGCAAAAAATCCCGACATCAAACGCGTCTCAGGCTTAGGCGCTGCACAACGTAACATCACAGCAAGTATACTTGTTGCTTCGGTCAATTTTTCCGATAAACCCCTAGTCGGCGTGACAGTTATGGTCGTATCGCTGGTTGCTCTTGTATTTCTGATGATTTCCGCTGGCGAATGGGGACGAAAAAAGCCTTCACACGCTAACAATCTCCAATAACCGAACCTTTCAGAAGGAATTTTGTTATGAGCGAAGTCGAAGAGGTTTTCAAAGAAGCCGCTGCAGGCTTAAAGCTGTTCGCCGAAATGTCCAGCGTCACCATAATCGGCGTAGGCATCGCGGTGGCGGTTTTCATGGTTTTAAGAGCGCTGCTTTCCCGAGAACGGATTGTCAGGTACCTGAAGCTTCGATTGGCTTTCGGGCGCTTTCTTATCATCGCTTTAGAATTTCAATTAGCCGCTGACATCATTGGCACCGCGGTCGCGCCCAGTTGGGATCAAATCAGCAAACTTGCCGCCATAGCCCTAATCCGAACGTTTTTAAGCTATTTTTTGGACCGTGAAATGAAAACTGAGGAACAAGAAAAAAATAAGTACGACCAAACAAAAGCCGATTGAACGTAACCCAACTTTCCATAACTTATGTTTAGACAGGCAAAGCCCCAGAACAAGGGGGCACTCCATTTTTTTGGGTCTTTGTAGATTGCAAGCAGTCACAAATTCTTATAATAACGTTTTCACATGAAAATTTTTGCGGTCATGTTTTGGTGTGATTTTATGTCTGAACAAGATAGACTAAACGACGTGCATAAGTCAAATGTGCCTTGGCGTAAATGGGGTCCATACCTAAGTGAGCGCCAGTGGGGAACTGTGCGAGAAGACTACAGCGGGGACGGCTCCGCTTGGGACTATTTTTCGCATGACCAAGCGCGGTCGAGGGCTTACCGTTGGGGCGAAGACGGCATAGCGGGCATTTCAGATGATTCTCAACTGCTCTGCTTTTCTTTGGCTTTTTGGAATGGTCAAGACCCAATTCTGAAAGAACGCCTCTTCGGCTTAACTAACAGCGAAGGCAACCACGGCGAAGACGTCAAAGAGTACTATTTTTATTTGGACAACACGCCAACGCACTCGTACATGAAGTACCTCTACAAGTACCCCCAAAAAGCGTATCCCTATACTGATTTGGTTTATACGAACAGGGCACGTAACCGCTACCAATTTGAATACGAATTGATAGACACCGAAATTTTTGATGATGACCGCTATTTTGACATTTTTGTTGAGTACGCCAAAAACTCGCCTGAAGACATTCTGGTTAAAATAACTGCATGCAACAGGGGCAAGGAAGCTGCACCCCTGAACATACTGCCTACTCTCTGGTTTCGCAATGTGTGGTCTGATAACGAGGGCAGGGCTAAACCGCAGTTAAGAGCAATGAACCTCCAGAATGTCAGCGTTGTTGAGGCTGATGAGCCGTCACTTGGAAAATACTACCTTTACTGTGACCAGGATGCCCCGCTTCTGTTCACTGAAAACGAAACCAACAATCAACGCCTGTTTGGCTCCCCTAACGTGAGCAAATACGTGAAAGACGGCATAAACGACTGCGTCGTAAAAAACGATACTTCTGCCGTGAACCCCCAAAAAGAGGGAACCAAGGCTTCAGTCAGCTGTCGATTAATTATTGGTCCGGGGGAAACGAAAACAATTCGTTTACGGCTAAGTACAATTGCGCCAAACGCACTCGCCAAAAACTCTGCGGCGGCAGAGGGCGCGGCTATTTTCGGAAAAGTCTTCGAAACCACACTTAACCAGCGTCGTCGGGAGGCTGACCAGTTTTATGAATCCATCTTTCCTTCCTCCTTCAGTGAGGATGAACGGCGAATACTGCGGCAAGCTCTTGCAGGAATGCTTTGGAGCAAACAATTCTACAATTACGATGTTGCTAAATGGCTCAACGAGCACGGTGTAGATTTTTACCATAAAAACAGCCGAAGCGTGCGCAATTCCCAATGGTTTCACATGGCAAATAACGACATAATTTCCATGCCTGACAAGTGGGAGTATCCATGGTATGCTGCGTGGGATTTGGCTTTTCATGCCGTCACGTTATCTTTGGTTGACCCCGACTTTGCAAAGCAACAACTGAACTTAATGTTGCTGGAACGTTATCTGCATCCCAATGGTCAAGTCCCCGCGTACGAGTGGAATTTCAACGATGTTAATCCGCCTGTTCATGCTTGGGCAGTGCTTTTCAATTATCGGTTAGAGCAGCAGTTGCGTGGGCAGGGCGATTTTGATTTTTTGGAAACAGCTTTCCAGAAGCTTTTGATGAATTTCACTTGGTGGGTTAACCGCAAAGACCGCAGTGGCAGTAACGTTTTTGAGGGCGGCTTTCTTGGGTTGGACAACATCGGGATTTTTGACCGCAGTGCGCCCTTGCCGGGAGGCGCCTACTTAGAGCAAGCTGACGGTACCGCGTGGATGGCTATGTACTGCCAAAACATGCTTGAGATTGCCGTTGAGTTGGCTCGCCAAAAACCAATCTACGAAGAGTTAGCCATCAAGTTTTTTGACCATTTCTTGTGGATTGCGCATGCTTTGGAATCCAGTGGAATCTGGGACGAGGACGAAGGCTTCTTCTACGACATACTACGTTTGCCTCCCGATGTATCAATTAAAATCAAAGTTCGCTCCATGGTTGGCTTAATCTCGTTTTGCGCCAACAGCATTTTCCCCTCTGACACCTTAGACAAACTGCCTAACTTTGCGGCTCGCGTTTCCTGGTTTACTAAAAATCATCCTGAACTAATAGCCGCCATTCATCGCCCTGGAAAACAAGGAACTTCAGGACGTTTTCTGGTTGCTTTAACAGACGAAACAAAGCTGCGTCGGATTCTTTCCAGGATGCTGGATGAAAACGAGTTTTTAAGTCCCTACGGAATTCGCTCATTATCGCGTTCCTATGCTGGAAACCCGTACTCTCTTAACTTGTCTGGTCACGATTTCAGCATAGATTATCAGCCTGCCGAATCCACAACTGCAGCATTTGGCGGAAATTCAAACTGGCGAGGACCCATCTGGTTTCCGATTAACGTGCTTATTCTTCGGGGGCTCCTTAACTTGTACGGTTATTACGGTAACAGTTTCCTTGTTGAGTACCCTACTGGCTCAGGAAATAAGCTGAACTTGTTTGAAGTTAGCAAACGAATCGCCGCACGGTTGTCAAACATCTTTTTGCGAAACAAGAATGGGTTACGCCCTGTGTTTGGCGGAAACCCCAAGTTTCAAGTTGACCCTTACTGGAAAGACAACCTTCTCTTCTACGAGTACTTCCATGGCGATAACGGCGCTGGGCTTGGTGCAAGCCACCAGACGGGGTGGACTGGGCTGGTTGCTGTTTTGATGAAGCTTTACGGGTCTTTAAGCAGTGAGCAAGTTGTGGAGTCTGAAGCGAGCGGAGCACGTGCATTAACTGGCAAGCGTTCAAAAAACGAACAATAACCCTATACATGGTCATTTCGAGCACCTTCCCGTTGGCAGTAACCTTGAATGGCTTTTTCCTAAAAGTCAACGCTTCAACCTGTTCATATCAGCAGACATTGACCTTCGCAGTGTTCCTCGCCTCTAATTTAACTTAACTTTTTGTCCGCAAATAGGTAGCAACATAAAATCTGTTATGTGTTTTTCGAAAGTTGTTGTCAGAGGACCTGTCTTTAACGGTAGCGTATGTGAAATCACGCGTCAAAGGTGACTAGAGTTATTAGGTGCGAGCTAAACTGTAAACGCAAACCCTCTTGAGGAATCCGAATGTCCAAACCCCGAATCGGGCTTTCTATGCTTTATATGCTCAGCGAACCCTTCAACAAAATGACCAAACAACTTGACAAAACCCCCGTTCCACACGTTGAAATCGTTGATGATGGAACTCACACCTTAAACAAAAAACGTGTAGCAACCCTTAACGAAGCCGCAAAATCCTATAATCTCAAGTACTCCATCCACGCCCCCTTCGCCGACATAAACGTCGCCTCCCCCAGCAAAACCATGCTTAAAGCCACCATGAACCGCCTCAAACAAAGCCAACAATACGCCAGCGATTTGGACGCTTATTTGTGGGTTTTTCATCCCGGCTGCAAATCTGGCATAAGCTCCTTCTATCCCGGCGCAGACTGGAAACAAAACGCTCAAAGCATCACCGAACTGCACCGGAATGCGGCTGATTTGGGGTTGAAAATTGCCATGGAAAACCTGCCTGAAAAATACAACTTCCTCATGAAAACCCCCGATGACTTTAACCGTTTCTACAAGGAAACAGGCTTAACCGACATCGGCATCGTCTTAGACACTGGACACGCGCATTTGGAAGCCCAGATTGAGCCATTTCTGCAACAGTTGCCCAACCAAATCGCCCACGTTCACATCAGCGACAACCACGGAGAAACTGACGAGCACCTTGGTTTAGGTTATGGCTCAATTGACTGGCAGCAATTCGCAAAAATGCTCAAAGCCACCGGTTTCTCAGAAACCGTTCTCACCGAAGCCGTCTTTAACGTAGAGGAAACGGTGCAGAAACTGCAAAAACTATTTGCTTAAGGGCAGCTCTAACTCTAAAAAGTCCTGCGCGACTATGGTGTTGGGGAAAACCTTTTTTGCCTGCTCTAAAAGTAGCTCCGTATCCGTGTATCGTGCGCTTATGTGGGTTAAGACAAGCAGCTTGGCATCTGCCGCTTTAGCTTGTGCTGCCGCTTGGCTTGGCGTCGAATGCCCATCCACATCCGCCCTCTCCTTTAAAGCGTCTTCAAAAGTGGCTTCATGAATAACCAAATCCGCATCCGCCGCAAACGCTGCAAACGCCTCAAAAGGCTTTGTGTCACCTGAATAAACGATTTTTCTGCCTTTCCTTGGCGCCTCCGAAACCTCCTCAGTTTTCACCACGCGCCCATCAGGCAAAACAAAGTCCACGCCACGCTGCAGCAAGCTCCAAGCTTCACCCAACGGAACACCCAATGCTTGGGCTTTTTCTGGGTGGAACTTTCCTGCACGAGGCTTTTCCTCAAACGCGTAACCAAAGCTTACCATCGAGTGATTAGTGGGGGTCGCAGAAACTGTGTATTCCTCTTGGTCACAAACCACGCCTGAACCCTCAAACTCATGCACGGTGACCTCAAAGGTAAGCTGAAACTGAAGCGTCTCCCGCGTACACTCCAAAAAACGCGCTAACCCCACAGGACCATAAACATCCACAGGTTTTTGCCTATTCATCAACGCCATTGTCTGCAAAAGCCCCGGCAAACCCAACACGTGGTCCCCATGTAAATGCGTAATGAAGATGTGCATGCCTTTATGCAACCCTGTTTTGGCGGTTATCATTTGCCGCTGTACTGCTTCGCCGCAGTCAAACAGCAACTGCTCATTGCCCCGCTGCAGCAGAACTGCTGGTAAACTTCTCTTCGCCGTTGGAACCGCCGCGCTTGTCCCCAAGAAAACCACACGTAAACTCATACGGGTCACCTTTTTTCGAAGACAGCTACTTCCCGAGTTAACGACCGATGCACATAAGCAAAATGTGACTCCAGATGCCTAAAGCCATACGTTTCACCTATGCGTCGTATGTCCAATGTTTTAGGTGCAGCAATACAAATCCGTTGCCCCCCCGCAAGCAGCGCGCTTGCAGAAGAGAAGATGCCTTCCACCATAGCACGTGTCCCGCTTTTCAGGGTTGTAGCGGATTTCCCATAAGGGGGGTCAGTGACAATGCAGTCCAAACGGGCAAGCGGAAGTTTTCGTGCGTCAGCCACAATCATGCCCTCAGGCTCCAAGCCAAAATGCCTAACATTCCGCAGTGCACCCTTTGCCATGCGCGGCTGCACATCAATCCCAACCGCCCTGCACCCAATAAGTGTGGCTTCGATAACAGTGCTTCCAGTGCCGCAAAACGGGTCCAAAACGAAACCGCCACTTTTTGGCTGCGCAAGATTAACCATACAGCGTGCCAGTTTGGCGTTCATGGCGGAAGGATGGAAAAACGGTTTCTTGCGGGCTCTGCGCTCCACAAACGGTTTAGGGATGATTTCGGCAAGTTTTATTCCAAAGACCAGCTTACCGCTGGTGAGGACGCCAAAGAAGCTTTTCTGCGGCTTTTTCAGGTACACTTTGGCTTTGGGCGCGTTTTGCAGGATGAGTTTCCCCAGCAAGCGTTCATGGTGCATGGTGGCTTCTTTGGTGGCGTATTCTTTGATTCGGCGGATGCGCACCTCAAACGTTTCCCCCTCGCAAAGCACACTTTGAAAGTTTGCTGATGCCACTGCTTCTGTGATGGCTGGCTCGTTTGCGTCACACACAAACAACTCCTCTGCACACACACGCGTGTAAGCACTTCTGCGATGCACCTGAACGACACATTCCCCGTCCGCGGTAAGCCTCAGAATTTGGTCCAGTTTATCCGTAACCGAATAGGCGTAGCCTTCTGCTTGGAGAATTGCTTGGAGCTCGGAAAAAGAGAGAGATTCGAATTCACCGCTGACCAAAAAGAAAAGTTTCGCCACTAACGTTGCGCCTTCAACGCGTCTGCAATCAACGGCGCCAACGAAACCTTGCTCAGGTGGCTTGGGACGCTGTCGGTTGAAACGATTTCTTCCACACCCGCGTCAAGGATGCGTTTTTCGGCGTCGCCAATAAACAAGCCGTGCACACAAGCAGTGTAAACGTGGGCTGCACCTTGTTCACGCAAAATCTGTGCGGCACCAACGATTGTTCCGCCGGTGCTGATGATGTCGTCGAAAATAATCACCGTTTTACCTTGCACATTTAGGTGGGCTGCGGTTTGGGTAGTTTTGCCGGTGTAGCGGTCACGATGCTTCTCCAAGTGCCCTACTTCACCGCCTAAAACCGCTTGAGCTTGCTGGGCAATGTACATGGCGCCTTTGTCTGGTGCAAGGGCAAACGCGTTTTGAATGCCTTTTTCCACAAAGTACTGCGCAAGCTGAGGAATGGCAGTCAAAGTTTTGGCTGGGAAGGGAAACTTTTCCAGTGCAGGTTCGGAGTGAACGTTTATGGTCAGAAGTTGGTCGATTCCAGCGGCTTTGAGCATGGCGGCTAAGGTTTCAATGCTTATGTTTTCGCCCTGTAGAAAAATTTTGTCTTGCCGAGCATAACCCAAGTAGGGCGTGACAACGAGAACTTTTGTGGCTCCATTGCGTTTTGCCGCTGCAGCCATAAACGCCAACTGCAAAAGCCGTGTGTCCTGTGGCGCGCACGTGGTTTGCACAATTGCCCCCTCTTCGCCTTCAACGGTGCCTTCGAGGCGGATGTAGCTTTCGCCGTCGGGGAAAATTCTTGAAGCCACGGGGACTTTTTCGTAACCTGTTAGTTGGGAGATTTTTTCGCCTAGCTCCTGCGAGGCGGGTCCAACAATAATCTTCACTTTAGTATCCCTCATGTTAACTGGATGGGTTCGGTTGGGTTTAGGTTAACTTGAACGGCTGCTTTTTAACTTTCCCCACGTTACATCCAGTGCGTTCACCCGCCCTTTTTTGGTCTTTTCCCTCTGCTGGTTGATACAGCATCTGGCTGTGTTTGCCCAAAGATTCTTGATTGGTTTGTTGAAGTAGAGTGCTGCCTCCAATGTTGTCTGTGACAAGTAACCCACGTTTTTGGGTTTGCTGCCAAATGTTCGGGTAAAGAAAAAGAGAGAGTGAGAATTTAAAAACGTGAACACGGTTAGGGCAGCACAGTGGTTATTGTCGCTTCTGAAGCGAAGGTTCCAACAAACCGCGTTGATTTTTCGCCTGTCATATTCCACGTTGGGCAATTGAAATACACAAATGCATCGGATATTTCGCTATCAAACGTTATCTCTGCGCCTGAAGGCAGAGCCGGCATAGTTTCTGTTTTATGGGTATCATCGTCTGTTTCTTCAAACATTATAGATAGAGGCGGAAGGGTAAATGACGACAAATTATTGAACATGTTTGGAGGAAGCGAAACTTCTATGGGCACCGCTAAATTAACAAAGAGTGCATCATCCTCATCATTGTCGTCTACGTCGTCAAAATCATCATCACCCAACCACACTTCAAGATCGCTGTTATTGACAAGTATGACATTTTGTTGGTCGGGCAGTGTCCAAACAGCGCTGCCATTGTACACGGCCTCGTTGAAATCTAATGATTGTGCATTATTAGTGATAAGGGCAACGGGCACAAATTCTGACGATTCGTTCCCTAACGAGAGACGCAGGTAATCTCCACTTCCTGAGGAACCATTTTGAATGTTTACCGCCAATATGCTAACGTTAAACGGTTGATCCAAAGGCTGAACATTTGCGATTCCATAGCTGCCGTGGTCCGTGTACGTTGTGTCGTTTGTTGAATCCTGAGCAAAAACTGGTGCAGCCATAGCCAAGGCGATAACTAACGATAACGAAAAAGCCAGAGTGTCTCCAATGATGCGGTATTTTCTCATCTTTTCACCTCCACTAAAAATTTTGGCGCTTGACTTTTGCGAAAGCAAAAGATGGTAAAGCCTGTTTATTATAATAAACATAAGCTAGTCACGTTTGCTAGTCACCACGCCAACGGGTTTTTTCTTGGCGAAGAAAACCAGGCAACAATTCTCTGGGGTTTGGATTAACGCGAAACGAAGCAACGAACTATATCTTAGTCAAGTATGGCACCTTAAAGCCAGACCGCCTATACCTTCAAGCAACCCATTTGGCTGGTTAACCGAAACGTTTGCTTAACGTTTTTCTTTCCACATCCATAACCAACTCGTAAAAACGGTCCGTTAACTTGGGCTCCTTTTCCAGCACATCCCTAACCTCTGCAGCCTTCACTTTTCGCGCGCTCAAAGCTACCGCTGCTGGCTTCCCAAACTGTTCAATCAGCTTTGCGGTGTCTTCGGCGATGGTGCGCAGTTTTTCTTCGTCTTTGGTAAGCTTTTGACCTTGTTTCTCGATGAGCGGGTCCACTTTTTCCTCTTCCACCTTTAACAACCCCAAAGCTGAACTGCCGCATCGAGGGCATTGGGGTCGGTCGGGGAGGTCAGCTACGCGAATCATTTCCGCGTAGTTCCAACAGTTGGTGCAAATGAAGTTTCCTGTCTCGTTAAGTAGCCTTGCCTTGGCGGATTCAATAAGAACTGCCCGCATCCGTTCAGGCGGGATAAGGTCGGTTTTCATGCTGACCCTCTCGATGCCTGTTCGCGCCACAGGTGTGGGGTTACCTTGGTTGTCCACGGGCAAAAGCTGGATTTCCCCGCTGCCCACCTGTTTTAGAACCCTTGCCAAGCCGTCGGCGTCAAGGTCTTTGGTGAAGACCTCTTTTAAGCCCTCTTCGTAGATGGGTGTGCCCTCAAAGCTTTGGATAAGCTTTTGCAGGCTCACGTTACTAAAGTCAGCCCATTTTTTTAGGGCACCAAACCTGCGGGCAACATGAATCACGCGGCGTTTGAAAAGTCCTGTCTTGATTGTGGATTTAGTGAGCGTTTCTTTAACCGTTTGCTCGGGCATGCCTTTTAGCTCATCAAAAACTTCGATGAGGCGGATGACGTCGGCTCGTCCCATGGTCTGCACAAAAATTCGGTAGGGGTCATGCTGCACGACGATGCCAAATCCCAGTTTGTCGCTGAGAACTTGCCCTAAAAACTGCGCCAAAGCACGGTTGATTAAGCTTCCAAAGTTGCTGTGGATAATTACGAATTCGCCCCAATCCTCAAACACAATGCGGCTGGGCGTTGGCACAGGAATACCTGCGTTGACTTGCTCGGCAGTCTCACTTAACGCACGGGTAATGGTTTGAGCGTCAGCAGGATACGTCTCCGCCAGCAAACCCGCGGTTTGCTCCACCGAAAAACCGCCTTGAAGTTTTTCCTCCACGAACCCGCGGATTTGTGCCACCCCCTGGGCAACCTCAAAGGGCACAGGAATTTCCTCTCCAATCCAGCTGGGAATGCTGCCGCTGGGGTCCTCCTCGGGACGCACGTACACCTTATCGTCAGTCACATGAGCAATCTGCCAGGGGCTACCTCGAATGATAAATTTGGTTCCCACCTTTCCATACTCAGCCATGAACGCCTCATCCAACACGCCCACGCTGCTTTCCGTAGTTTGGTCAATGACCAAGAACTGCTTCTCCACAGGAATCATCGACAAGTTATCAAAGTAGTACTCAAAAAGCGCCTTGCTTCGGGAGGGCTTAAGAGCCACCTTATCCTCAACGCTAACCCACGCAAGCCTTGGAAACCGCGTATGCATGTACTTGAGGACTTTCTCTACATCATCCATGGTTAAGTCTGCGTATGGAAAAGCGTTTTGGCAAACCCTCAGGATTTCGTAAAAGTCTAACCGCCGCGTTTTCAAAAGCAAACCCGCAACCTGATGGGTCAATGCGTCGTAGGGTTTAGGGGGAACTACCACTGTCTCCATCTCCTCCTTGAGAGCGCGGTTTGCGATTACGAGGGCTTCAAGCGTGTCGTCGCTGTCCATGCCAATTATTACGCCCCGCGCCACATGCCCATAACTGTGCCCTGCCCTGCCAACCCGCTGAATAAGCCGCGTTACCTGCCGCGGGCTCATGTACTGGATAACTAAGTCGATTCTGCCCACATCAATGCCCAACTCGAGGCTGCTGGTTGCAATTAACCCCTTCAGTTCCCCACTTTTTAGCCCCGTCTCTGCGGCAAGGCGGCTGGGCTTGGCGAGGCTGCCGTGGTGGATGCTGACGGGAAAGTTCATGTCCCAAACTTTGAGTCTGCTTGCCAACACTTCGCTAATGGAGCGGGTGTTGGTGAACAGCAAAACTGATTTGTGTTTAAGCATGTACTCTCGGATTACCCGCAGCCTTGCTGCCACTTCAGGATGCGTAAACAGCTTCCCCGCTAAACGCGCATCATCCTCAGTGGGTTTGGGAAAGAGAATCTGCAGCTTTACCATCTTGGCGACTGAGACCCGCACAATTTCCACCGGACGCTGGGAGCCAACAAGAAACTGAGCCACAGTTTCGGGGCTGCCGATGGTGGCAGAAAGTCCAATCATCTGAAAATCTTTGCCGATGAGGTTTCGGATACGTTCCAACGCGAGGGAGAGTTGGCTGCCACGTTTGCTGTCCGAAAGCTCATGGACCTCATCGATGATTACCCATCGGAGGCTTTGCAGAGACTGCCTTAAAAGCCACCCCGAAAGGATAGACTGCAACGTTTCAGGCGTAGTTATCAGAATGTCGGGGGGGCTTCGGGACTGACGCACCCGCTCTTTTGAGTCCGTGTCGCCATGCCGCACCGCCAACCGAATATCCAAGTTGTTACACCACCATGTCAACCGTTCTAGCATGTCGCGGTTTAGTGCCCGCAACGGCGTAACATACAGTGCTTTGATGCCTGGTGTCTTGGGTGCCTGAAGAAGCATACTGAGCACAGGCAAAAATGCAGCTTCGGTTTTGCCGGTGGCGGTGGGTGAAATTAAGAGGACGTTTTTGCCTTCCAAGATTTTGGGTATGGTTTTCTCTTGGGGCTCGGTGGGTTTTGGAAACCCCTTTTGTTCCACAAGCCTTCGAACAGGTTTTACGAGTAACTCAAAAACGTTCTCAGAAGCTTCTTGCAATCCGCTTTAACCTCAACGGGACACAAGTAAAGCGGAAAATCTGCGGTAAAAGCATTTTGGAGACACCAACAACTTCATGTATACTGACGCCCCGTAACCCCTCTAACACCAATTCTTGCTTCGTATTCGCCTTTTCCTCGCTAAGGTTCTTGAAAAATGTATTCAGTTTACAGTTAATTGCGCAGTCACTCATTTTTTAAAAAAGTGTTTTTTGTTGGGTGGCGGTGCAATTTGTGCCCAAATTGGGTCTGACTCGTCCAAAGTCTCTTAACAGTTTGCAGAGAGCTATAAATCACCGGTAGAAAAGGGCTGAGAAAAATGTTAAAAATTATGGAGTTTAGAAAATTGGTTACCGCCGTACTGTTATCAGCTCTAATGCTTTCGATGCTGGTATTAGTACAACCTGCTCTCGCAACGCCTAAACTGGTCGACTCCCAAGACATCACTGTACAACAAGCCTACGATATGATTAAGCATCAATCTACAAGAGGCTCAATCATCATTTTAGACGTTAGGAATGAAAATGAATACAACCTTAACCATTTGTACGGGGCCATTTCAATCCCTCTTGATGAACTTGAAATACGAACAAATGAGCTTGATATGGACGCCAAAATAATTGTTTATTGTGGGTCTGGTGGAAGAAGCGCGATAGCATCTAAAATCCTTACAGATCAGGGCTTCGACGGCGTCTACAACATGATTGGCGGAATAACAGCGTGGATACAAGCTGAATACCCAGCTTACATTACATCTCACAATGTAGCCGTGGACACAACTGGCGAAAACGGAGTTAATATTGAAATGGAACCTTTGTTAATGCTAACGGACTGTGTCTTATGCAAAACAAGTCAAGGGTGCCAAGACGCCAGTGAAATAACTAACATTCAGATTACCCCCCTGTATGAGGGAGCAGATTACACAGTAACTATGGTAACGTATGAACTCAACGGAACATTGCTTGAGTTTACAATCACTGAAAGTGTATTGTGGCATTATAGCAACAATACTAATGGTGTGAGCGAAGCGGCAAATTTCTCCATGATTACAATCACTAGTAACGTGGCGTCGCTACAGTATTACAGCCTTGATTATTTGCTCCAACATGCGGAATACAATTTTACAATAGCTACTAATCTCACACCGCTGGACGCAAAGACTTACAACAGCTCCGTTACTATCGTAAACTTCGTACCAGTTGAAGCATCTAAAATCCTCTCTCTGGACCTCGCAGAAATTAACTCTACTGTCACGTTATCACAGTTGTATAACACACTTGATGAAGTAGCTACAAAGATAGGCCAAGCTTACATTAAAGAGGGACAGAAGAACAACGAAGCAAAACTCGAGCAGCTTGGTCAAAACTATCAGCTAATGGCTACGGAACTTAGCCGCTTTTCTAGAATAGTGCAAGAACAACTGCCACAATACGATAAAGAAATCCTTAACAATTTAGCAGTATTGATAGACCCCGAACCCGAATGCACACTATGTCAAGTTGCGCTTCCTCTTCTCACAATGGGCTGTATCGGCATATGTTTTCTGTTTCCACCAATATGTGCCTACTGTGCTACACTTGTTTACTACTACCTTGTACTAGAGTTTAGCGCCGCCATAGCCTGTGCCGCAGCTGGTCTCTGTCCATAGCCTTATCGCAAAAAATAAAAGTGCATAGGAGGTAACATACTAGGATGAACTGCGAGGCAGAAAAAGGGTCCAAGTCGTGGAGGCAATTTTTGCCTCTGCTTTTTATAGTCTATACCGTTCTTATAGTCGTACAGGTTGCCTTATTCATCTTATCATATATCGACTTATCCATCTTTTTTGGTGGTGTTCTCGTAACCATTGTAACTGTTCCTCTTGTTTATGCAGTCTGGCATATTCAGACAAAATATCGGCACACGCAAGCTCTGCATATTATTAACAAAATTGCCTTCATTGGCGCTGGTGCTTTACTTGGCTTCTCCCTAACTATGTTTTCGGTGGTTTTCATTCTTTTAGTTACAGGCATGACTTACCCCTTCAGTGCTCTTGGGCCAGTTCTATCAATCATCCTCTTAGTTGTTATACCTACCACTATTGGGGGATTAGTGGGGTACACTATAGGCAAACGACGGAATTACATGCCTTATACGTAACCCTGCACACACTACTTTCTTTTTTATTTCTGAAAAGAGCAGAGAATTTACGGCTTTGTTCATTTGTCGCCACTCTTGTTATGTCGAAACGGTTACTGACTGTTTTTAACCTTGAAGCTGAGTTTAGCTCCAAAATAGCTTTTACACTGCACAAGGTTATCTTTTTTTTAGCTTTTGGGACGAAGTAAACGTGTTAGGGTATCTTTTTCGGGTCCGTGCATCTTTGCAAAAATGTTCGTATAATAACTTCACCTTTGGGTGAAAGGCTATAGAACTTTGAATTTCCAAACTCTGACCTTTTTACCAAGTTTTCTTTCTTTAGATGGCGAAGATGTTTTTGGACAGTCCACCAGTCCAAATGAACTTCTTTTGCTATGCGATTACAGTTTTTGGGACCAGAAAGCAGAGTAACCAAAATGTTCCTTCTTGATTCAGCACCTTTAGTGAGGATAAGTAAGACTAAAATCGGTGTTTCAAATACGGCGTTCTCAGGCTTGCTCATTGTAACCCCTCATTTCTATGGGGCATAGCAATGAAAACACTCCTATACTGTATATTGATCCATGAACAACCCTGTTCCCTACATGCCCTGACTGAGTCAGTTTTCTTCATAACTTACACCCAGTCTTTATTTTGCTGTGTTGTCCTATAAAATTTGTCGTGCTTTGGTTCATTGAAAGGTTCACTTTTCTGGCAATGCTTTATCTGTTACGCAGCAGTCTAAAATAGCCGTGTTGAGCACGCATGCACTTTTTTGACAGGAACTAGTCGATTTTATCCATTGTATACAACAAGCTTTTAAGTGGAAAAACTATTATTCAACTGAGCGCAATATCGACTAAGGAGACGTTAAAGTGGAGATTAGCCGAAAAAAACTCCGAGAAGAAGTTTTAGACCGGGTCAAGTATGTGAAAACCTGTGTAATGGCACGGGAATTGTGTCTTCTGGTTAGAACTAACCGCGCAGTGTTAGAGCCCAAAGATGTCCAAGAAATTTGCCAATACATCTCGGGCTTATGCAAAGAGGAAGGGTGCGACGAACCCAGCGGTTTATGCCAGAAAGCCGCCGAAGCCGTCGGTTCTGGAGATGAAGCAAAGTACCTTGAACTATGTGCGCAAAGCTGCGTCAAATGTGGTGAAGCAAGAAGAACCACCCAGAAAAAAGATGCTTACGTGACTTAGATATGCAATCTCAAAATCAACATGGAGGTAACTGAATGTTTATTGCACCCTTCGTTCCAAGTCCAATGCCTGTGGTGCAGCATATGCTTGAACTTGCCAATTTGAAGCCAGGCGAAATTCTTTTTGATTTAGGCTCTGGCGACGGACGAGCAGTAATTATGGCGGCGAAAACTTTTGGGGCTAAAGCTGTGGGCGTTGAAATGCGGGAAGATTTGGCTAAACGTGCAGTAAACGTGATTCATGACAATGGCTTAAGTGACCGCGTAACAATAGTGAACGGGGACATGTTCAAGGTTGATTTGACCTCAGCGGATGTGGTTTACCTTTATTTGACGACCAGTGCTAACGAGAAGGTTAAGCCGAAAATGGAAGCGGAACTGAAAAAAGGTGTTCGGGTTGTGAGCCACGACTATGAGGTTGTTGGCTGGAAGCCCGTGAAGGTTGATAATTTCGTGGAGAACCCTTCGTTAGGGTATCCGTCTCACACGATTTACCTTTATCACAAGCAATAATTTTTTTCATTTTTGTGCCTCAGTGAATACTCTGTTTGTTTATGTTTAACGTTTGGCTGTTTTTGTGGAGGCGTTTCTGTTTGTTGGTGGTGGCTTGTTGAGCGCATTTTGTCTATAGCATGCTTGTGGCTTTTTTTGCCCATTCAATAGTTTTTGACATCAAAGTGTTAATTTTTGATGTTTCGATATGCGTTTTCTATGGGAACGTAAGGGCAAGTTTTTTATCTCTCGTCATGCGAAACCATGAATAGATAACGTATTATTTGGAGGAAAAAACATGGCAAAATGTCCCAAATGCGGAGCCGACGTTTCCAAACCAAAGAAAACTTGGAAAATGGCTGGAAGACCAGACAAAGCCGGCAAACGCATGCAACTAGAAATCGGGCTCTTCGAATGCCCCAAGTGCCACGCTACCTTCCGCGAAGTTCTAAGCAAAAAGAAAATTTAGCCACGGTAGCCTGACGCTAACAACAATCGCTTCCAACCTTTCTTTTTGTAAACCTTAGTTCTCCCGTTACGGGTAAGTATTAAAGCTCCAATCACTACATCAAGTTAACCTTAGCCCCCTAATGGATGAAGTAACGTGACTGCCCGCATCAAAAAAGCCCTAAAAGACGGCAACGTTCAAACAGTTATACTCATAGCTTTGGTTGCTACGGCAGTAGGCGGCTTCTACTTAGTTGAGCAGGCAGGATATGTTGCCGTTGTTCCATCAGGAAGCATGTGCATCCCCTATGGCGGTCTCTGCGATGGCTGGACACACCCCTTTGACCGAACCCTCCATGTAGGCGACATACTTCTTATCCAACCAATAAATCCTCAAGACCTCCTTACGGACTACCCAAACAGCGATGTAATAGTGTATCATAATCCACAAAAACCCAATGAATTAATTGTTCACCGTATCGCGGCGCCAACTCAAGTTGATGGCGAATTGGCTTTTTACACCAAAGGTGACGGAAACGGCTGGAACAAGTGGCCTGACCCCATTTCGCCTTCCGAGTATGACCCTTGGAGTCCTGTTCCTCAAGACATGGTCGTTGGAAAAGTGATTCTGCGCGTACCTTGGATAGGTTGGGTAGCCATTATGATGCAGAGTACGGGCGCAAACAACACGATAGTTATCCCCTTAATTGTTATCCTCATCGTACTGCTGATAGTGAGTGAATTCGTGTTTCCTCTGCTTAAACGCAACAAGCAGAGTCAAAGTGAGTTGCAGACGATGAAGCCGTGATTTAGTGCCGCAGCGGTCAGTGGTAAAGTATTAAAACATCTGATTATAACTGAAACAGGATTCATTAATGAGTGAAAGCCAAAAACTGCGTCATTCAACTAAAAACCTCTTGCAAAATAACTATTTTCAAACAGTTGTGGTTGTTTTAGTCACGGTCGGTATTGTTTTTGGCCTATGGTTTGGTTCACAAATCGTTTTTAACACCGAGATTCCCCCTGCATTGGCTGTTGTAAGTGGAAGCATGAGCATCCCTTATGCTGACGGCTCACGTGACGGTTGGCTTCGTCCTTTTGATAGAACTTTGCAGGTTGGGGATATAATTGTAATTCAGGGTGTAGCTCCCAATGAGCTCAAGACGCAGTATCCTGACAGTGACATCATTGTTTTTCATCGACCTGACAACCCAGATGAACTTATCGTTCACCGAATCGTTGCGAGCACGACTATAAACGGCAAACTTTATTTCTTCACCAAAGGGGATGGTAACCCGTCACATTACTGGCCAGAAACCGCTAAACCCTACGAGTATGACCCTTGGTACAGTAGTAACGCAAGTATTCCGCAGGGGGCAGTTAGCCAAGACTTAGTTGTCGGCAAACTTGTTATGCGGGTGCCGTGGTTGGGGCGCCTTGCTATGTTTATGCATGATGTCGTGGGGGTGGACAACCGGTATGTTGCTTTACCCATAATTGGTTTTCTACTTTTAATCATCCTACTTGTTGAATTCGTTGTTCCTGCTTTGAAGCGAAGAACTGCTGTTATTGTTGAACAGAAAAAAACAGACAAACTTGTGCAGATGTATTTATAAACAGTGCCCTTTAATAGGAAGGTTACTAGCCAGAAGTGCTTATAATGCCCAAGAACAAACCTGTAATAACCATCGAAAACGTCGTTGCATCAGCTACGCTAAACCAGAAAGTTGACCTCAACGCTGTTGTCAAAGGCTACCCTGGTGTGGAATATCGTCCAGAACAGTTCCCAGGATTAGTTTTTAGGCTTAAACGTCCAAAGACCGCCACTTTGATTTTTAATTCGGGAAAGATGGTTTGTACAGGCGCGAAGAGTGAAAAAGAAGCACGACGCGCTGTTATGAAAGTTGTGAAAGAACTGAAAAAAGGCGGCATTATAATCATCAGCAAACCTGAACTTAAAATTCAAAACATTGTTGCCTCCGCTAGTCTTGGCGGAATGATTGACTTGGAAAAAGCTGCCTTCACGCTTGGAAGAACGATGTATGAGCCTGAACAGTTTCCAGGCTTAATTTACCGTATGGCTGACCCTAAAGTTGTAATTTTGCTGTTTGCCAGCGGGAAACTTGTATGTACTGGTGCTAAAAAGGAAGAAGATGTTTACGTAGCCGTAGACCAGTTGCATCTGCTGCTGGAAAACAAGCTGCTTATATTTTACGACGACTAAGCCTTTTCAGCAGGCTTTTTCTTTTTTACCTGTTTCAGGATGGTCTTTAGACTTTCTTCGTCTAATGCCCCTAAATCATACAATGTGTTTGCAACATCAGTTATTTTGAGCATTGCATGAAGCTTGATGCCGTTTTGTTCTAACATTTCTTGTCCCCCTTCTTCCCTGTCCAGAAAGACTACCGCCTCCGTAACCACTCCGCCTTCAGCCCGCACCGCGTCAGCCGCCGCTTTCAGTGTCAAACCAGTTGTCAGTAAATCGTCTAAGAGTAAGACCCGGTCTCCTGATACTAAAATTCCTTCTACGCGTCGTTCTCTGCCGTGCAGGCGAGCGCCTTTTCGGACATATAAAAACGGCTTCCTTAAGTTGTAAGCAACTTGTGAGGCAAACGGTATGCCTGCAATGGGAACACCTGAAATGCGGTCGAATTTTTTCACTCCGACCTGTTTAGTTATGGTTTCACCATAGAAGTCGCAGATGTCTCTGAAGGCGTCTGGGAAACTGGGCAATATGCGTAGGTCAATGTAGTAGGGGCTGACTTTTCCGTTTGTGAGCTTGAATAACCCAAATTTTAGGGCGTCACTGTTAGTTAGGATTTTTGCGATTTCAATTTTTTTCTGTTCAGGGGTGTTCAAGATTTTTTCTCTCCTCGGGAGACCTGATAAATCTTGTTTACTTCCGGAACGACACAGGTGGTTTTTGGGAGTTCTTTACGTAGGATTTGGGCAAACTTTCTTTGGCTTTCGACTGAGCTGCTATGGTAGGGAACTGCCACTTTGGGCTTGGTTAACCACGCGATTTCGCTTCCTTTTTCTGCTGAAGCTCCCAATGCAATCCCTACAGTGCAGAAAACAACATCCAAGTCATCTTTTAAGCCGATTTTGGCCATCTCTGGAAAAGGCATGCTATCCGCGGTGTGCCAAACTTTCAAGTCGTCCTCACTGGTTATTATATAAGTGACGGGGGTGGCTGCTTGGTGTTTGCAGTTTTCCGTTTCAATCCTAACTTCGCCGAGCATGTTTTTGTCGCCGGCTTGAGTTTTTATGAGGCTTTCGGGGGGGACTAACAGTTTGAGTTTTTTGGCTGATGTTGCATCAGCGATGACTTTGCATCCAGTGTTTTTCTGGATTTCTGCAATTAGCCGCTGGTCCAAGTGGTCGTAGTGTTCGTGGGTTATCAGAATTGCGTCTAGTTGGGGAAAATTTTTTGTTTTCACGTCCACGGGGTCAATGAGTACAGTTTTTGACGGGGTCTTCAGGAGTACGCCCGAATAATTGTTAATACATACGAATATGATGCTGTTTTTTTCCGGAACCTTATCAACGGGCATTAGTAGTATCCTCAGAGGTAGTATTATTGTTTGCTGCGTTTAAAGAAGTTGCTGTACTGGCGAATAATTACCTGCCCAAAAATGAGTTTAGAACGGGTTTAAACCTGCACGATTGTTGTGAACAGGAAAAGTGCGTACAACCCCAGAAATAGAGCGCCCTCTTTTAAGCTGATTTTGCCTTGTGAGAGGAAATACCAGAAGAACATGTTAATGATTATCGAGAATGTGACTATGTTTCGGAAGACAACCATGTTCAACACTAACTCGGTGCCTACAAGGTACGGCACAAAGAAGGTGACACCAAGAATCAGTGTTGTGTTGAAGAAACTGGCGCCTATGATGTTGCCAAATGCAAGCCCTGCGTGTCCTTTCAGAACAGACTTCACGCCTATGGTCAGTTCAGGCAGGCTTGTGCCAAACGCAATTATGGTTGCCCCTATAACTGTTTGAGGGACTCCAAAGGATGATGCGATGACGATGGCTGAATCCACTAGGAAATTGGCGCTAACCACGACGCCTAGCGCTCCGATTATGGTGAGGACTATGTACCGTTTTAGTTTCTTTTTCTCCTCTAAAGGTACTTCTTCGGTTTGCTCTGAGGGGATTCGGACCTGAGTTAACTTGAAGATGTAGGCAGCAAATATGAACAGCAAAATCAAGCCGACTATCCAAGAGGCTGTGGAAATGTAGATGAGCACCATCGGAATCAAGGATGAAACCAGAAGCCCAAAGTAAATTGTGTTTAGGTCAGCCTTGGCAAGTGAGGGAATCACGTTAATACCTGAGGCGCTTCTGGAGCTTTTCGGGACCCGTATATGCTTGATGTACATGAGTATTGCAGCTATACCGATGATTGCGGATATGTTGAAAATGTTTGAACCCAACGCGTTTCCGAATGAGAGACCTGCACCGCCTGAAAAGGCTGCAGTGAGGGCGACTGTGAGTTCGGGTAACGTTGTTGATAAAGAGATTAATGTGAAGCCAACGGAGGTTTTTCCCAGTTTTGTTATGGACGAAACCCGAAGTGCGTTGTTAATTGTGGTGTTGCTTGCCCAGTTTAAAACAACCAGAGAGACAGCTATGACTACAATGTTGAAGATTAATTCGCTAGTAGCAATTTCTGCCATGAACGTTTTTCTCCCTTTTGGCGTTAATGTTTGGTTGTTTCATCAGAGTTGCATTGGCATTTCCATATAAATATTGTCTTTTGAAACTCTGTACCTGAAAGTTCAACAGAATGCTTTGTACGCCTTTATTTTAGGGTTCCTGTTTTGCCTTTGAGGGTTAGGCTTTGAGATGGGACGTTTATAAATAAAGACTGCGAAAAGTTATAAATACCGCTAACCGTTTCCACGTTTAACGCGCAAGCGGGGATGTTGTTATGGATTTTGACCAAGATAGAATCACGCGTATTCACGACTTCAGTATGGACTTTAACACCATGCAGACGAGGCTGAGCAGTCTTCGAGAGAAACATCCATCAGGCGTGATAATTCCCATATTGGGGGATGCCTTCAAAAACCCAAGCTTCACTCAAATAATCAACGGTCTTAACGAATGTCAGTACCTGAAAAAAGTCTTCATCGCCCTTTCCACAGTCAACGACGACGACTACGATAAAGCAATGCAGATGTCCCACCGGTTCGAAATTCCCTGCGAGATAATTTGGTGTAACAAGCCTGAAGTGCAAGTTATTGTGGAGGAACTTAAACGTAAAGGGCTTGATATTACTGCTTCAAAAGGTAAAGGTAAAGACCTCTGGATTGCCACAGGTATAGCTTCCTTGGAGCTTTACGCCTTAGCCCTTCACGATGCTGACATAGCCAACTATTCTGGGTTAATACCAACTAAACTGTTGTACACTATTGTGGAGCCAAAACTTGATTTTTCCTTCTCAAAGGGCTACTATGCTCGTATTAATCTGGAAAACAAAAAAATGTACGGGCGCGTCTGCCGACTATTCATTAACCCCGTGATTGATGCCCTCCAAAAGAAGCTGGACCACCGCTCCACTTTCCTACGGTACCTTAAATGCTTCAGTTACACGTTGTCTGGTGAAATTGCCATTTTAAGCGATTTAGCCTTAAACCTTAGGATACCCAGTGACTGGGGCTTAGAATTAGGGATGCTGGCTGAACTTTACCGTAACGTTTCAAACAAACGCATCTGCGAAGTGGACTTGGGCTTCTTTGATCATATTCACAAGCCGCTGAGTCCCGAATCTTTACTTAAAACTGCTGGTGACGGCTTTGTTACTTTGCTGCGGACACTGACGGAAACCGAGGGGATTAACATCTCAGAGTCTTTTCTGGTTAGTCTTGAAGTTACGTATCGTAGGTTTGCCCAGGACCGCATACGTCAATACAATGCGGATGCATTATGCAACTCTTTGGAGTATGACCGTCATGAAGAAGAAACCAACGTAGATTCTCTCTCTCAAGTTATCATCACTGAAGGCAGAAAGTATCTGGAAAAACCCACCACCGCTCAGCTGCCTGACTGGCTGCGGACTATTTCTGCGATGCCTGATGCAAGAGAACGCTTGAGGAATGCCGCCATTGAACACTAACCCCAAAGCTGTGGTGTTCACCGATTTAGACGGCACGCTGCTAAACGACAAGTACGAGTATGAACAAACCCGACCCGTTGTCAAGCAGCTTTTAGCCCTACACGTACCCGTGGTGCTGTGCAGCAGCAAAACCTCCGCCGAAATCCAGTTTTTCCAAAAAACCTTAAACCTTAGTGACCCTTTCATTTCTGAAAACGGCGCCGCGATTTTCATCCCTGACGAGTATTTTCCTTTCGATTTCACTTATTCTCGGCGAACCCTTACCTTTCAGGTACTTGAGTTAGGCACTCCTTATTCTAAGCTTAGAGAGATTTTGGAAATGGTCAATGCTGAAGCTGACGTTGAGGTTGTTGGGTTTGGAGACTTGAGTGTTGAAGACTTATCGGCGGAGTGTGGTTTAAGCTTAAAGATGGCGTCTTTAGCAAAGCAAAGAGAATATGATGAGCCTTTTCGGGTCGTTAAAGGTGACCCTGAATTGGTGATTCACCTTGTCGAGCAAGCGGGGTTGTCCGTAACTAAAGGTGACCGCTACTATCACTTAACGGGTAACAACAACAAAGGCAAAGCTGCAGCCATGCTGACCCAACTTTACGAGAGAGCTTTTGGGAAGCCCCGAACCTTCGGCGTGGGCAATGGTCCAAACGATTGGGACATGCTAAACATTGTCGATGAACCTTTCTTCATCAAACCAACTGACCAGCTAAGTGATGTTTGGCTTAAGATTTTAAGCAAAGTCAGCCGTCTAAATCCGCAGGTGTAGCCGTTTTTAAGCCGTTTCTTGTGTTTGTCTGGCAAGGCTTAATAGATGCGCGTTCCGTCTTTTTATTAATCGGGATGTTTCATGGTTGATGTTTGGCTTCCATACGGGAAAACCGACGTTTGCGTTCGGGTTCCAGCGCGCAATTTTTTGGGGTCCCTTGAGCCTAAAGAGTTGCCTGCCTGCCCCGACGCCAGAGCCGAAGTAGAACGTGCTCTTCAAGAGCCCGTGCCCACGGGCAGCAAACGTCTCTGCGAAATCATTGTCAAGCCTGAAAGCAAAGTTGCAATAGTTGTTGATGACGCGACACGAAAAGCCCCCAGCGAAATCATGCTTTTGCCCGTTCTCGCAGAGCTGAATTCGGCGGGTGTTAAGGATGAGAATGTAACGGTGATTTTTGGCTGTGGAACCCACCGCGCCGTGAAACCTGAGGAAGCCAAAATGCTTCTGGGCGAAGAGATACTTGGGCGGGTGAAAACGGAGAGCCACGACTGCCGAGCCCAAGACTTAGTCTATATTGGCACTACTAAGCGAGGTAACAAGGTTCTTCTTAACCGCACCTTTGCTGAGGCAGATGTTCGGATACTGCTGGGTGATGTGGGTTTTCACTACTACGCTGGGTATGGTGGAGGCAGAAAAAGCGTTTTGCCCGCCGTTGCAGGCGAAGAAACCATAAAGTTTAACCATGCACTTATGCTTAGCCCAAATGCCCGTACTGGCGTGTTAGCAGACAACCCTGTTCATGAAGACATGGCTGAAGCCGCAAAACTTGCTAAGGTGGATTTTGCGGTTAATGTGGTTGCGAACAGTAAATGTGAGGTGGTGAAGGCTTTTGCGGGCGAGTTGGAAACCGTTTTTGCGGCGGGTGTTGGGGTTGTGGATGAAATGTACCGTGTTGTTGTTGACCGCCGCGCTGATATTGTGGTTGTGAGTTGTGGCGGTACACCCGCTGACCTTAATTTGTATCAGGCATACAAGGCTGTTGATGGGGCTTTAGAGGTTGTTAAGCGTGGGGGCGTGGTGATTTTGGTTGCGGAATGCCCTGAGGGACATGGAAACCAAGTGTTTTATGATTGGATGGTTCGTTTTGCTGATGCGAAGTCGGTTGAGCGGGAAATCAAAAAGAACTTTGTCTTAGGCGGGCACAAGGCATATTACTTGATGAAAGCGTTGCAGAACCACCAAATAGTGCTGGTTTCCTCGTTGCCTGACTATTATGCAATTAACATCTTTAAGCTGAAGACTGCCCGAGCGGTAAACGACGCATTAAATGAAGCCTTCAACATTGCTGGGAAAGCTGGGCGCGTTTGGACGATTCCGCAAGGCAATTATACGTTGCCTGAAGTCAAAGCATCCTCCTCTGAAGAGACGGCGAGTACCGAATAAACGTAACCTTTAAGTGCCCTATGGAAAATTGGTTACAGAAGGAAAATTCAACATGCAGCAAACCTTCAAGCTCCGAAAGTTCGAACGTGGCGACTTGCAAGCTGTGATGCGTATCAATCGCGTGTGTCTGCCCGAGAACTATACTGACATGTTTTTTGTGGATTTGCATGAACGTTTCCCCGAGACCTTCATTGTTGCCGAAGAGAGCAAAGGTATCGTCGGCTACATCATGTGCCGTATTGAGGTGGGTTTGAGTAATTTTGGGTTAGGCGGCTTAATCCGCAAGGGGCATGTGGTTTCGTTGGCGGTTATGCCCAAGGCGAGGCGTCAGGGAGTTGCTTCGGCGTTGCTGAATGCAGCCATGGAGGGCATGTGCGCCTACAAAGCCAAGCAGATTTATCTTGAGGTGCGCGTGACCAACGAGGCTGGCGTGAACCTGTACAAGGGCGTTGGGTTGGAGGTTACACGGACAATTTCAGGGTACTACAGCGACGGCGAAGACGCCTACGTAATGAGCAAAAAATTAAGTTCTCTTTAAAAAAGGAACGCTGGTTAGGTAAACCTAAACAGTCCAACTTCTAATGGACTACTTTTTGAGTTTTTTCAATTCATCTTCAAGTTCTTTTATTCGTTGTTTAAGTTCGGAGTTTTCTTTTTCCAGCGCCTCTATTTTGGCTGTTTGCTGGCTGTCTTTGCGTCGGTGTTTTTCTTGGTCGATGGCTTTTTCGTCGACCCATGGCGGTGTACCCGCGCTTCCCCATCCCATGGCATATTTCACCTCTCCTATACCCATTGTGTGTCAACCTTAAAACCTGTACGTTTTCTATTAGCTCGAAAATTGCTGTCGCTGCATGTTTGGGGTGTTCCAGTCTGGAACGGGTTTGTTCCGTAAGCAGAGCTAATAGGTACATTCACACAAGAGGACTTGAGGAAACTCACATGAAATACGGAATAAAACTACTCTTCGCAGCAATCCTTTCGATGTCCATAGGAATCGCATGTGCCTCTCCACTGCTGATCTCTGAACTTAACTTAGCGCCCTACCCCTACTTGCCTGAAGGACCCAAACCCGAAGTCACCGCAAACGTTGTCTACGCCAGCTTCAGCGTCCAATCTGCCGACCCCGCCCTGACCGTGCCCTCTTGGAACCACAACGAAAACCCCACAACCGTCAACTACAACATGGTCGTCAACGTCACCAACCTCTCGGACGAATATGTCAAAGTGGACTTCTTAGAAGCCTCATCTGCGGAAAGCTTCACCCGAGGCGGTGGTTTCTTCGTTGAAAACGGTGTCTCAAGCTTTGGAGGCAGCCACAGATATGCAATCCTTGACGGGGAAATAGTCAACGTTACCTGGATACCCAACTCTGGAAATGTTCCAACTGCGCCGCACCCCGACATACCTGGATACCCCGAGTATCCATCGTCTGTTCCGTGGGGAATAGAAAGTGATGCGGCTTTTCCTGATGAGGGTTACTGGCGTGAAGGTGTTGAAACCTCGGATACATACGTCAACGGTACTTTAGCTTACACGTACATGTACATCAACGGAACTTGGGTGGATGTCACTGATAGGGTTGAAGTGCCTGACCGTGGAGACCCGTTTAGCACTATGACTTCAGGTGGACATGCTATCGCCAACAGTCGTTACCTGTTTCAAGCACCTTTGCCTGAAGACTGGAACAGCACAGAAACAAACACACGCAGCTCAACAGAAGACTTTGGCAACGGCACAACCGTAACCACAACCATAACAACGGTAACAGTGAAACCCATGTACCCTTCAGGTGCAAACATAACCGTTG
Organism: Candidatus Bathyarchaeia archaeon; assembly: GCA_041447175.1. Classification (NCBI taxonomy): domain Archaea; kingdom Thermoproteati; phylum Candidatus Bathyarchaeota; class Bathyarchaeia (SeqCode); species Bathyarchaeia archaeon. The sequence continues at coordinate 1,012,471 of CP166960.1, read as the reverse complement.
ACCTCTCATCGCCCTACTCGGAACACATCACCGTCTACACGGGACCTGACAAATTCAATAACACTTGGGCACCGAATGAGTCTAGGCTGATAATGTTTAACGGTACAGTATTTGCCTACAGCGCGGATGTTGTGCAGTATCTTCAAAGCGGAAACATAGCAGTTCACGTTATGGGGCAATCGCGCTTGACCGACGCTGCCAGCGTTGTAAACGGAACCATGACAGATACCACAAAAGTTATCGACGTAATCCAGCAGATACCAGTGCAACCAGAAGGCGAGGGCTTTGTGTACAATGGTGTTCTTGAGGCGAACCAGATTTTCCAGCCTGACCCATGGGACATAGAAGTTTTCATTGCAGATCGGAGCTAAACAAGATGACAAACTTGGATGCTGAAGTCCTCGAAGGCACCACTCTTTGCGTTTATGCCTACGTGGTTAAAGAAGGCAAACCTGTGGGTCCACGTGAAGTTATGCGGGGTGCTAACCTCAGCAGCCCAAGCACCGCATACCGGCAACTGCAAAAGCTTGAATCGCTTGGCTTAGTTAAGAAAAACGTGTACGGAGCATACATAGTGCAAGAGAAAGCAAGCATTAGTGGGCACTTGTGGATTGGCAGAAACCTCGTGCCCCGACTGATGTGCTACTCCCTCTTTTTCTTTGGCATGCTCGGCGTTGAACTTGCAATTTTGCTGATTCAGTTTTTCATACAAGCAAGAGCACCCAGCTTAGCCATTTTGTATTTGGTGCCAGTCACCGCCATCTCTGCAGGGCTCTTTTTAACCGAAGGGCTACTTCTGTTCCGCAAAAACAGGCCTGGCACTGCTTTGAAAGATGACTCCATCAACGAGAAACCTAATCAAAATCAAAGTGCTTAACCTCTTTTCCTCCTTTTTCTTTACCCGTGTCGGTTGTGTTGTTTCTTGTTTGATTGTTGTTCTACAGGTAGAACGTGGGCGTTCTATGACCAGAGCTAATAGGCACTTACCCAAAAGAGTAAACGAGGAAAAACAAAATGCAATATGGAACAAAACTATTAATCGCCGCGATTCTTTCGATATCGCTGGGAGTTACTGCTGCTTCGCCACTTCTAATGTCAAAAATCGACTTCTCAACCATCAGACAATACCCCGAACCACCCAAAGGACCCTACGCAGACATCAGCATTGACCTGCTATACGCCAACTTTAGCATAAACCCCAGTACAAAGCCTGATAGGTTCACGGGTATCTCATACTTTACCGTCCTGAACATAACCAACAACAGCAATGAAACAGCAAAAATTAGCGGAGTAGCATGCGATGCAAAAACCCCGAACTACAACAAACCTGCACAAGACACTGGAAGGAGCGGGCGCGGATGGGATGCTGAGTACGCTTGGGTAGATGGCAAATACTACAACATCACGTGGGTACCCAACAACCAAGAATTTAGCATGAATGGACCTTTTGAAGAGAACAGCACAGGCTACTGGATGGAAGGCGTCATGGTCTACGAAGAATACGCCAACGGCGAATTGGACTTCACACGCATGAACATGAACGGCACATGGGTTGATGTCACAGGCAGAATCGATGTAGAACGCCCAAGTGATTGGCCCCCAACATTTGCTGGACCCGAAACTTACTTCCAACACCAAAAAATGCTAGGCAGTGACTTCCCGTCAGGCATTGAGACGCACGGCATCACCGGTATCAGCGGAACACCCAACGGCTTTAATCAACTTTGGGCACCTAACGAGTCAAGGCTAATCGCTATCTTTGATGACCGCGAAATTCCAAACAGATACTATGACTCAGAGAAAATTGAGCAGCTAACAGGCGACATACTTTTCCATGCAGCAATTAGCAGCCAAATAAACGGCTCAATACCCAGAGACACCCATGCAATTGCAGAAAATACACTTCAGATTCAGTGGGAGCAAACCAGCGACGGCTACGTATACGACAACGTTTCTATGGCAGACAAAGTGTTTGTAATAGACCAGTTCGGCGAAGTAACCATACAGCCAAGGAGCTAAACTTCATGACCAACGCAGACGCTGAATCATTGGAAGGCAAAACCCTCAACGTCTACAGCTACGCGGTCAAAGAGGGCAAACCCGTAGGTCCACGCGAAGTTATGCGCGGCGCAAATCTAAGCAGCCCCAGCGTAGCATACTGGCACCTGCAAAAACTCGAAGCATGCGGACTACTGCAAAAAAACGGATACGGCGAATACCTAGTCAAAGAAAAAGTCAACATCAGTGGGCACTTGTGGATTGGCAGAAACCTCGTGCCCCGACTGATGTGCTACTCCCTCTTTTTTTCAGGAGTGGTAGGCACCGAACTCGTGATAATTGCAAGCCAGTTCTTCCTACACGGATTATTACCCAGCATAGACCTAATATATCTAGCGGTAACCAATATCATCGCGACGGTTCTGTTTTTGGCGGAGGGCTTGCAGCTGAGAAGAAAAACCAAACAGCCAAAGGGCGCCGAGACACAAAAGGAACCTTTAGATAAAACAGTAAAGGCTGATGCTGCTTAAACCTTTTTTATTTTTTTTGTAATTTTGAAAATGGTTACCCCGTTGTTGAATCTTTTCAATTCAATTAAGTAACTTGATAAAGAGGCATACAACGATTAAAAGAAGTACAGTGTTTAAGACTGGTCACTCTTCGAAATACATTGCTCCAATTCAACTACTCCACTAGATAATGTTGATATTCGCCAAAAATCGCTTCTTTTTCCTAAATATTATGAAAAAAGCATCGCCTGAAGGTAAAGAAAACTGGTCCAAAAGCAGTTGGGTTGGCGAAAAAACTCTTTGTTTATCGTCGGTTGCCGTGTGCTCAGTTTGGCATTTCATTAGTTTGACCCTTTTTATCCCTTAATGGTGTGTTCATTGCTTTTGCCATAAACTCTGCGGTTTCTTCTGGTGAAAAGGCAGCTGATAAATAGAGTTTGCCCTTGTTAGTGACTCGGTAGATTCTTTTGCCGTTTAATCCTACGCCTGACAGGAGGTTTTTTCTTTCCATGGCGTAGATTGTGGAGTAGACGGTGCCTGAACTTAAACGAACCCCAAATAAGTGTTGCACGTGCTGGAGAATTTTGTATCCGCAGAAGGGCTCGTTTTCGAAGTGCGCCATGATTATAATATCTAAGAATTCGGTTATCAGCCTTCCAATGAATTTGTTTTTTATTTGTTCTTTGGTTGTTTGTTCATTTTTGTCCATTGGGGCATCGTTCAAAACGTTGCTTTTGAATCGCATAAAAGGGCATATTACAGAAATCGATAGTTCCACTAATTGTTCAACAAAAAAACATTGAGGCTACTTTTTGGGAGATTTTACCCCATCCAATTCACTCAATTTAACGCTGCTTCAAAAAGGCAGTGCCAACAGCAGGGGATTTAAGGTGTGGTGCAGGGGATGGGATTTGAACCCATGAACCTCTACAGGATAGGCTCCTGAAGCCTACGCCTTTGACCATGCTCGGCGACCCCTGCACGCGGCAGCAGTGGTTTCATCTAAAACCACTCTTACAAATAAATACTTGCCGCCCCCACTGCTCAGCAAACAAAAACCAAAAAATGAGCCCAGATTTGGCGAGGCGGTTAGGAGCTTACGTCTGGGTCAAGGTCAAGGGTTGCACAAAGCTTGGTGAGGTCGGCGCCTTGAACCAGCTCCGACTCCAAGTAGTTAACAATCTGCTCCTCAGTTAGGTTAAGCCGTTTTGCCTCATCAACCGTTATGCCATAAGCTTCAATTTCCAGAGGTCGCTCGACGTAGTTGACTTTTGGGTTGGAGGACCTGCCATCAAAAACCTGCTTTACGTGAACCAACTCATGGATTATATCCAAGTAGAGGTCGGTGGGGTTTCCTGTTTGGAAGTAGTCGGGGTTAATCAGCAGGTGCCCTTGGTCGGTGACCCGCATGTAGATGGTGTCATGCGTGAATTTCACTTTGATTTTTTCAAGGATTTTGGCGGTTTTTTCGCCGAAAAGCCGACGGACAGAGGCGACTTTTTCGAACCCTTTAAAGTTGTTTGTGAAGTAGCATTCGGGCTGGTTTATTTTGCGTAGAATTTGGGTGTTGATTTGGGTTTTTTCCATGAGTGTTCACCTTCTGCGGAGAATTGATTAAGTGAAGCGAAAAGGAACGGTGTTTTATTGTACTTATATGTTGCTGGCGGTTTTAATGGTTTTTGATGCTGAACTTTTCTGTTCACGTTTTTTTTGAGTTATAATCTGTTTCTGCTTGTGGTGCAGACAAGTCGGGTTGTGCGTCAGTTTTATAGGTAAAGGTTTAAGAAGAACCTCCTTTCTTTATTTGCCAACAGGTAGAATAAAATGCCAACTCACGGTTCATTATCCAAAGCGGGAAAAGTCCGCGCACAAACCCCAAAAATTGAAGGTCATGAAAGGACCAAAATGAGCCCTAAAAACAGGACTCGCCGTAACTACGAAAAACGTGTAGTTCTCCAACGTAAAGTTGGACAAAACTGGATGTAATTCATCCTTCCCTTCTTGATTACTTTACTTCTGAGTTTGTGGGTTCCTTTTATCCGTTTTCTGTTTCCAGCTTCCACATAAGGTGTCCCTATGGTTTGCCTAAGCAGCAGTCGTGTTCATTTCACTGCGAAAAACGGAAAAACCGTGCTTTTTCGCCCCATACAAGCCGATGACACAGAAATGCTCTGGCAAATGTTCTCCACCCTCTCGCAGGAAAGCATCTCAAATCTGGTTCCGCCGTTTCCCCGCGAAAGAATCGAAGGGTGGACAAGCAACATAAACCCTCAAGCCGTTTTGGCGGTTGTTGCAGTGGTTAAAGAGGCTGGTGCTTGGCGAATTGTGGGGGTTTCTTCGCTAAAGTTCTACTCGGAGGAGGCGTTTGGGCACAAGGCAGATTTAGGGTTGACAGTCCACGATAGCTACCAGAATCAGGGCATCGGCACCGCACTTCTAACCCACATGATAACGCTTGCCAAAAAAAGAAACCTCACCAAAGTCTGCCTCACCGTACACACTGAAAACGTCCGCGCCGTTCACCTGTACAAAAAGGCGGGTTTTGAGATTGAAGGCGTTCTAAAAAAAGAAATGCACTACAAAAACCGCTTCACTGACGAATATCGTATGGCTCTTTTCCTTTAAACAACCCTGCGGGCATCACTGGAATTCTGAAGTTTTGCAGCGTGGTTTATGTATTTCTTAACGAGTTCTGTACTGTACTGGTAACGCCATGTCCAAGTCCAAAATTGAACCTGCCCGTGACATCGTTGACGCCCTCCTGCTTCTGCCTTCCCCTACTGCTGACGACGCTCACCGGCTCAAGCTCAGGGTCGCCGCTAAACATCACTTGCAGCAAATTCCTTCAAACGCTGATTTGCTAGCCGTTCTGACCTCTGACGAGAAAAGCAAACTTGGAGGCATTTTGCGCAGGAAAACTACTCGCGCCATCTCAGGTGTTACCGTGGTTGCGGTCATGACTAAGCCGTATCCGTGTCCGCAGCCTGAACCCTGTGCTTACTGCCCAGGTGGCCCCACAACGGGTAGTCCCCAAAGCTACACAGGTTATGAACCTGCTGCTATGCGTGGTGGACAAAACAGCTATGACCCTTATCTGCAGGTCCAAAGCCGTATTGACCAGCTTACGGCAATTGGTCACCGCGTGGACAAAATCGAACTCATTGTCATGGGCGGCACCTTCCCTGCTACCCCAACCGAATACCAGCACTGGTTTATTCAGCGCTGCCTTGATGCAATAACAGGCGAGAAATCGCATAGTTTGGAGGAGGCAAAGAAGAACGCAGAAACCAGCAAAACCCGTAACGTAGGCATAACGGTGGAAACCCGTCCTGACTGGGCAAAGCAGCCTCACATTAACGCCATGCTGGATATGGGTGTTACTCGCATTGAGTTGGGGGTGCAAAATCCTGATGATACAATCTACCGTTTAGTGGGTCGAACTCACACTGTTGCTGACGTGCAAGAAGCGACCCAGATTGCCAAGGATGCAGGGTTAAAAGTCGTGTACCACATGATGCCTGGGTTACCTGGCTCAAGTTTTGAGAAGGACTTGGAAGCGTTTAGGCGAATTTTCACTGACTCCGCCTTTAAACCTGACATGCTCAAAATTTACCCCTGCTTGGTTATAGACGGCACGAAAACGCATCAATGGTACCAGCAAGACGCCTACAAGCCGTATTGCACCCAAGAAGCTGCAAAGTTAATTGCTGAAGTTAAAAAGATGATTCCACCATGGGTGCGCATCATGCGAGTTCAACGTGACATCCCCGCGGGGCTTATAGTGGCGGGTGTGAAGAAGAGTAATTTGCGTCAGCTTGCCCAACTAGAACTTGCCCAAGAGGGCAAACGCTGCCGATGCATCCGCTGCCGTGAGGTGGGACACCGTCTTATGGCTGATGGGGTGAAGCCAGATTTGAATAATGTCCAAATTGCATCTGTTACCTACGAAGCTTCGGGAGGCAAAGAGGTTTTCATTTCAGCTGAGGATCGGGAAAACGACGTTTTGGTGGGGTACCTGCGGCTTCGGGTTCCTTCTTTTATGGCGCATCGCCCCGAAATTTCGGTTGTGGCTTCGGCGATTGTGCGGGAGCTTCACGTTTATGGGCAACTGGTTCCAGTCGGCAAGCATTTGGCTGATGCTTGGCAGCATAAGGGTTATGGGGAAGCGTTGCTACGTGAAGCTGAACGTGTTGCTTGTGACTGTTATGGTGCGAGGAAGATTTTGGTGATTAGTGCGTTGGGCACTAAGAAGTATTATTTGCGTTTTGGATACGGGTATGATGGTCCTTACGTTTCGAAGATGCTCTGATGTTGTGGTGGGTTTTGGTGTAGTGTTGTACAGGTGATGTGTAGTTGTTTTTGAGGGGTGTTTTTGGGTTTTGGCGGGGTTTTTGTTGGTTGTTTTATGTATGTTTCCTTGGGATTTTGGTTACTGAAGGTTTATTAGTGAGTTTTTCTATGGTAGAGCACGCTGAAATATGTCTGTAAAAGATATAATTGTACTGTTGTACAACAGTAAAACAGCAGGAATCCAAAATGCAGACCCAAAAAGCAAACCTCCAAAGAACGCCCTCCCTTAAGCTCTTCAGCTTCATGCTACTCGATATGCTAAAAGACCAGCCCAAAACCAGCTCCCAACTCAGAGAAACAATACAAGATAGCTTCGGCTTAAACATCCGACCCCTCCAAATTTATTCATCCTTAAAATACCTAAAAAAACAAGGCTACCTAAAAATTGGCGACACCATAGACTGCCATGGTTACACGAAACTCTATTACCTAACTACAAAAGGCGTCACTTTTTTACTTTCTGCGGAAACCTCGTTGCAGCTTTCCTGTCAAAACCTTGTAAGAGCCGAAAACCTGTCTGCGTCAACTTTTCTGGTTTAATCTAAAATCGCTTGCCGTACCCGATCTCGGGTTCAGGAGATACTTGTTATATACAACCTGCTCTGTTCAATATAGTAAACGGCAGGTCAGGTGACGGTTTGAATCAACTTTCCAGTGGTGGCGACGATGACCTTACACGTCAAATCTTGAACTTTTGCAGACACGTTACTGGACCCCACGAAACCGTCGCGGTTTGCCAATCCGACGACTACACCCTTGAAGTGCCCACCGCCAAATCCACAATCGAAGTTCTAGTGATTCTGAAGGGTTTTCAGCCCCGTTTACTCAGCTACGTCAAAATTATCGATGGTCGAAACGTAGTTTTCCTAGTGGTGGATCAATGGATTTTTGAGCGCGACGTTGACCGTGGCTTTCTTGGTGAAGCTTTGGCTCGTTTGCTGCTTTTCCCCTACACCGCCTTAGACAACCCTGCGTATTTACACTTGCAAGAGGTCGCTTTAAAGAAGCGACTAATTCTGGAGCTTTTGGAGAACCTCATTATAAGCTATCCCGAACTTTCCTACACCCTGCGGATTAAACCTGAATACTTCATGTATGAGGTTCTGTTAAACCGTGTCAGGGTTTTTCCACCCATGGCTTACGGCTCCTCCTACATTCTCTGCGAAGAAGCAAACCGCGAAAAAACAAGTTTTATTCTTAGCGGCTACATGGATGCCCTGCGCCAACTTCATAACGACGGGCCTTTAACCCTGTCTGAACACGAGGTCACAATATCCTCCAGCTTCATCACCGCCAGCAAAACCCCCCGCGTCCGCTTCACCAACACTATAAAAACCGCGCCCCGCGCCATCTTTGCCGCCTTCTTTGGGGTTTTCCCACAACTGCTAAATTTTCTGTCACAGAATTTTGAAGCGTTTGTGCGTTTTCAGACGCCGCCTTGGAAGAAAGAGTTTGACTTCTCCAGAAACTTTGTGAACCCCCAGAAGTACGTGTTTGTGCCCACAACGGATGGTGTGGTTTCTTTAGCGGATAAAGTTGACATCCGTGACTACGCCAAACGCGTGTTAAACGATGGAAAGTTTAGTCGAATTAAAGTGGAGGAGTTTGGCGGGTTTCTCAACGACGTGTACCTTATTCGGGCATATTCAGACCACACAGAAAAGAAGGTGCTGGTGAAACGCTTCAAAGACCTCTCAGGTATGAAGTGGTTCCCGCTGTCGATGTGGAGCATCGGCGCCCGTAGCTTTGCCCTCATGGGCAGGTCACGGCTGGAACGGGAATGCGCCATAAACGAATTTCTCGGCGCGGCGGGTTTTCGTGTGCCCAAAATCCTGCATGTTTCAGCCAGTGAACGACTGGTTTTCATGGAGTTCCTAGAAGGAGACAACTTCAGCAACCTCATTAAAAGAATCGCCTTAACCCAGAACTCTGACTTAACCGAAAATGACTTTAACATTATTCAAAAAGTAGGGGAAACCTACGCTAAAGTGCACGCCTTAAACGTGGTTTTGGGTGACACGAAACCCGAAAACATCTTGGTCGACACACAAGGTAACTTGTCCTTGATTGATTTTGAGCAAGCCAGCCGAAGTGGCGACCGCGCTTGGGATGTTGCCTGTTTCCTGTTTTACTGCGGGCACTATCTGCCATTGAATGGAGGCGAGCAGAAAGCTGAATTCATAACAGAAGCCTTCATCGAGGGCTACCTCCAAGCGGGCGGAAACCCCCAAGCCATCAAATGCGCCGCGGTAACCCGCTACACCCGCGTCTTTAGCATATTCACCCTACCCCGTGTGCTGCGCGCCATGGCTAACACCTGCAGAAAAATTGAAGGCCCAAAGTGCAAGAAATGGTGAAACCCACAACCAGCCTCACCTTCTATGGTGGAGTCGACGAGATCGGCGGCAACAAAATCCTGCTCCAAGACCACGACACCCGCGTCTTCTTCGACTTTGGCATGTCCTTTAGCCAAAAGAAGCTGTTTTATTCACCGCCTTTTCTGTCGCCCCGCAGCGAAAGGAGCCTGCAGGAGCTGGGTATTCTGCCCAAAATTGGGGGGCTCTACAAGTTTGACGCCTCCGAGCCCCAAGCGGACGCCGTCTTTATTTCGCATGGGCACTTAGACCACACCGCCTATCTGTCGTTTATCAAACGGGAAATCCCCGTTTACTGCGGAGAAACCACACAGACGATTTTGCAGACCCTTGGGCAAGTGCGCCGTGCTGACTTGGAGTTTAGCGTCAAAGACATATGCTTCCAACCGTTCCGCACAGGCGACAAAATCCACATCGGCAGCTTAGAGATTGAACCCATCCACGTTGACCATTCCGTGCCCGGCGCCTACGGATTTATAATTCACACCTCCAACGGCTCCGTCGTGTACACCGGAGATTTTCGGGACCACGGCGCCAAACCCGAAATGACCCGCGACTTCATCGAAGCAGCCAAGCAGGCGGACCCCGTGGCTGTCATCTCGGAAGCCACCAACATGACCGGCGCCTCCGTGTCCAACGAAGTAGAAGTGCAAACCAAACTCAACAACATCATCTCACAATCAAACGGTATTGTGCTGGCAGAGTTTGGCTACTCCGACGTGGACCGCCTCAACAGCTTCTTTCACATAGCCAAACAGAACGGACGGTGCCTTGCTGTTTCATTACGCCAAGCCCAACTGCTGGATGCACTGCGAACCGACAAACACCTGCAAGTTCCTGACCTCTCTGACCCCAACCTGATGATTTTTCGAAAGTCGAAGCAACGCTATGAACGGTGGGAACGGGCGTTGATGGAGCGGTTTGACGGGGAAAACAAGGTTTTTGATGTTTTCGAAGCTTCGAAGCGCCAGTGCGGCATGGTTTTGGCGCTTGGGTTTTATGATTTTGAGGAGCTCGTGGCGCTAAAGCCCGCGGCGGGAAGCTGCTATGTGTTGTCGGCTTCGGAGCCGTTTAACGAGGAAATGGAAATCGACTTTGAACGCCTCCTTAACTGGCTACGGCACTATGGGCTGCCGCAGTACCATGTGCATGTTTCAGGCCACATGATGCCCCTGCAGCTCAAAGCCGCTTTGAAAACGATTGGGGCAAAGCGGGTGTTTCCGGTGCATACGGAGCAGGCGGACTTGTTTGCGGGGTTTATGCGTGACCTTAACAGCCAAATCACGCTGGTTCAGAAAAACAAAGCGTACCTCTTGTAGGGTGCTAGGCGTTTTTATGTTGCCGTGTGCTTATATTTGCAGGAGTGGTCGTTTTGAGTGGAGAAATCCGCTACTACCGCGGGCTGCATAAAGTCCGAATTGTCTCCCAAAGCGAAGGCTACTGGATTGTTGAAGCCCAGGAAGATTTTGAAGACTCCATCGGCGAACAAAAAATCGTCGTCAAAACAGGCGAACAACGAATTTTGCTCCCCAACCTGCTCTATACCGAGAAGACCTTGGCGCCGCCCGTGAAAGAACATGCTTACGAGTTGAAGATGGAGAAAAAGGTCAAGCGGATGGTGGAGAAGGAAGAGAAAAAACAGGCTGAACCTAAGGTATGCCGTTAACGGAACCTGAATCGTTTCTTAACGTCCGTCCTTTTTGTTATTCCTATTCGTCGGGTTTGTCAGCGGGCTCCAACTCTACCACAAAAGTTGCCTCCGCCAACTCATGCCCATTATAAGTGTTTTTAAGCAAGCTGCAAATTAACTTGGGGACAGTTATGCGTCCAGCCTTGTTGATGTGTCCAAAGAATTCTTCTCGCGTACCCCAGTGGCCGTCAAAATGTAGCGCAATCCGCAGGACCTGTGCTGGTTCGAGTTTGAATTCCCAGCGGATAAGTTTGGGGACTTGAAGTCGGCTTCCTCTTTGCATCACTACTTTAAACTCCACATGCCTATCCAAAGTCACAGGGCAGCACCTGCAAGGCTGTGGGAAGGCGGCTTCTTAAGTTATTTTTCGGCTCAAAAATGCTGCAGAGAAAGACTGTTTAGAACAGACAAAAAGGCTTGGTAGATAGTTAAGAAATAGGTTTGTTGCCGTAGCGGAAGTCAACGCCGACCTTTTCAAGCTGAACCTCCTGCAAAACATCTTCAGATGCAGGGTTTGCCACAAACGCGACGGATTCCTCGGTGAATACTATCCAGCCTAGTCTGTATACTGTTGCAGTCACTTCGGTTGGGGTGCCATTTGTCCATACGCTTAGGGTTCGGGACATGTTTCTAAGTGTACCCAGCGAACCTGTGGACCCGAGTGAAGCGCTAAACGATTCACCTGCTGTCAAGTTCAAACACAATGAAAAGCAATTGGGGGTTCCAGCAGCCGAATTGAGGGCAATCTGTAAGTATGGTGTAAGTTCGTTTCGCGAGGGGTCAAAACCTGCCTTGAGGTTTGTTCCAACATAACATATGTAGCTGGCGACAACATCTGTGTCTGTGGAGAGATTGACTAAGTAGCCTTCGATTTTGGCTCCATACGGTTCATCTTCAGAGGCACCAATGTAAGTTAACTTCAACGCAACATCTACGGGGTAGTAGGTGTAGTTGCGCGAGGTTCCGAACCCGAAGAGGTCATGGCGCTCCGCTGTTTGGTTTGTTCCATCTAAGAAAATGTAGTCTAATGTGGCGTTAAACAGGTTTGACAACGCTTTGGTTTCTACCTCGATGTGGTCTGGAACGATGAAGGATATAGAGGTGGGGGTTGGGGATGCTGTTGGAGGAGAAGAGGCAGGAGGTTTCTCTGTGGGTGGTGGCTGCGTGGTCTTTGCTGGGGCAGAATCAGGTGGAAGTGGGTTGGCAGTCGTCGCGGAAGTTGATGTAGACTCGGGAGTTTGAGTGCTGATAGGCACGGCGGGATTGGGCTCTTGACTCAAAGGCTGATTTGCAGCAATAACTGTCGCCGCAGCTATGAGTGAGCACATTAAAACAACAGCTATAACCACACTCGCCTTGTTCATAGCCATCAAACTGTACAAACGCGTTTTCTGCATAAAAGCCTATTTGTAAAGATTTCTTTACACAATAAACCTGCAGCAAAAGATGCAACTGTACCCTATGGAATTTTTGTTTGCCACAACGTCTTTTATCAGAATCACATACTGCAAACATGTAGCCAGCTAATAGGGTTTTGACCCCTTGCCCTAAAGAAAATGTGTCCAGACGCCATTGTTGAAATCAAAAACAGCCATTTCCCGCCCTTCCACGCCTTTCTCAGCCATTTTATGCCGCAACAAAAACCCAAAACAAACGTTAAATCTAAAAAACAACCAAAAACGGGCTTTGCCAAAACATAGAGGGGTATAGACAATTTCAAGCAAACCAGCACCCAACAATAGATTACCCACGCAAAATCTCCCGCACAAGCTTCAAAGTTTAAAAGCATAAATTTGCATGGTACACACAACCAAGGAGAAAAATAACCAGTTGACCTCCCAGAAAATCGCTGAAGGCGACAACATCCTACTATACCTAGACCTGCGCCGAACCTACATGATCAAAGTCCAAGCAGGACAAACCTTCCACACCCACAAAGGCTACGTTAAATTTGACGACCTCATCGGCAAAGAATTCGGCTCAACCTTCAAAAGTAGCCTAGGCATAAACTTCACCGTCCTCAAACCCCAACTCACCGACTACATCCTCAAATCCCAACGCAACACCCAAATCATCTACGCCAAAGACGCAGCACTCATCGTCATGTTCAGCGGCATCGGACCAGGAAGCCGCGTTGTCGAATCAGGCACAGGAACAGGCGCACTAACCACCGCACTTGCCCACTACGTGCAGCCCACAGGCAAAATCTACAGCTACGACATCCGCCCCGAAGGACAAAAAACCGCCGAAAAAAACCTCACCCGCTCCGGACATATCGATTATGTGGAACTTAAACTCAAAGACGTAGTCACAGGCATCGACGAACGCGATGTTGACGCCGTGGTTTTGGACATGGCTGTGCCTTGGCTTGTTGTTCCACAAGCATATGAAGCCCTCAAACCCTCAGGAACCATCGTCTCATTTAGCCCAACAATTGACCAAGTGGTCAAAACTGTTGAAGCCCTAAAAGAAAATAATTTCCTTAACATCGAAACATTCGAATGCATAATGCGGAACATGCAGACCGAACGCGGCAAAGTTCGACCCCAAACACTCATGACAGGACACACCGGCTACATAACACACGCCCGCAAAGTCACCAAACCCCAAGAACCCGAAACTGAACAACAAGAGTCGCCTTCGCTCCAAGACACAAGCGAAGAAAGTGAACCAACAATCGAATAGAAACGCCTTCCACCCTTTTGCTCAAAGAAATCCACTCAGCGAAAACAAAAAATCTCAAAAATCAAAAAAAAGTGACGCAACAGCCAAAAAATGCTGGGCTGCCGCTTCACTTCTTCTTTCTGAACACAACCATAACCACAATGACTGCGACTGCCCCCGCAACCGCGCCAACCAAGGCATACAGCCACTCCTGAGACGAACCTGCATCAGTTGACGGTTGACCTTGCGGTGGCTGCGTTGGCTGCTGGGTGATGGCAGTTGTGGGCGTTGGTGAAGGATTGGCTGACTGGGTCGGTGTTGGGGTGGGGCTTGCAACGGCTATTTGGCGACTTTGAACTAAAATTGAAAAGCTGGCAACCTGTCCTGAAAGTAGAGTGTAGTCTACAGGTGTAGCGGTGAATGCAAACGTGGCGTTAGGAGCTAGCGACGTTTTCATATGTGGTGAAGCAGTTTGATTAACCCCTATGACCGTTCCTGAAGAATCATAGAACGTTGTAACTGCCCACACCAGATTTTTACTTGGCTGCACTCCATTATTTTTGATAATTCCAGTGACCGTGTAAAGACCATTGCGACTGGGGTCAGTATAGGATGCATTGCCTAAAACTACAAGATTCGTGTCTGGCTGAGTCTCAGTGTCATTTGCATAGACAACGGTAAGGTCAACATGGTCTACCAGGTCCATCCAAGTCATGTTGCCGCTGTACGCATTGTTCACATCAAAGTACATGTAAAAGGGCGCTTTTTGTTGAGGAAGCATATCCTCTACAAAAGCTTGGCACATTGACTCTGCTTGAGGTTGCCCATCACTAGTGTAAACGATGCCCATTATTCGAACGCCGTCTAAGTTTGTTATGCCAACGTTTTGCACTTCGCCAACCACGATGAATGCGCCTTGACTGTAACTTGAAGCAGGATAAGTATACCAGCTATAGCTTAGAATTTGTACATCTTCAGGTTTTGCGTAGGCATCTGTAGTCACTGAGGCACAAAAAACGCTTATGGCTAATAATGTTAAAAGTACCGCTGCTGTTGTTTTTTTCAATTTATCCCTCTCGCTTCTGTTATTTGGAGCTTTGTTGATGTTTGGTTTAATTATTAAAGTTTTGCAGAATTGACCCCAAATCTGACCCAAATGTCTGTCTGCACAGGCGGTTTCAGACGGTGTTTAATGTGTTGTTATGTGTGATGCTCTGCTGATTTTTGTTCAATGTTTTGCTTATGAATTTTAATTAATGCATTACCTTTGCATTTTGCTTTCTATTTCTTATTTGAAAGTTCGTTTGCTTCATCATAGCGTGTTGTTCGCGAACAGTGTTTTTCTTTTGCTGTTTGTTTGAAACTCAAAATCTTTAACACTATCTGCGAATGCCGTGAATATTTCTCCAAAAAACGTCCTATACCGCCTATTTTTTTCCATAAACATTCATCTTCAGTTAAGCCTCCGCGCCTCGTTATTGCTTCTTCTGGGTGTACCTACGACCAGTGGAATATTACGGGTGGAGAATTATGTTTATATTGTTTTTTTTAGGTTTCCATTTGAATACTCAAAAAGGGGACAAAACAAAACATGACTTCACTGGTTAGTTGCAAAGGGGCAAATGGTTCGCTACAATCTTTCGGTCTTATCTCTGCCTCCAGTGAAGTAGGTTTCACCTCGAGCTTCCATCACAACTCTATAAACGCTATTTTGGAGTATAGTGGCCGATGGATTTTGCATTGGAAATCTATTTTTATCTATATGTTATTGAGTTTTCATTCGGAATCCTTAAATGATGTTCTGCTGAGAAAAGGCTATGATGCCTTTGGGAGGAAAAGAACAGCAGCTTGACATTTAATTAAGCTGATTTTGTTTCAGTTCCACTTCCGTCAGGAAGGGATTCGGTAGGTTTAACTCCGTATCACTTCTTGAAGACCGCGCTGAAACGTTCTGCTTTGTGTACATTCAGATTTTTACTCAGGTGTGTTTATGTTCGGAAAAAACCGTGATAAGCTAAGCATTGTTGCAGCCATTCTAGAGGTTGCGCATTCAGGTGCTACAAAAACCCGAATTATGTACACGGCAAATCTGAGTTTCAAGCTTGTGGAAAAATATTTGAATCGAATTGTATGTTTTGGCTTTCTTGAGGTTCGCGATTCAACCTACGTCTTAACTGACAAGGGATTGGTTTTTCTAAAAAAATACCGCACTTATCATGAACATTTTCTGAAAGTCAAACAGCTTTGTGAGGCATTAGAGGTCGAACGTGAAATGTTGATTAACCTTTGTGCGCCCTCGATGGTTGATGAATCAGAAAAGTCCGTTTTGGACGCAAATTAGATTTTACTCAATAGTTGTAGATATTTTTTCCATAGTTCTTTAAATATTGGAAAGGTTAATAAGATGGTTAAAGAAAAGAAAGGGGAAAATTATGATGGAGAAAGGAGCAGAGGCAACTCCCTTAACGCACGTTATTATTGCTGCCCTGAATGAAGAACACGGTATTGGACTTACCATTGCTGAGATGCAAGCCCACATCAACTGTAGTGTTCTTGTCGTTGATGGCAACAGTACTGACCGAACCGTAGAGGTTGCCAAGAATCTAGGCGCAGAAATAGCATTTCAAAACGGCAAAGGCAAAGGAGATGCATTAGCCAAAGCAATCGAATGTTCAAACTTAGATGTTGACTACATAGTTATAACAGACGCCGACTTCACTTACCCCGCCGAGCACATCCCACAAATGATCGCCATTCTTCAAGAGAACCCGCGCGTCGGCATGGTCTGCGGAAACCGTTTCACAGAAAACTTAGACACTAAAGCATTGCACACAGTGTTTCATTTGGGAAACCGGTTGATTGCCTTCACTCACAGTTTCCTTAATGGCGTTCAAATGAAAGACCCCTTAACTGGCTTGCGCGTAGTGCGTGCAGAAATTCTCAAAGACTGGGTCGTAAAATCCAAAGGTTTTGACATTGAAGTTGAACTTAACCATCTAGTCGAACGTAAAGGATATCAAATCGTAGAAGTGCCAATTGGCTACCGGGAACGCGTGGGCGAAAAGAAACTTAAAGTCAAACATGGCATGGACATTCTCAAACGAATAATGCTCGAAACAACCCAATAACCCACCCTAATGAAACCAACCACAAACTAAAAACGGAACTCAGGCAAAAGCCTCCACAAAATCCCACAAAAAACGAAAAACGGCTTATTCTGCAACAACCTTTCGTTCCTGCAAAGGAACCACCGAAAATTCTACACAATCCTTACCCGCACTTTTCCTCACTGAAGACCGTGAATTCGCAACTTTTTGCTTATCCTCACCCACAAAATAAAGACACCAACCAATAACAAAAGCAAAAAGAACGACAGGCATAAACAAAACCTTAACAAGCTTATTAGTCTTCAAATTAACTCCCTCTTGCTACTCTTGCTACTTGACACTTAATATATAAATATTTTTGATTGCTCCTTCAACTCGCTCAACACTTCAATATCGTTTCCCAAAAAAATGCACTTCAATTAGGAGAATAAAATTGTTAACTTTTTTATTTGTTTTAAAAATACATAGCAGAATTTCATTCCTAAATGTTTAAATGGATACGGCTCAAAAGTTTGTGTACAATATCGACAGACGTCCTAAGGCAACACATTTGCTCTAAGCAAAGAATTCGCATCCGCTCTCGTCAGAGGGGGATTTTTCAGCTTCAGATGTGAACTTTTTCAGGGTGCCCCTGTGGGAAATATCAAATTCAAACTAATCGTAACATTAGCTCTGATTTTTTTAGTATCCTACGGCTACGTTTGCAGCGTGGCTTATACTTTTGCTCAATTCGATTCCGCAGAAACTAAAATACAAGAAGCCACAACCGCAATTAACCAAGCTTTTCAGGCGATTTTGGACGCGGAAAATGCTGGTGCTGACATCACTAACCTGTTAAATCAGTTAAATGATACTGCAACTCTGCAAGCGCAAGCAGAAAATGCTTATCAAATTGGCGATAACACAACCACCATAAGCGTTGCAGAAACCGTTATTACTAAAGCGCAACAAGTTATGGTCGAAGCAAACAGTGCTCAGATAACGGCTACAAATGATGCAAAAACAGCTTTTTCTTCCAATATAGCACTTGCAGCAATTGGTTCATTGATACTTGTTTCAGCTTTAATTGTAACTTGGAGTTTGATTAAACGAAGATTCAATAGAATATTATCCGAAGTAGACAAAGTGGAAGATAGACCATGAGGCTCATTGGATACAAAATTGGGCTCTTTTCAGTTGGTCTAATTGGTATATTGCTCCTTGCCTCACCCGTATTAAGCAACGTAATACACCTGCCGCCAGAAGAACAGTTCTCCGAACTTTACCTTCTAGGTCCAAACCAAAAAGCCCAAGACTACCCCTACAACATTGATTCAGGACAAAACTATTCAATCTATATTGGAGTTGGAAACCGTTTAGGGTCCGCGGCGTACTATGCGGTAAATTTAAAGTTATTAAATGAAACTGATTCTCTGCCTAATGCAACCGTAAGCAGTCCAAGTCCATTGCAGTCTCTTTACACCTATCAATTTTTGCTACCAAAGAACCAGAGTGTTGAGCTACCCTTAGCCTTCTCTTTTTCGGGGGTCTATGAAAGAGAAAATCAGTCTTCAATCAGAAGTATGTCCATAAACAACAACAATATTGAGGTCAACAAAGCTGCGATATGGAATTCAAATAGCACCGCTTTTACTTATCGCCTTTTAGTGGAATTGTGGGCTTATAACGCTAAAAATGGCGCAGTTGAATACGATAATCGTTATGTGTATCTTCAGCTCAATTTGACAAGTACCTTACCTTAACAAATTGATGTGAGAAAGAATTGGTAAGCATGAACTGTTTTTATCATTATAAAGTCTTAATCCATCATAGTTATATAGTAGATTACAAAAAACTAAGTCAAATTTAGGGGATACAAAAGAATGGATCGCATATTAGTTACTGGTGGTGGTGGCTTCATAGGAAGTCACCTATCTCGATATCTGCGGCAGCAAGGACATTTCGTTCGAATAGTCGATATAAAATTCGACGACTACATGGAAGATGCATATTACGATGAAAAAATGAACCTTGACCTGCGAGTATGGGATAACTGCCTCAAAGCAACAGAAGGAATGGACAAAGTTTACAATCTCGCTGCAAACATGGGTGGAATTGGTTTTATCACTGAAATTGGTGCCGAAGTAATGCATGACAATGTTTTGATAAACACCCATATGCTCGAGGCCGCAAGAATTAATAACGTAAAAAGATACCTCTACACATCATCTGCTTGTATTTATCCCACCTACCGTCAAACAAATCCTAACCTGCCCGGCCTGAAAGAAGAAGATGCCTATCCAGCTGACCCCGACAATTTCTATGGCTGGGAAAAACTCTACACTGAGAAACTCTGTGAAGCTTATCAACGCGATTACGGTATGACGATTCGCGTTCTCAGATATCACAACATCTACGGTCCTGAAGGAACATACAAAGGTGGACGAGAAAAATCACCGGCAGCGCTATGTAGAAAAATTGCTGAGGCTCCTGACCCTGGCGAAATTACCATTTGGGGAGACGGAAAGCAGTCCCGAAGTTATTGTTATGTTGATGATGCTGTTCAGGGAACTATAACGCTGATGGAATCTGATTTTGCCAAACCAATAAACATCGGTTCTGACAGGCTTGTAACGATAAATCAGCTTGCTGATATCATCGCAGCAATTGCTGGGAAGAAAATATCTAAGAAACACGATTTGAACGCTGCTCAAGGTGTACGAGGTAGAAACGCTGATTTGACTTTAGTGAAAGAAGCTTTGCATTGGGAGCCTAAAGTGACGCTGGAGGAAGGTTTGACCAAAACCTACAGCTGGATAAAATCGATGGTCGAAAAAGATAAAGCTGCTTAAACAAAAGTTTTGACCAAATCAACAAAATACCTTCTTCATTTTCCACTCTATAGCAAGACAATAGCAAGGTTTGTGAAAATGGCGCCGACGATAACTGACAAACTGAATATTGCCGTCATAGGTTTAGGCAAAATGGGTATAATGCATGCATGTCTGCTTAATGTTCTTCCAAACGTGACAGTCTCCGCATTATGCGATAAAAGTCGATTAATGCGAAAAATTGCAGAACGCACATTTCGTGACTCCACAGTTACTGATGACTTAGAAAAACTTGCAGATTTAAATTTGGACGCCGTTTTTGTTCTAACACCTATTCCTTCACACTATTCTATAATTAAAGAGATCTACGAGAAGAAGATAGCGAACAATGTTTTTGTTGAAAAAACTCTCTCCTCAAAACTTGCACAATCACAAGAATTAGTTAAACTTGCAGATCATAACAAAAGTGTTAACATGGTGGGTTACATGAAGCGTTTTGCTGTAACCTTCAATCATGCAAAAAACCTCCTTGACCAGCATGTGTTGGGCGAATTGATTTCATTTGATGCTTATGCATTTTCATCCGATTTTGCGGATGTACCTGAAGGCTCGGTGGTATCAAAAGCGCGCGGTGGTGCCCTTGAAGACCTTGGATCTCACGTCGCTGACTTAGCAACATGGTTTTTTGGGGATTTAACAGTGTCAACAGCAAAAATAGACTCAAAGGTTGCTCCTGATTCAGTGGACTCGGCATACTTCAAGGTCGAAACTTCTAATGCACTGGCAGGAACATTTGAAGTTTCTTGGTGTAAAAACGGTTACCGAATGCCTGAATTTGGTCTTTCGATTACTGGAAATAAAGGTTCATTGACAGTTAACGACGACGAAGTTGCCCTTAAACTGAATCAAGAAGAACCCAAAAAATGGTATCGGCAGAGTTTAGGCGATAATGTTGGATTCATGCTTGGTGGCTCGGAGTATTTCCGAGAAGACGAAACATTTGTCAAAGCAATAGTAAACAAAGCACATATCGACTCAGATTTTGAAAATGGCAAACGTGTAGATCGTCTGCTTGAAGATGTAAGGAGTAAAGCGTATGCCTAAGCAATCAATGAGCTTTTTAGTAGGCGACAATCCGTTTCACGGTATAAGTCACCTTTCTCAAGCTCGAGTTCGAGCAAGATCCAATGACAAGGGTCATGGAAGTGTTGAATATTTTGCTCAACTTGTGAAGCTGGCATTGGAAAACGGCGCCGATGGTTTCATGTTCTCAGTTGACGATACTACCCTATCAATACTTCAAACTCTGAGTAATGAAACAAAAATTGACAACGTGCAGCTTCACGCAATTGTGCCCTACGCTTACGAGTACGTCCGACGCGCAACAAACGCGGGTGGTGTTTCAGGTTTAGCAAGGCAACTTGCCAAGGAAATGGTTTTCTCTTCAAACGCAAAAATTCTTGCATTAAATGCTGGTGGACTCTTAGGTTTTAATCCATCAGCTTTACTTAAAACATACGTTTCTTATGAGATTTCTCGGATAAAATCTGTAACTAAAACCGTTTCATGCCTGAAATCAGTTATGCTTCATGAAATAATAACGGATATGGCTTTAGCGCTGAATCTTGAGGACCTCTTTAAGTCATACATAAGATTCATGAAAAAAAGTAGCATCAAAGCCGGTTTTGAAACTCGTAACTTCACTTATCTCGTAAACAAATTTGGAGAGTGGAATATCGACTTCAAAGATGTAACTCTTACTACCTCTTTTAACAAAGTCGGTTTCCAAATGGAGCCTTCAAAGGCTGAATGTGAAGCTGCTCTAAAATGTGCTCGCGATGCTGAAGTGATTGCTATGAGTATTCTAGCATCAGGTTATCTTCGTCCAGCAGATGCAGTTGAATATGTTGAAAGCCTCCAAGATTTAAGCGGCGTTGTTGTCGGCGTATCAAAAGAGCGTCATGCCACTGAAACATTCCGATTGCTAAAAAATGAACTAAACCGTTGTAATCGGGTTTGAGGATCTAACATGAAAGTTTGTTTTTTAGCACCTGAACTTTACCCCATATGGGGCGGCGGCGGTACATACGCTGTAGGCTTACTCAAATATCTCCCAAAAGATGTTGAAATTCATGTCCTCGCAACGCAAAGGTTAGTTCCTGAAGACAAAAGCGTCAAAGATGAATCTTTATCATTCGGCGATAACGTAAACATCAAAATCTTAGCAAAGGGCAAAGACACCTTTTTTTCTCAGGCGAACTTTCAGAGGCTTTGCTATAAATGGATTCCACGCCTACATAAAGAACACCATTTTGATGTTATTCACGGACAACACCAACCTATGTCTGATATTTTACTCAAACTCGCCTCCAAGAAATTATGCTACTTGACAACAGTGCATGAAACTTTTTCAAGGCGTAATAGTGCAATCAAGAAATCTAATGTTGGCTTCGGAGGCTTTGAATCTTCCGAACGGTGGATGCTTACTTTTGCGCCCTTCTTAGAAGGGCTTGAAAAGGCTTACATGAAGAAGTCATCGGCGTTTATTTCTCCATCTGGCTGGATGAAGAATGTTTTATCCGAGGATTTTGGCGCAAGGAAGTCAAATATACAGGTTGTGTATAATGGTGTTGACCACCGAAAGTTCAGCCCCAATGTGAAACGCTCCGAATTCATCGAGAGCATATACAACAACGCCGGCGGTCCCATCGTTTTGTTTTCTGGCAGAATGATCTCCACCAAAGGTGTGCACGTTTTAGTGAAGGCTATGCCGTATATACTACGTGAAGTTAAGGATGCGCACTTCGTGTTTACGGGTGGCGGTAATTCACAACTTTACCGACAAATGATACAGCAGATGCATATCCCTCAACGTAATTACAATTTTGTTGGGTACATTCGGGATTTCAACGATATACCTGGTCTTTACTCCATAGCTTCCGTTTTCGTTGCCCCTACTCTATACGAGAATTTCCCTTTCAGAGTTCTTGAAAACATGAGTTGCCAAAAACCAGTAGTTGCTTCCCGAATAGTTGGTATTCCCGAAATGATAACAGACGAATTTAACGGGCTGCTTGTTCCGCCTTCTGACCCTAAAGCTTTGGCGAACAAAATCGTTGAAGTGTTGTCGGATAAATCTCTTGCAAATAAACTTAGTCAAAATGCCCGTAGAACAATAGAAGAACAATTCACATTCCAAAAGTTTGCTGACGAAACAAAAGCAGCGTATCACTGGGCTAAAAACAACTTCAGCGCGTAACTCCTCAATTTACCCGAAAAGAGTAAGGAATGAAGAAAATGAAAACCACCATGAAAGACCGAAATATCCTTGTTACTGGAGGAGCAGGCTTTATTGCCTCTCATCTGGTTGATTCTTTAATCGAAGAAGGCGCAAATGTAACCGTCATAGATGACTTATCAAACGGAAAAATGGAAAACGTAAACAAAAAAGCAAAGTTCACTTTAGGTAGCATACGTGATTCAGAAACAGTCATGGAGTGTTTGTGCGATGTTGACTTAGTTTTCCATTTAGCCGCTAACACAGGAACCAAAGAAACTAGCATGGGCTTTAATGACCCCTTTGAAGAGATGAAAGTCAATGCTGAGGGCACAGTGAAAGTCCTCAAAGGCGTCAAAGACTACAATCCATCTATTCGGATAGTTTATGCTTCATCAGCAGCGGTTTATGGTGAACCCCAATACACTCCCGTTGACGAACTACACCCAAAAGAGCCAGTATCCCCCTACGGTATAAGCAAACTTGCAGGAGAAAAGTACCTGTCCGCTTACATGAAGAGTTTCGGGGTTAAACCCGTCATGGGAAGAATATTCAACACCTACGGGCCAAGACAGTCACGTTATGTTATTCACGATTTCATCAAGAAACTAAATGCAGATCCCACACAGCTAGAAGTTCTCGGCAACCCTTCAAACATGCGCGACTACGCCTACGTGTCCGATACCGTTAACGCGCTCAAGCTTTTGGCTGAAAAGGGCGAAATTGGAGAAATCTACAACATAGCCGGCGGTAATCCAATCACAATTGAAAACCTTGCTAAACTGGTTATCGAGCAGGTCGGTTTAACTGGTAAAACAGTAATCAAGTTTACAGGTTCCTCGTGGAAGGGTGACATAACAAAAATGGTGGCGGACATTACAAAGATAAAAACTTTGGGCTTTCAACCACAAGTTAGCCTGGAGACTGGCGTTAAGAACACAGTTAACTGGTTCAGAGATCACAACTAAATTCCCTTTCAATTCTTTGTTAGATGCTTGAGCCTATGACTGTGACAATGTTTCACGTTAAAGCTCGGTTCTTTTGGTGCAAAAATTGCGTAAAAATTTGAAAATTGCTTTGGTCTCAGGTGAGTATCCGCCATCTTCTCTTGGTGGTGTATCAACTGTCTGCTATGACCTTGCCCAAGGTCTTTCGAAAAATGGGGTTGACACCACAGTCTTTTGTGGAAAAGCCGACAAAATCACCTCTGAAAAAGTCAATAACCACTTAGAAGTTGTTCGTATGCCTATAATTAGGGCGCCTCCTCGGCATTTGTGGTTTCCTCTTCAAAATCTGGGGCCTTTGATTGGTGCCTTAAAACGGTTCGACATAATTCACTGTATTGACACCCGCGCTGCTGGTGTGTTGGCTTATTTTAGGAAAAACTGGCAAGGCACGTTTGTTGTTCACGTTCACGGATGTGGACATTGTGAAACTAAGGCTTTTCTGGATTCACCTCTTTTTTCTTGGTCGCCAGGAGAATTTGTTTACCAAGTCCTCGAGTACCCTCTAAATGAATTTCTTGTCAACGCAAGCTTGCACCATGCAGACCATGCTATAGTTTGCAGCACTGCGCGAGTTGACGAGATGAAAAGGCGAAATCCCGAGTTAGACTACCGTAAAGTTTCAGTAATCTATAATGGTATTCATTTAGATAATATTCAATTAGATCCGAAAGCCAAGGAGAACGAATGCTCAGTACTCTATTGGGGTCGATTATTCTACAACAAAGGTATCATGCAACTGATAAAAGCCATGGCACTTGTCAAGGAAGAGTTTCCTAACGTTACTCTTGACGTCTGTGGCAGAGGTCCACTGGAAGCCGTATTAAAATCTTTAACGGATAACTTGGGGCTGAAAAAAAACGTTAGATTTCACGGGTACGTTACAAAAGAATTCTTAACGAAAAAAATTCAAGGGACAACCCTTATTACCCTTCCAAGTATATACGAAGGTCAACCAGTTGCAGTCTTGGAAGCCCTTGCAAACAGAAAGCCTATAGTAGTTTTTGATTATCCTTTTGCTCGTGAATACATAATAGATTGTCACAATGGTCTAATTGCTAAAGCATGCGACGTTAAAGACCTTGCTGAAAAAATCTGTTTAGGTTTGTCCGATAAGAAACTTCGAGCAAAGCTAAGCCAAAATGCATATCAACAAGTAAGTAAAAACCACAACTGGGACACCTTAATCAAGAAGTATATAGAGCTGTATCAGAAATTAGCATAGTTCTCCATGGAAAGTGCATATATGAGTACAGCAAGCTTAACGCAAGTTAATAACAATTCTGAAATCAATGTTTGTATGTGTACACATGTTTGGTTAGGTGTATACAATGGGGGAGTGGAAAGAATAGAAAGTTTTGCGAGAGCCCTTTCAAAAAAGGGTGTTAACGTATATATAATTGATCGCGTAGCCAGTAAGTCTTTGTCTGCATTGATTAATGACAAAGACACATATCGTGAAGTAAAAAATGGGAAAATGCTTATTCATCTTTATCCTCGTCATATGATTTTCCTCTTTCCTGGTATACTAAAATTCTTTCAAGAAGCTTTAAATCAAATATTTAGAATAACAGGAAAGACTATTAAGTCTGAGGTTTTTTATTCGCAAATACTTGACCTATATCTAATGCTGAAGCTTTTCTTTGTTTGCAAGAAAGAGAACATAACTGTCATACAAAGTGAATATCCTTATTCCCTATTCTCTGCTTTTGTAATCGGTAAATTGCTTAATATCCCTATAGTGTATGATGCTCACAACGTTGAATCTGAACGGCTAAAAAGTTTGAACTCGGGAAAATTGCAGACAGCACTTACAAGAAAAATCGAAATTAAATCTTGTAATTTGTGCAATGCAGTTTTTACTGTATCCTCAGATGACAAAAGGATACTTCAAGCAATGGGAATCTCGGGAAAAAAAATGACGATAATCCCTAATTCGATAGAGCTTGATAAGTGTACCTTTTGATAACTAAGTGCATTTCAGAGTTATGTTGACTTTACTGTTTTCTCCTCACATATTCAACACTTGGATTTAAAATGAGACGAAGTTGTGAATAATTTGAAAATTTTAATAATCGGTCGTAAATATGGTGGTCCGCTAGGCAGAGTGACATCATACAAAAAATTTCTAGAATCAAAAAATCACGTTGTTAGTGTATACCACTATCCTGGTGAAGGTTATTCATCTAAGCTGTGGTGGTACTATACTCGTGGTCTGGCGTTTTTAAGTGGTCATGAGCGAAGACACATGAAATACAGTGCCGACCGACTGGAAAAGGTGATTAGACAAGGTCGTTATGATGCGGTTATTTGTATTGAACATCCTATTTCTTATGTTTTAACCCGCGATTTGGGCT
Organism: Candidatus Bathyarchaeia archaeon; assembly: GCA_041447175.1. NCBI lineage: Archaea > Thermoproteati > Candidatus Bathyarchaeota > Bathyarchaeia (SeqCode) > Bathyarchaeia archaeon. The sequence continues at coordinate 986,330 of CP166960.1, read as the reverse complement.
GTGTGAAAATATTTAGTTACGAAGCGCCTGAAGTAGACGAGCTATATTATTCAAATAAATGTTCACCTGAGCGAATCGCCGCTTACAGAGACTTAGAAATTGAAATCATGCAGAAATCAGATTTCGTCGTTTTTCCTTGGAAAACAACTGAGGATCATGTTCGGAAAAATATTTTAAACGGCAACAATTTTGTCACTTTGAAGTACGGTTGTTACCCAAAAGAAGAAAAAGTATCTTATACCTCTCCAACCGCTGTAGTTTTTATAGGCACTGCTGGCTACTATTGGGTCAATAGAGACCTCATTTCAATTTTAACCAAAAAAAGTCCATTTCCAATTGACCTTTACGGCAGGCACAAACCACCTAGGAAATTTCACCTAAATTACAAAGGATTTGCTGATTCCTTGGACATTCTTCGAAATTATCAGTTTGGTTTAAACACAGTCTGCAAAGGGCCAATAAAGTTCCATTCCTCAAAAATCCTCACGTACCTTTCCTACGGTTTGCCTTCATTATCTCCTGATTGGTTACAATTTTCACATGAATTGAAAGGAGTTTTGCCTTTTAATGAAAACAACTTTGTGGACTTAGTTCATTGCTACTCCGATCAAGATAAATGGGAAAAACTAAGTGCGGCGGCATTCGAACAAGCACATGAACTTGATTGGAATTTAACCTTGCAGCCTCTTGAGAAAATGATTTCCAAATAAAAAAATTAAATCGGTAGCGAGAAAACAATGGGGGAATATAGAACACAACCAGAAAGAAGTAATATTAGTGGCGTTGTTGAATCAGGTCTTTGCACCGGCTGCGGTACCTGTGACGGTATTTGCCCAAAATCGGCTATACGTATGCAAAAAACTAAAAGTGTTTATCTTCCTATTGTAAACGACTCTTGCAACTATTGTGGACTTTGCTCTTTGGTTTGTCCTGGTGCGGCTATTAATTTTAATAAATTAAATCTTGATGTTTTCGGTCACAAGAGTGACTCTTTTATCGGTAATCACATCGGGTGCTATATTGGCCATTCAACGGATACTACTTTACGCAGTAATTCAACTTCTGGTGGACTTGTTAGCGAACTTTTGCGGTTTTGCTTGAGTGAGAAGTACATTGATGGTGCTTTGGTCACTCGAATGAATGTTGCTCGGCCTTTAGAACCCGAACCTTATATTGCACGAACAGAAAAAGAGATACTTGAAGCTGCTAAGTCTAAATATTGTCCCGTTCCATTAAACTCTGCGTTAAAGATTCTCGCCAAATCAGAAGGTAAATTTGCAGTAGTTGGTCTTCCATGTCACATCGCTGGGCTACGAAAGACAGAACTAATAGATAAAAATTTGGCAAAAAAAATTGTTTTACACTTTGGGCTATTCTGTAATCATGCACCGACTTTTTCCGCAACTGATTACCTTCTCAAAAAATTAAATGTTAACAAACAAGATGTACTGGCCATTAATTACCGCGGAAACGGTTGGCCCGGTAGATTAACTTTAACTTTAAAGGGTGGACGCGAAAAATCGATGGACCATTTTGACCCGTACTATTGGGGACATGTTTTTAATTCATATTTCCACACTCCTCGGTGTATGCTTTGCAATGATAAATCCTGTGAATTGGCTGATTATTCGTTGGCTGATGCTTGGCACCACTCTGACAGTTCGCTTGGGGAATCAATAATTATTTCCAGAAACAAGTTAGGGCAAGAAATATTGAAAAAAGCACTTGAAATGAAGAAAATAAAGCTAAAAAGCGTATCATGTAACGCAATCATGCAGTCACAATCTATTATAGCAAGAAAACGGCAGCATGAAGCTCGCGTAAAGGTGTTCAAGCAATTAAACAAACGCGTTCCAACGTATAATCAGGAACCTTTGCAGCCGAAACTTCGTGATTATCCGGTTGCTTTATTATCGTATCTTCGATTATCTTTGTCCTCAAACCCTCAATTATGGGCATTGATAGATATTTACCCCAAGATTGCAAGCAAAAAGTTTACTGTAACGTCCTCTACTGCAACCTTGAAAAATGACGGTGGTAGACGCTGTGAATAGAACGGGTATAAATGAATCAAAAAAATTGATTCTGCGCGATAACATCAAAAAAGCATACGGTTTACAAAATGCTTTTGTACTCATTTTCCATGGAACACTCAACTATGCTCCTAATATGCACGCAGTGGAAAATTTAACACGCCTTTTACCGCAAATTATTAAAAAATATCCTAACGTGTACCTTCTTCTAATGGGTAAGAATCCTCCAAAAATCTCTTCCCCTCATATAATACTAACCGGATTTGTTGAAAATCCCTTTGATTATATCGCCATTGCTGACCTTGCAGTTGTGCCACTAACAAGTGGAGGTGGAACCAAGCTGAAAATGTTGCAATATTTGGCTTGTGGAAAAGCTATTGTTGCAACTACTAAGGCGGCGGAGGGTCTAGAACTTGAAAATAACAAGGATGCTCTTATCTGTAAAAATCCAGATTCTGAATTAGTCAATTTGGTTTTTAAGGTGATAGAAAACCCGCAGTTAAGAAAAATGCTTGGTGCGAACGCCCGAAAAAAGGCGGAGTTGCTATATGATTGGGAACACAACGCCCAAAAAGCAATAGCTGTTTACCAAAATTTAATCTCTGCACAATCTTGATGGGTATAGTCGTGACTAACATATTATTAATTAACACCAATTGTTCTTGGAACAAGGGTTCTGCTGCTCAGGTTGTAAGTACTGTAGAGACTTTGCGCAAGGTTATACCAAATTCAAGATTCACTCTGGTTTCGATAAACTGTCCTGATCTTGATGCCAAGTTATGCAGTCGCTATGGTGTTAACGTTGTAGGTTTTTCGAATAAGTCTCCCTTTTCTAGATTTGCTTACGTGCAGTCTTTCTTTCGATTGAGTAACCTTTTGCTAAGATCACATATCTGGTCTAGCTTTAATAACGCTGGTATAGATGTCGATTTTCTGATTTCGGAAAATGTTCTTGAACAGTATCATTCCTCTGATCTTGTTATTGATCTTGCCGGAGATAGTTTCAGTGACCATGGTGCTTTTTCGATTTTTCCTTTACTATACGGTTACATAGCTGTTGCTTTTAAAAAGAAAATTGTGGTTTATTCGCAATCAATAGGGCCATTCAAAAAAGTGATGAACCCTATAGCGAAAATATACTTAAATAAAGCAGACCTGGTGGTCGTTAGAGAGAATGAAACAATAGAAATTTTAAAAAAAATTGGTTTTTCTAACGTTAAGTTGGCTGCCGAGATAGCTTTTGCTATGAAACCTGCATCTCAAAATCGTATTGAAGAAATATTTGCGAAAGAAAAAGTACCTACACGTGTTCCGATAGTTGGAATCGGTACAAATGAGTTGATTTATAAACTCTATAAATCTAATCGCGAATCTTATCTTTCTCTAACCGCTAAGATGGCAGATTATATAGTTGAGCATATGGGTGCTCAGGTATTGCTAATCCCTCACGTTATTATTCCAGAACAGTACGCGGTTAATGATGACAGATACATTTCTAAATTAGTTCTTGAAAGAGTTAAGCATAAAGAGAAAATTAAAATGGTGACTGGTGATTACTCGCCTGAGGAGCTCAAAGGCATAATTGGTCAGTGTTCTCTGTTTATTGGGTCAAGGATGCATTCAAACATTGCCTCCCTTTCTATGTGTGTTCCTGTTGTTGCGCTTGGTTGGAGCCATAAATACAAAGGAATTATGGAAATGGCTGGTCAGGGAAAATATTCAATGATGTTTAAAACAGCCCGCTATACTGAAATAATTCAAAAACTTGATGAGGCGTGGAAAAATAGGGCTGCCATTCGAGCTGAACTGGAATCAACAGTACCTGTGTTGGAGGCGTCTGTACTTGATAGTGGTCTGCTGATTAGAGAGTTGTTGGACTTAAATCTATAAACGGGGTGTTGACTTTTTCGGATATGAGAAAAAGAAATTCGTGCTTCCGGGTGTAAGATATCATGATGCTGTTAAGTCTATCCTAATAAAAGTTCATTGGTCTATATATTACTTCATTTCTTTATGTCCTTTTGAGTAAAGCAAAGTTTTGCTTGATTATGTCAGCAGCGTACGGATAGGGTTGTCCGTCGGGGTCAATAACTCCAAAAGGGGAACCCGTATTTGCCATGGTTCCATTGGCTTTTTTTTCTGCAAAACTGCAATGGAAACCAACGTTTAGAAATCCCACTTCTTCTATTACTTGAAATATGGCAGTATAATAATCTTTTATGTTTTCATCACTGAAGTACCAGTTTGTTAAGCCAATATCTGATCCAGTTCCTCTCCACATTCCAAACTCTCCAAGTATGACTTGGTTCAGTGAAAATTCTCCTCTGTAATAGATCATGTTCTGCAATTGGCTTTGCATGTAAGTTTTCCAAGCAGTCCAGTTGTACTGTTGATTTCCAAGGTAATAGTAATTTGCTAATTCATATAAGCCATAAAAATGTCTCTCAACATAATCAACATGGCCGCTTAGCAAGGGGACTGTCCATTGAAAATCAGTGTTGTAGTGCCAGCCGTCTATTGCTGTTGTATCGACAACTGGAGAAGCTACTACCACTTTTCCATTTTTGCTTCTGATGTAATCACACATCTGTATCACCCAATCGTAGTTACTACTCGGCACGAACGTGCTTTGGTCAATGTATGTTCCCAGAAATACTTCGTTTGCTACGCTCCAGTACGCGATTCTGGGGTCAGTTATGAAGTTATGTTGCAGTTTGTTGTTTCCCGCCAATTTATCGATGTATGTTTTTGCAATTTCTACTTCCATGGGTTGCATGTCTTGTTGTATTATGGAGACGATAGGCTCATTTATTCCTAAATGATTTCCCCATGCACTTCCAAGCGTAAAGAACGCTGCTTTGAATCCCATTGCATCTATTGTTGTTAATAAGCTGTCTAAGTTGTCTGCCCACGAATCATTTTCAGCATTTGTTACCATATTTGTCCCCCAAACGTTCCCCTCGCTTCCTCCCTGAATTCTAATTGTGTTAATTCCAAGGTTATGGAGTATCGCTTCAGCATTGGGTTGGTAATTCACAGCGTTGGGGTGAAATATGTTGACAGGTGTATCTGCTTCAATTATTCGTGAAGTTTGTAAAACGTTGTTATGTGCTACTGTACCGATAGATGAAATTTGAACTTGTGAGTTGTTTAATGTTGCCGTCGCGAAAGAAGGTACTAATAACAAAATGCATAATGCGATTGTCGCCCCTATTCTCGACGCCATTTGGTGACCTTGGAAAATCATCTTGAACACGTTTTGGTCTTGTATATTGCGACTTAATAAATGTTGTTGGATTGGTGAGCTACACAAATACACCTTTTTCTTGCCACTTCAGAGCTGACTTTGGTTTGTATTTCTTACGCGGTTCGGGAGTGCGCTGAACGGGGGGAAGTATGTCTGCTTCACCAGATGTTGCAAGTTATTAACAAAAGCTCGTATGCTGGATTTACAACAAATGTCTTGTTCACTTGAATTTACTGCACTTTAGTTGTATAAATGACTCTTGTATTCTGCTGAGGTGATGTTGGATGGTTCGATTGTTAACAGTCGAGATCAAAAAATTGTCAATTTCAAATAAAACTTCAACTGTGTCAAAAGACGCGCTCAATTTGTATGCTGATGAGGAACTTTTGGACATGGATAGCTGTCAAGGTGACCGCATAACGACTCTTGAAAAGGGTAACCTTAGAGTTGACTTAGACGAAGTGAACAATGTCGATATTAAAGGAGACAGAAAAATACCAAAAAATGTAGGAGCCTATTTTTTACGTTTTGCCGCTTCAATTTGGTTTACCGTACTGAGTTTTTTTAGTCATGTATCGCGTAAATCTCTTTCGCTTCGAGACTAATTTCGAGTCTTGCAAAAACATGGATTAATTATGGTTAGAGATATTTTTTTGCTATCTCAGCTTGCCTTTTTATTTCGACCGTAATCCTGTCAAGGTAATGCCGAATGTGGCAGGCTCTATAAGATAAAGTATGGGTGGATTGCTGCGGATGCTCTGGTATTGTAAGCTGGAGACAAGACAACTATTGAGAATGCAGAATATGCAGGCATGAACGATGAAGGGAAAACTTAGTGATGGGAGACTGCTGTCTTGGCTTCACTTTCTTTAAAATTAAAAGTTGAGCTAAACTGCCTGCGTTTTTCGCAATAAACCAATAATTTTTTTTAAACTTTTTTGGACCAAGTTATTGTAGTCGCCGAAAAGAGTATTTTGAACTGATAGTTTTTTATCAAACACTATTTAGATAGCTATAATTATTTGCGGTACAACAGTGATCCCTCATGAAACCTGATGTTATTTCCTTTGTAGTGATCCAATCTTTACTGTTCATCACTGTTAGCCTTGATATTCCAATTATTAGGCAAATTGTTGTATTTTGTTATTTGACCTTCATTCCGGGTTTCGTCTTCCTTAAGTTTCTTCACCTCAACGAGCTTCAAACAATCGAAACGTTCTTGTTTGCAGTGGGGTTGAGCTTAACTTATACAATGTTTGTTGGGTTTATTCTTAATGGCTTAAGTTTAGTGCTTGGTTTCTTGAGACCTTTGTCGGTAGTTCCATTAGAAGTTTCTTTGAGTCTTCCCACAATAATCCTTTTTTTGATTTGTTACCGGAATGAAATAACGGGAACTTTTACAAATTGCGTCTCTGATTTCATCCACTCAAAGACAGTTTACCCTCTGTTAGTCCTTCTTATTTTGCTAATTATTGCAAGCTTAACGGGTGCTTTGTACGTATCGGTCCCATTTGTTTCTGCCCTCCTGCTGACATTTTCAATAGTGGGGATAGCAGCGGTCTTTGCAGTTGTATGTTCTTCTACTAAACTTATACCCCCAAACCTGTATCCTCTGGTTATTCTGGGTGTTTCTTTGGCTTTGGTATTTCAAATAGTGTTTACTTCACAGTATATAATGGGTTTTGATTCCAACATAGAGTTCTACATTTTTAGATTAACTTCGAACAACAGCAATTGGCAGCTCATACCAATTTACGGTCAACTTGACTATGCGCGATATAACTCCATGTTGAGCGTTACTATACTCCCAACAATATATTCCGCTTTGATGAATATTCAAGGAGAATTACTTTTCAAGATTTTCTACCCGTTCCTCTTTTCTCTTATTCCCTTAACAATGTATGTGACCTTAAGTAAGCATTGGGAGAAATTCAAGTCGCTTTTGGCAGTGCTTTTTTTTATTTCAACTCCATTGACGTTTTTCGGTGTTGAATTCTTAAGTTTGGATAAGCAAATAGTGGCACTTTTGTTTTTGGTTTTATCATGCTTCGTTTTGTTGGACTCAAAGATGTTTTTTGGAAAAAGACGGCTACTTTTGATAATCTTTGGTGCGGGGATGGTAGTTTCGCATTATTCTGTAACCTATATCTATTTGGTGTTCCTTCTATCTTTTTATTTATTATTGCGAATGAGGCGTGTTTTTGATCGTGTACTTAATGGTTCTATGGTTTTATTGCTTTTTGTCATGACTTTCTCATGGTATAGTCTAACGGTTGCACCTTTAACAACTTTATCTTCAATTGTCACTTCAGTTTTTTCAAGGTTTTCTACGGAAGCTCTTCTTAATCCTGCTAGCCGAACCTCAATCAGCGCTACGCCAATTTTGACTGTTGCAGGTGGAATAAACTGGGCTCTTTTCCTTATTGTGCATGCCTTCATTGCGTTTGGAGTTTTGGTTATGCTAGTACGGCCTCGAAGAATTCCTTTTAATGAAACTTACCGTAGCTTTTTACTTGTATGGGTGGCTATTCTAGCATTCTCAGTTATTATTCCTAACATAGCTCCTGCTCTTAATTTAACCCGGTTGTATTCAATAAGCATGATCTTTCTTGCTCCCTTTTTTGTATTGGGTGGTGAGAATCTCGTCGATACAGGACGATATCTTTTAGCAAAAGTCAGGCGCACCAACTTTTCTAAGGTCACTAAGAATCGTCAAGTAGTAACTATCTTGCTTTCCTTGGTTTTGATAGGGTATTTCCTTTCACAATCCGGTTTCATCAATTTTGCTACAAATGCTGCCCCTCAATCTTATTCGATTGATCACAATAGGATGCTTAATTCCGAAGATTTAGCTTTGCAAAGGGGCTTTTACACTGTTTACAATACCCGACCAGACATTTTTAGTGCGGTATGGTTGTCTGGTCAGATAAATCAAACGACCTTGATATATGCGGATACGGTTTCGAGGATTCACAGTCTTTCAAGCTATGGTTTAATAGCGTTCACACAAACTCAAGAACTTAATAATCAAACAACCTTGTCGCCTAACAATTTTATTTATCTTAGGCAGCTAAACGTCAATAACGGTTTGATGGTGAGAGGCGTTAGTGAAACTTATAATACTTCTGACATCACGCCTTTTCTAGACCAATCTAATTTGGTATATTCAAACGGAAATGGCCAAATTTGGCTTTCTTTACCGAAATTGCCTGCTGTAGCTACCTAAAGTCACTTGGTGCTAACGTTTAAAAGCTACATTAGTTGGGGGAGTTATGGATCAAAAACAAAAATGAAAATACGGCTGTTCGTGATTTTCCAAAAGTTTCAGTAATTATTTTGAACCTAAACGGGATGAAGCTTCTGCAGAAAACATTGCCTATGCTATTGAAGACAAACTATCCCGACATGGAAGTTATCGTCGTTGATAACGGGTCTTGTGATGGAAGTGTTTCTTATCTGAAGCAAAACTGTCCATCTGTTACAGTGATGTCTCTTAAAGAGAATGTAGGTATTACCATCGGAAACAACATTGGCGCCTCTGTGGCTAACGGGAAATATCTTGCATTCATAAACAACGATATGGAGGTAGATTCTGAATGGCTAACGCCTCTAGTGATGGCTTTGGAGGCAGACTCCTCTATTGGGTGTTGTGATTCAAAATATCTTAATTATTTTGAGAGAAACAAGTTTGATGTTTCATGTGGTGCCGGCCGTTTCATGGATAAATTCGGTAATTGTTTAAACAGAGGCGGTGGCCAAGTAGATACAGGTCAATTTGACTGTCGGCAGGAAGTGTTTCATGGGATGGCGATTTTTAGGAAAGACTTATTTGCTAAAGCTGGTGGATATGATGCATCATTCTTTGCGTATTTTGACGAAACTGATCTTTGTTGGAGGCTTCACAGGATGGGCTACAAGATTGTGTATATTCCTGAAAGCATCATTTACCATATGGGCAGTGCGACTTCCTCTGTTTCAAGTGCTAAAAAGAAAAAGATGAAAAAACCGATTGCTTTTCACTTCTACAAAAACCGTTTGCGTATGTTAATTAAGAACCAGTTTGGTTTTTCCTTGATTATTTCTGTATCAGGTTATTTGCTTGATGCAGTTGGGCTGGGTCTAAACTTTTTGCTGTCAGGTGACCGCGACTACGTTGGCGTTTTAGGTAAGGCGGTTTTTTGGAATTTGAAAAATCTTGGTGGAACCTTGCAGAATCGGCATAATTTTAAATGCGTGTCTGATGACTTTAAAAGTCTTTTTTTGCCTTATAGCGGTATCTGGATTGTTAATGTTAAGGCGTTAACAAAAAGAATGTGATAAGCTATTATTTTTTCATGTTGTTTTATAAATTCTCTTTGCTTATACATGGGAAAGGTGTGAACTGAACATAACTGTCTATTCTGTGATAACTTCATAGTGCTTGAGGTATTGAAATGATGAAAAAAAGTTTTGAAAACTCTAAAGTGTTAATTACCGGCGGATTTGGTTTCATTGGCAGCAACCTTGCAAACGTTTTAGTAGCAAAAGGTGCCGATGTAACCATATTAGACAACCTTTTAGTTCCCTATGGTGGAAACATAAATAACATCAAGAACATAAGGGAAAAAGTTAAAGTTGTAAACGGTGATGTGCGCGACCAGACGCTTGTCGCAGAGCACGTGACGGATAAAGATTTTGTGTTTCATTTAGCTGCGCAGGTTGACCAAAAAATCGCCATGGACACGCCCCATGTGGATTTAAGCATTAACTGTACGGGGACGTTAAATGTTCTGGAAGGTTGCCGTCTAAATAATAGCATGGCAAAGGTGATTTTTACAAGCAGCCGAGTTACCATTGGTGAGCCAAAATATTTGCCTGTTGATGAACTGCATCCTCTTGACCCAAAGAACAGCTATGGCATTGACAAAATGCTCGCTGAAAAGTACTGTCTAATGTATAATGAGGTTTATGATGTTAAGACTTCAGTTTTAAAGCTAAGCAACGTGTATGGTCCCCACGCCCAAATGAGGTATCCTCATTACGGAACGCTGAACCTTTTTGTCGGCTATGCCCTTACAAACCATAGTATCCCCTTGTACGGCGATGGATTGCAGACCCGAGACTATGTTTACGTTGATGATGTTGTGAACGCCCTACTTCTTGTTGCAGAAAACGACAAGTCTGTTGGCGAACTTTTCTTTGTTGGCTCAGGAACAGAAACTTCACTGCTGGACATTGCTAAAATGATAATAAAGACTGCTGGGCAAGGAGAATTTAAGTGTGTGCCGTTTCCTCCTACTTTAAATAGAACGGACGTCAAGCGGTTTGTGACAAATTATGACAAGATAACCAAGTTTCTAAATTGGGTCCCACAAACTTCATTAGAACAGGGAATAACAAAAACCGTCAAATTCTACCAAGAAAACCTAAAAGACTATCTCCCATAATTTTTACTTTCTTTACGAGGCGATAGAAACGAGAATAATGCACGCTGTCATGACTTGCGCCGATAAGATACTGAATAGCCCTCAGTTTGAAGGCGGTTCCTATGCTGCCAAGAAAAGTAAATTGCAAAGAAGCTTAAAATCTTGCGGAAAAAACCTCTACGTTGATTTTCCGATTATTATCCACGAACCAGGGAAGGTTACAATCGGGGATGACGTGGCTTTAGGTGCATTTAGCTTGATATGGGGGGGTGGAGGTTTAACGATAGGGAATAGGGTGATGCTTGCTTCAGGTGTAAAAATCGCTTCTCAGGGTCATGATGTTAATTCTCCTTTAGTGAGATATTCTAGTACAACTAAGCGGGTGATTATTCATAACGATGTATGGCTTGGTTTAAACGTCGTAGTTCTTCCTGGGGTGGAAATTAAAGAGGGTGCCGTGATTGGCGCTGGAGCCGTAGTTACAAAAGACGTTGAACCGTACACTGTGTCAGTTGGTGTACCCGCAAAACCTGTTCGAATTCGCTGTACTAACCCCAAATTTAAAATGTGCTGATGTCATAATCTAAACTCTTTTATTCATTTTCTGCTCAATGAGTTCCATATAGGACGTATGCGTTATGCGATGTATCGTTTGTGGGAATGCTGACAACAATTCTGTAATACCTGTCAAAGAGAAATTGTTTGGTTTCCAAGACAGTTTCGATTATCTTGAGTGCCCACAATGCGGTTGCCTGCAGATAGTTACTATTCCTAAAAATTTAGCAAAATATTACCGCTCCGATTATTATAGCTTCACAAAACCTGCCGACTATGGGAGTTTGTTATCCCGTTTTATTCGAAAGAGGCAAATGGTCTATGCCTTAACGGGAGCCAGTAAAATAGTGGGGTCCCTCTCTTGCTGGGCAAACTTATGTGAGGCATACTGGCTAAGAATAGACGGATTATTGCAAGTACGTACACTGTCCACAAGATTAACCAAAAAAAGCCGTATCTTAGACGTAGGATGTGGTAACGGCAAATTACTTTATCGAATGGCCGCTGCTGGTTTTAAAGACCTCCGCGGCGTTGATGCGTTTATCGAATCGGACATAACCTATAGTAATGGTGTGCACATCTTAAAATCAACAATAGATGCTTTAAATGGACAGTATGATTTGATCACTTTTGAACATTCCTTCGAACATATGCCTTCCCAACTTGGGGTTTTGCATAAAATTAAAACTTTACTTTCTACAAATGGCTTATGCCTAATCAACATGCCTGTCTGTTCAAGTTACGCATGGAAACATTACCGCGATAACTGGGTTAATCTAGATTGTCCACGTCACTTATGTATTCATTCAACAAAAAGTATGAAAGTGTTAGCTGACAAAGCAGGTTTCAATATTGAAAAAATAGTTTTTACCTCACGAGGTTTTCAGTTTTGGGGCAGCATACAATACCAAAAAGGAATCGCCCTACAATCTGATCGATCCTACAGCATTAACCCGTCCAACTCAATATTCACGAAAGCGCAAATACAACAATTTGAAAAACAAGCAAACAAACTAAATAAGTCTGGTGTAGGCGATTGCGCCGCTTTCTACCTCACGAAAAAACAAACATAAAAGAGTGCAATCCGTTGCTGAAAAAGTATTTCCCTTTATATTAAAAAAGATATATTCGTTAAGTGGTCTAATCAGTTTAAAATAACAGAAGAAAATGTTGGTTTGAGTGAAGAGTATGTCCCAGAAAAAAAAGCGTTCTCCATATCGAATCGCTACGGTTTTTATTTTGTTAACCGGCATCTTGTTAGTGATAATATCCTCGTTTTACATTTCGAGTTTTCTAACAATATTAGGTGTTACACTCGCCGCTTGGGGATCCATACTCCTTTACCTCAGACCCACCACGCAAGTGCCCCTAACCTTGCTCGCCGCCTCAGCTAACCCTGACGACAGCACTGTCGAACGAATATTAACTGAACTAAACCTTACAGAAAAAGGCATCTATCTCCCACCGAAAAATCTCCAAACCGTCGAGCAGAGCCTCATATTCGTACCTAAAAATGCCCAAATAACATTGCTACCTACATCGGAAGAGACAAACGGAAAATTCTTCTTAAAAGAAAACGGTGTTTTACTCACACCTTCCGGTTTATCGTTGTCCCATCTATTTGAACAGGAACTCGGCATCACTTTTGCCCGAACAACACTAGAAAACTTACAAAAAACGCTTCCGAAACTTCTCACGGAAGATTTAGAACTTGCAGAAACTGTAGTAATCAAAACCGAAAATAACCTTGTTACGGTAGACCTTACTGGAAACATATTAAACGAAATCTGTCAACAAGCAAGCAATCAACCTAGAACTCATATGCAGACAGGTTGTCTCCTATCCAGTGCTATCGCGTGTGCCCTGGCAAAAGCTTCTGGCAAACCCGTAGTTATAAAAACAGAAACCCAAAACGTCGAAGCTAAAACAACAACAATAGAATACACATTAAAAGGTGAATAAGATGCAGGTCCCACAATTAGCTTTAGATGATGTTACTTTCTTGTTTGCGATAGCGGCCATTTTACTGCTCGTTACCTTTGAGCTTGCATCACCCAATTTAACTAAGACCTACCTCACCTTAAACAAAAAACAGCTAAAAAGTGCGGCTTTAGCGATGAGCGTACTTTTTTTTTCTACCATTGCACTAAGAATAGTGAATTTTTAGGGTGCTTTTAAAAAAATTTAACAAACACACAACCTCAAATACGCGATTTTTAACGTTTTTTCTAATTTTTGATTCAATATACATTTAGAAAGCAGATGGCTTTTGTGATTTAATTTATTGATAGCGTAGACTATAAATTCTGAATCTGAACGTTAGCATTTAAAATTTTAGCTTAAATATTTTCGTTAACGTAAACAGTTCAACAGAGACGAGGATACATAGATGTTAATGGCGGAGACAGTTGACAAAACAAGTAATTGACGTTGAAACAACAGTCGCAATTGCTTAAGGAAAACTTATTCATAACCAAAAAAAGTTTATGCACCGACATTAACGACACATAAATAAAAATATTATTGAGGCAACTGTATGAGCAAGGCCGCGGCCATAGCGAAAGTTTCAGCTAAGAGTAGCTTTCACTACCTATGGGGACTAGTAATCTCAACTCTGATCTCGTCAGTAGGGACAATATTCATCGCTCGCATGCTAAACCCTGACCAATACGGACTATACTTGGTCGTATTAACGGTCCCTAACCTTCTCGTCACGTTCGGGAACTTGGGCATGAACTCCGCTATCATACGATTCACAGCTCAATTCCGTGCGGAAGGTAGAACCGACGAAATCCGAAGCATATACTTGTCGGGTATACTATTCCAACTTGTCTTGGGCTTAATACTTACCTTTTTCTCGTTCTTTTTTGCAGATTTCTTGGCAACAAACCTGTTCAGCCGTCCAGCTATCGCGCCACTTATCCAAATTGTTTCTTTTGCGGTTCTAGCTAACAGTATAGTGGTCACCGCTACAGCTACCTTTACTGGTTACGAAAAAATGGAACTCAATAGCATAATGCTCATTGTCCAAAGTGTCTTCAAAACAGCACTCATAATAGGTTTAGTTGCCTTAGGATTTGGAGCTGCAGGCGCCACAATCGGCTTCACTTCAGGAGTAATATTCGCAAGCATAGTTGGTATGATCCTAATTTGGACCATCTATAGACGTTTGCCTAAACCTTACTCACATAAACTTGAAATAAAAGCGTACTTAACCGCTATGCTAACATATTGCCTACCATTGTCTGTCGTAACCGTCATAAGCGGGCTTCTTCCACAGTTTTATGCTTTTCTTCTGCCAATTCATTACGCAACCGACAACACAATGATTGGCAACTACGGAGTAGCCATGAACTTCGTTGTTCTAATAACCTTTTTTTCAATTCCAATAACAAGTATGCTTTTCCCAGCATTCTCTAAACTGGACCCCGAAAAAGATATAGACGCTCTAAAAAGTGCTTTTCAATTTTCCGTCAAATATGCTTCACTATTGGTTGTGCCAGTAACCGCTATAGTGATATGTTTATCGCAACCTGCCGTAGAAACGCTTTTCGGAACTGTTTACAATACAGCTCCGCTTTTTCTTGCACTGCTTGCCATTCAGTATTTATATACTGCTCTGGGCAACTTGAGTTTGAGTGGTTTTCTGAATGGTCAAGGCAAAACAAAATACGTTTTAAAGCTAGCCTTACTGAATGGGTCTATTGGTTTTCCTATGGGCTACCTTTTGATTATGGCTTATGGCGTCATTGGTTTAATTGTCACGACTCTTGTGTCTGCGCTGCCTGGAATCTTTCTTGGGTTACGTTTTATTCAAAAAAACTATGGGATTACGGTCGATTGGCTTTCTTCTGCAAAAATTCTGTTTTCGTCTGCTATTGCTGCATCAGTAACTTATGCTGCAATTTCTTTGATGCATTTTTCCAGCTGGATTACGCTAATACTGGGTGTATTACTTTTCATTGTTGTCTTTATTCCATCAGCTCTGCTTACTAGGTCAATTAACCAGTTTGACATTGTAAACCTGTGTGACATGACAAGCAGTCTGGGTACAGTTGGAAAAATCCTGAAAACAATCTTGGGTATTTTCGGGAAGCTCATGACCTACTTTAAACTTTGAAAATGCCTGAACGTTTGACTTAAATTAAACCCCAAACAACTTTGTTTACCTCAACGTACTTAAAGGCAACCTGTAGTATGTGGTTGCTTTACAAAATGACTTTCCGAAGAGTCATATTCATACTAACTATTCCCTATACAGAAAACATGTTAACCTAACAAAGCAATACAATGCCCGTGATGTTGAAGTGAAAGCTCTTGTACTAAGTGGAGGAAAAGCTACCCGCCTTAGACCTCTGACGTTTACCTGCGCAAAACAGCTTATACCTGTAGCTAACAAGCCCATCTTAGGGTACGTTTTGGATCAAATTAAAGAAACGAACGTGACCCAAGTTGGCATAATTACTGCGCCCGAAACAGGTTGCTACGTCGAAGAGTATGTTAAAGATGGTGCCGCATGGGGTTTTAGCGTAGATTATATTTCTCAAGAGCCTCTGGGTTTAACGCATGCCGTTAAAACCGCCCAACCATTTCTTGGTCAAGAGTCTTTTGTTATGTGTTAGGAGACAACGTCACTGGTCAGGGCATAAAAGGTTACGTTGAAAAATTTGAACGCGAAGGTTTAGACGCCCTTATCGTGCTCAAGGAAGTTGATGACCCCTCCCGTTTTGGTATTGCACAGCTAGACAAGAACGGAAATATAATTCGTTTGGTTGAAAAACCCAAAACCCCCATGGGCAACTTAGCCATAATCGGAACATATCTCTTCTCAAATAAAGTTCACTCTGCAATTGAACGCATTAAGCCCAGCTGGCGTGGAGAGCTTGAGATAACTGACGCCGTTCAAGAAATGGTGAATATGGGCCTTAAGGTTAAGGCCGAAGTTCTCCACAGTTGGTGGCTAGACACCGGTAAAAAAGATGATATCCTTAGCGCAAACGCAAAAATTCTTGATGAGTACATAACTTCTAAAGTTGAAGGCAAAATCGAAAACAGTAGTGTAGACGGACGAGTATCCATCGACAAAACCGCCACAGTTATTAACAGTACCATCAGAGGACCCTGTATAATTGGCAAAAACACGCAAGTTAGACATAGTTTTATAGGGCCTTTCACAAGTGTGGGAGATAGTTCCCAGATTTCTAATTCGCATCTTGAGTACTGCGTTATCCTAGAATGCGTAGTTGTTAATGATGTGTGCCGTCTCGAAGACAGTTTGGTTGGCAAAAAAGCCCAAGTTGCAAAAAGCCGCAAGAACAACACAATAAAACTTCATGTCGGAGATTACTCGGAAGTGGAAGTTTGAACATTACCCGTTAAAAGAATATGAAACAAAATGATATTGAGGAAAAGATATGTTACCCGGAGTTATAATTAAACCATTCAAAAGAATACCTGACGAAAGAGGAACCTTTACTGAAGTTTTCAGGAACGACTGGCTGGACTTGCTAGGTGGTGACGTTCCAGCTCAAGCCAATCTATCTACAACTTTTCCTGGCATAATTCGCGCTTGGCACCGACACAAGCGCGGTCAAGTTGACTACTTTATTGCTATTAAAGGCACAATAAAAATCGGTATTTTTGATGACGAAACAGGCGAACTTGATGAAATTATTTCGACAGGAACCTTGCCGCAAGTGGTGCGTGTGCCTGGCTATTTTTGGCATGGTTTTAAGGCGGTTGGTGATGAACAGGTGATGCTGCTGTATTTCACTACTAACTTGTACGATTGTGCTGACCCTGATGAGGAGCGTCGACCTTGGAATGACACGACTTTAATTCCTAAACTCATTAATGGCAAGACTAATGATTCTCGTATTGGTAAAACTTGGGATTGGAATTATCCTCCTCATAAGTGATTGCTATGAAACTTCTTGTCACAGGCGGATTAGGATTCATAGGGAGCAACTTCTGCAAACACATACTGACGGTGCATAAGGATTGGCGGGCTCTTAAATGTCGACAAAGTTGGGGTGGGTGCTAACCCTTCAAGCCTTAGTGATTTGGCTGAGGACAGTCGATACCAATTTTTGAAGGGTGACATTTGTGACCCACATTTTATGCAAGAAGTCATGACACAAGTGGATGCAGTTGTCAACATAGCTGCTGAAACTCACGTTGACCGAAGCATAAGTGACCCTTCAACTTTCTTGAAAAACAACACAGTTGGTACTTATACCCTTCTTGAAGCCATAAGAAAACACAACCCACGAGTTCGTATGGTTCAGGTTTCAACCGACGAAGTTTATGGTACAGCTGTTGAGGGGTCATTTACAGAGAAAGACCCTCTTTTTCCCTCAAATCCTTATTCTGCTTCCAAAGCTGCTGCGGACATGTTCGTTCTTTCTTATCGCAAGACTTTTGGCTTAAATGCTTCGATAACTCGTTGCACAAACAATTTTGGTCCTTATCAGATGCCTGAAAAACTTATTCCAAAAACGATATTTCGCGCTTTGAAAAGTCTTTCCATTCCCGTTTATGGTGCTGGTACTAATATTCGTGATTGGATTTATGTGCAGGATCATTGTGCTGCCGTGACGACGGTTTTGGAGAAGGGTAGGCTGGTGAAGTGTACAATATTTCGGCGGGAAATGAAGTCACTAACTTGGAGATAGTGAAAAGAATACTGGAACTACTGCAAAAACCTCAAGACCTTATAACTTACGTCGAGGACCGACCGGGGCACGATACTCGGTATAGTTTGGATTCATCCAAACTTCAAACTCAGTTAGGCTGGCAACCGAAATCTTGTTTCTTGGATGTCTTGAGTTCTACTGTTGCTTGGTATACTGAAAACGGGAGTTGGTGGGCTCCTTCAGCTACAGATGAGATTTTGCATCCAACTCCATGGAAAAAGCTGAAAAACAACTAACCCGCCCGCCGTTTTATTTTTTCGATTTCTATAAAAGCAGTTTTTCCATTATTGATAGCTATTTTGTGACCAATTTCCGTTTCACCGTATACGTTTTTTTCTCCACCTTTTCGAAGAAAATTTGTTTCTACTTTTTTCACTTTTTTTGACCCTAACAGTAGTTAGGTTTCTTTTTACCTTCTTTCTGTATGGTTATATGCATCCATTTTCGATTTATGGCGATTTAGCAGACTATTTCTTCGACAGAAATCTTGCTTATATCAAATTTCGCAACCCTTACGATACAGACAACTATGTAAGGTGTTGTGATTGCAGATACAGGAAAAAGAAGCATACAAAAATCTTGGCTCTACTTCAGAAGATTGCTCTCGTTTCAACTCAACGTTAGTTTTGATTGCCGCTTTAAATGAGGAAGAAGGCATCGGGCTGACAATCACTGAGGTTCAAAAGCATCTTATTGGTCCTCGAATTTTGGTTGTTGATGGGAACAGTGATGACCGGACAGTTGATGTCTCCAAAGATTTGGGTGCAGATGTACTCTTCCAGGATGGAAAAGGCAAAGGTGATGCGCTTTCAAAAGGGCTTGAATACACCGATGAAGATGTTGACTATTTAGTTATTACCGATGCCGATTTTACTTATCCCGCTGAATATTTACCCGAAATGATTGATGTGTTGGCGAAGAACCCGAATGTTGGCATGGTTTGTGGGAATCGCTTCAACGGGAACGTGGACGATAACGCTCTTCGAAGCCGGTTCTACCTTGGGAATAAACTGTTGTGCTTTGCTCATAAGGTCCTCAACGGTGTGTCAATGAAAGATCCTCTTACTGGATTGCGGGTGGTCCGTGCGGCTTTGCTCAGAGGTTTCGTTTTTAAGTCTAAGAGCTTTGACGTAGAGGTCGAATTGAACCACTTGATTGAACAAAAGGGATATCAAATCGTCGAAGTGCCAATACAGTATAGAAAAAGAGTTGGTGAAAAGAAGTTGAAAATGAAACATGGCGCAACTATTCTGAAAAGAATTTTGTTGCAAGCTTTTTCATAGTTTTTCTTTCCATTATTTGTTCTTTGTTTTGCTTGTTTTTTGTCTCTTTGCTGCAGTTGTTTCTCTGTGGTGCCGTGTAATTTAACTGTTTATGTGTAGAACAATTATGCACTTTTCCATATCAATTTAAAGCCTTCTGACAAGCATATCCTGCGAAAGGCGTCAACACATGTCCTTCATACGTGCACTACGGGACAGATTTCTGAAAGCAAACCATTTATACAAAGTGATTTCTGTTGCTCTTCTAGCTCTTATAATTGGGCTTGCTGTTTTTCTTTCCATATCCTACTTAACTACTCCCAGCTATACCATTTTGAACCCTCAACAAGTTAGCGACACAACAGAATTATTCCCAACTACTCATCACGCATACGTTGACCACAATAGTAGTACAGGTGTCATCGTAGAAATCTTTGGCGAAAACCTGCCCAACGATGCATGGTTAACTGTTGTTACAGAAAGATGGGGCACTGACGTCCCATCAGATGCAGGCGCTCCATTAGTAGTTGACGGTGCAGTTCCTGCCTACTATGACGTAAAAGTTACTGCAAATGTAACTTTCGTTTCTGATGTGCTCGCTAAAGTAACTCTTACCCATCAAAATTTCAACGAAAACTGTGTACTATACTATTTCAACTCCACATTGGACGAGTGGGTTTCTGTAACAACAGACTTTCAATCTCCACACACAATAATTGGGACTTTTCCCGCACTTGCCCTTACTGGAACACCATTGGGCGTGGGTGATTCAGGACCCAACGCTTCGCCAACTCCGACCTCAACACCTGTTTCATCCCCAACTGCTACCCCACCATCAGAACCTACTCCTACTCCTTCCGCATCCCCAGCATCTACATTGACGCCTACTCCAACGGCTACCCCCACTACTACTCCATCGCCTTCATTATCTCCACCGCCCTTTGTTGTTCCAGAATCCAATGCGGGTGCACTGCTTGCCTTGCTTGCTTGTGTGGCTGCTTTTCTGATAATTGTTAGAATTCGCAAATGAAAAGTGGCTGCCCTTGAACTGAACCGCAAGTAGCAGTTTACTTGATGTGTGAAGTAGAGACCCGCAGATTATGCCACAGCCGGCTTGAATTATACCTTTTTCCTATTTTCTTAATTGTTTGTTTAATGAAGCCTGTTGCTCCAAGAAAATTAGCGCGTTCTGATTTTGTGTCATATTCATTGTACTTTTGAAATGCAAATTTGCAGACGTACCCATGTATTATTGAGGCAAACGGCGTTTACGTGCTTCCTTTTTTTGGTGATATAGAAAACAGTAGGGAAAATCCATCAAATATAAATCAATCGACCTAACTCATTAAATCTATTAACTTGCGTGTTTCCTGATGCAACCCTCTAAACCTCAATTCGGAAAGATAGCTTCAGCGATAACTCAGCATAGAGTAGCTGTTGCCCTCAAGTTTTCAGTAATAGCTACAGCAGTAATCGCGTTGTATTTTGAAGATTTAACTTTGGTTTTCAAAGGAGCTTTAGTTGACGAATCGTCATTCCATATACTCGCTATCCCTCTCCTCTTCGCTTATTTGTTGATAAGAAAAAGAAAAATGATAAATGCCTCCCTCAAGTCCCATGTGAATCAGGCGGGCGGGATTGGGCAATATCTTAGCCCTCTTGCAGGGATATCTTTGTGTGCAGTGGCCATACTTGTATATTGGTATGGGAGCTACACGTTCATACCGTTAGAGTACCACATGTTTACCCTACCGTTTCTGACGGCGGGTTTAACTCTTTTACTGTTTAACTTTCAAACTCTAAAACAGCTTCTTTTTCCCATAGCCTTTCTTACTTTCCTTGCGCCTCCGCCAGTTGAAATTCTCTACGGCGTTGGTTCTGCTTTGGCAAACATCAGTGCCTCAGCCTCTAACGCTTTAGCAAACTTGTTTGGGCTGGGGACAACGTTATCAACTAATTATGGGAGCCCCATTATTACCCTCACTCGACCAGACAATTCAGTTATACAGTTCAGTGTGGATGTTGCTTGCTCAGGAATCTACAGCATAATCGGCTTCATTATATTCGCTTTGTTCATCGCGTACATAACACGTGGCAAATTTCTCAACAAAGCCGCCGTCATAATAATGGGGATTCCATTAATTATAGCGCTTAACATAATTCGCATCACAACCATTTTAGGAATCGGCTACGGCTACGGTGAAGCCTTAGCGCTGGAAGTCTTTCACGCTGTAGGTGCCACTGTCCTCATGTTTATCGGTACCCTGATACTGCTTGCAGTAACGGAGAAAGTCTTCAAAAAACCTGCGCCTCCAGAGCCCTGTCCAACGTGCACTCCTACACCCGCGAATCCTGTTCGGCCTTTCTGCATTAACTGCGGAAAACTTTTCAAGTATCCCCAAACTAAGATAACTCGTTTTGATATGGCGAAAATTGTGGGAATACTCGCTGTAGTTGTAATGCTTCTGTCAATTCAAACACCCGTCTTTGCCTTGACTCAAGGACCCGCTCAGGTAATATATGAAACCCCAAATGGTATAGAAGTCGACACCACCAACTCAATGCTGCCTGAGATACCTGGTTATACTTTGAACTACATCTATCGCGATACCGCCTTTGAGGAGCTTGCTGGTCAAGATGCTTCAGTTGTTTACGCCTATAATCCTATTGATAGATCGAAGTCAACTATTTGGACGACTCTAGAAATCGCGCCTAGCGTTTCATCCGAGCACAGGTGGGAGACCTGTCTCATCAATTTTCCTCTTAGCCAAGGTCAACAGGCGAGCGTAGATCAGCTTGACCTTCGGGATGTTCAAATTCAAGAGAACCCGCCCATCACGGCTCGTTATTTTGCTTTTGAATACAAAAGCACCAACCAAATTCAAGTTGTCCTCTACTGGTACGAAACCGCTGCATTCAACGTGAATGGAACAACGCAGACTAAAAGCATAAAAATTAGCTTAGTTGTTTACCCGTCATCTGTGGATGGTGTGTCTGCAGCTGAAGATGAAGAATTCCCCATAGCAGTGGCAATCAACAATCATTGGCAGCCTATAAAAACTTGGACTGGTGTAGCCTTAGCATTAAGCCAAAATGGTCTTTCTCTATCAATTGTAGCCAGCGCAATTCTGGTGTTACTTGTTCTTTACGGTATTTACTTGGATTACCGGACAAGGCAGTCGTTGGCGAATCTCTACAATAAACTTCCCACAAAGGAGCAGCAACTTGTTCAAGCCGTTGCCAAAACAAAGCGAATTAAAAATCTAACAATTCACGATATCGCTAAACAGTATGAAGCTATCTCGCAGGAGTCCATTTCTGACGATGAGCTAACCCACCGACTTGAAGAGATAGAAAAAACAGGCTTAATTAAGCAGGTGCTTGTTAACAAGAGCGATACGCCGACATTTGTCTGGAGAAGCCAGGTACTCAACTACCTTTAGTTCCCATTTTGAAGCTGTTGCCTTTTTCAGCTTCTATTTTTGTTCTTTATTAGACTTTGAGTTTACAAGTGTATATCGATTTTTGATTTATATCAAATGCAGAAACTTCTGTTATATGGCGAAAGTTCTCTGAATAAACACGATTGCTATGATAAATCACAAACTTGAAACTTTAACCATCTTACTTATCTTAACAATTGCAGTGAGTGCGGTGCCTTGTGTTTGGGCTGCTTCAACCTACTCTATGACTGTGAGTTATTCCACCTCCGACAAGGAGCCAATTCTGGAACCTCCTGTCCTTCAATACATCGATGCGTCTGGAAAAAGCCAAGACTTCACCCTCACCCAAACGCCGACCAAGATTGACATGAAGAAAAACAGTGAGTGGTCAATAACCCCCAAAGGAACAATAACTGTTTCGGCATCTGAGCGGTGGGTCAGCAGTAACAAAACGTGGAGTGGAAAAACTCCCTCAAGCGGCGGTTCCGACACCAACATTTGGGTTTACACTCACCAATACAAGGTCACCTTCAATGTTGACCCTCTCAAAGGCGGCTCTACGGAACCCACTGGCGAAGTATGGTATGCGGCTGACTCAAGCGGTAATCCCTTATCCGCTTCACCCAACACAAACTATGCCTTCAAGGTGTGGAAAGCAACCAAGTCAATTTCCATCGCCGACCCCGAGTCCAGCCACACGACCTTCCGTGTCTATGGTGCAGGCGAAATAACCGCACTCTTTCAAACAGAAACCGCTGCAGCTGAAACTGCCCTAAACATCACCTGTACCCCAACAACCGTTGACACAAACGGAAACATGCAAACAACCCTAACAGGAAAACTAACACTTGCAAGCAACAGCAACATCGGTATTTCTGGAAAAACCATCACACTCAGCTACTTTGACGGTGCCTCCTGGAACACAATCTCCACAGTTACAACAGGCGTTCAAGGCAGCTACACCTTTGACTGGCAAGTTCCAGCTACCCTGCCTTACGGTTTTCACCCCGTCAAAGCCACATTCGCCGGCGACTGTCAATATGAACCTCAAGAAGCCATAACAACCGAGGGTTCTGAGGGTATATTTGTGTTGCCTGAATACGCTTTAGGCGCGTTTGCCGCGTTGGCTGCCTGTTTTGCTGCGTTGACAGTTTTTTCAGTGCGGAAAACAAAGCAGTAAAACTGGCCTAAGGTTACCCTTGGTCTAAGCTTTCTTTATTTTTTCAGTATTTTTTTGTTTATGTATGCTGAATTTTTTTTGTCTTGATTGTACGCCAAAAAAGTTTAATCGTCTACCCGCAGATAAGCTATCGATGTGTATGAAGAACGTTTTAGTTACTGGCGGAGCTGGCTTTATCGGCTCCAATCTGGTGCCGTTGCTTATCCAAAAGGGCTACCACGTAACCGTTTTTGATAACTTAACAACAGGAAAACTTGAGAACCTCTCCAAAAGTCAAGGCGAAACAACTTTTCGTTTCGTAAAGGGCGACATACGCAACCCCCAAGACCTAAACAACGCCCTCTTAGGTATCGATGCAGTGGTTCATCTGGCTGCCCTCATCGACGTAACCGCGTCAGTCCAAAACCCCGAATTAAATAACGCAGTTAACGTCGCAGGAACACTTAACGTTCTTCAGCAATCTACAAAACAAGGCGTTAAAAAGCTTGTTTTTGCGTCTTCAACCGCTGTTTATGGTGACGTTAAAACTCTGCCGGTTACGGAAACTACTTCTTTGCATCCTCTTTCTCCTTATGCTGCTTCGAAGGCTGCTGGTGAAGCTTATTGTCAAGCCTTCCACCGATGCTATGGCATTGGGGCGGTGTCTTTGCGGTTTTTCAACGTTTACGGTCCTAAAAACGAGAACAGCCCCTACAGTGGTGTCATCACAAAGTTTCTTCGTAAAGCAAAAGACGGGAAAGCTTTAACTGTGGAGGGTGACGGTGAGCAAACTCGTGATTTCATTCACGTTAGTGATATTGCTCAAGCTTTAGCTTTGGCGTTAGAAGCCAAGGACGTGGGTGGCGAGGTTTTTAACGTGTGTACGGGGCAACCCACAAGTATCAACGACTTAGTTGGTGCGTTAAGTGTGGTAACTCAGCGTGAACTTGATGTTGTGCATGGCCCACCCCGCATAGGCGATATACGTTTCAGTTACGGGGATGCCTCTAAAGCCTCCATACAGCTTGGGTTTAATGCAAAAGTTACTTTGCAAGAAGGGTTAGCCAATCTGGTAGCTAACTCCTAACTTGCAATCTCAACCACGTCAGGTGTACCTTTTAGCTCCCCTTTTTTGACGAGGAGAGGGGTAAGGGCGCCTTCCTCCTTTCTCCATCATGCATTGAGCCGCTAAAGGCTTAAAAGGGATATTTCGTGTCCAGAAATATGTCGGGGAAGGTTCCGCTTTTATAGGGGGACATTTTTTAGGTATCTGTTCCAGAGGTAGGCGGCTGCGTAGCCGGCGGATATGCCGCTTCCAGTTGCAACGAAAATAACCAGAGCTGACATCATAGGTGTTAACTCGGGTGGTGCGAGTTCAATGATTTTGCCGTATACGGCAATGATGTAGTAGCTTGTGAAGCCGATTATGGCTGTGCTAAAAGCCATGGCAAGAATGATTCGATTTCTGTTTGCGCCTTCTTTTGTTGGGTATGCTTTGCAGGCGATGAAGAACAAATCGACTAGAACTCCATAGAGGAGAGTAAAAATGAAGGTGAAGGGACCAAATGCTGGTCGCGCCAGTGCAGACATGGCGCCTCCGATTAAGCCTACATATGTGGCTCCTGCTCTGCCTACAAAAAGCGTTGCCAACGCAAGAATGACGGCTTGAACGACGATGAGCAAATAGTTAATTGGGGGTGGCACGAAGAAGTTGGTGACAAATATTATTGAGCTAAACAGTGCGGTTATGAATACTCGTTTGGCTTTGTGCACGCGTCCCCGTCCTTGCGGTATGAATAGATGTTTCACCTAAAAAACCTTAAGACAAACATGGTCTAATCACTAGCATACTTCCCCAAACTTTCGCTTTTTTGGTATGCGGTTATTTTGAGGTTTTGACAAGCGGGGTGCACGTCTATTGCTGCTATCTCTTCGTCTCGTGACGAAGCCTCTTTTTTAAGTTTTTTTAGCGACAAGCGTTAGGTTGATGCCTTCGTATTTTCATAGTTCTATCTTAATTGGCTTCAGGTAGGTAGGCTACGTTTTGATAGCCTCCTTCCCCTCTACTTTTCTGCTTTGTTTCTATGCCTAGAACCTGCAAAAGCCGCAACAGACCGCGTCTACCAATGCGCTTACTGAAGGTCCCTACATCGTGGAGACCTGGGTTTAGTTGCCTTCAGTTGGTTTAGCAGGTTCTGTTTCGGAGAGGTTTTTGCCACATTTAAAGCAGTAAGTAGCGTTAGCTACGTTTTTTTCTCCACAGTTAGGGCAAACAATAGGTTCCTTGTAAACTGTTTTCTGCACGTTATCCTTTGCGGTTTTGAAGGCTTCCTGGACCTGTTTTGCTGCTATACTGAAGGCTTTTTCCATCTCTATGCTCATTTTGGTGAGTGCTTCCCTCATTTCGTCGGAGGGTGTTGCGGATGGAGGTTCAATTCTTGCTTTAGTGCCGCAGTTGGGGCAGAAACCGGCGTTTTGAGGTATTTCTTTTCCACAATTAGAACAATAAACCATAGGCTTCCCTGCACTGGGATTGTTGGTTTGGCAATTTAAGTTTTACCTACATCTCGAAAAGAAAAAAAGAAATTTTATAGGTTTGGTTTTAAAACGTCAAACTCCAAATTGCGAAGCCTGCAAGTTCAAAGAGAAACGTGATTACTACAAAGATTAGTATCGCTATTACGCTTATGACGAACGCCTTGAGCCAGCCGCAGTCAAAGAAGTGTTTAACCAAGCCAAGCCAAATTAGCAGCACGATGATGCTTGAAATCCAGCCGATGAAGAAGTATTCGATGATGCCTGCAATGACGGTTCCTAACACGACTATCCAGATGGCGTCAGTGAATTTTGCCTTATTGCCGCCAACCAATATTCTGCCCGAAATCCACAGAACCGGTGTCAACACAAGGATTCTGATTACCAGCGATATCAACAATACGTCTAAGTTTATAGCCATATTATAATTCACAATTCCCTTCTATTTGCTGTTTCTGCTTTAAAATTTTTCCGTACCCTTGGGGGGGTGGACTTTTAGAGTCTAAAAAAAGCGGTGCTTTTTCTGCTGTATGTCCTCGCCGAATTCTTTGGCTAATTGGTCTAACAGTTCCCGTTGCTTGCCTGTGAGTTTTTCTGGTACTGCTATACCTACTTGAATAAGCAAGTCGCCTTTGCCGTAGCCGCGGAATCTTGGCATTCCCTTGCCCTTTAGCCGTATTACGTCGCCTACCTGGGTTCCTGCTTTGATTTTAAGCGGGGCTGGTCCCTCAAGGGTGGGCACCTGAACTTCAGTGCCTAATGCTGCCTGTGGAAAACCAATCATCAAAACGTAGTGCAGGTCGTCCCCGTTACGTACAAACAGGTCATTGGGTAATATGTGAACCAACACGTAGAGGTCACCCGCTTCGCCTCCGTATTCAGCCATGTCACCTTCGCCGCGAAGCCGTAGCTGATAGCCCTCGTCAATACCGACGGGAACCGTTACCGTGATTTTCCTGCGTTTTTTAACTAACCCTGACCCGTTGCAGTTCTTGCATGGTATTTCGATTATCTTTCCTTTTCCCTTACATTGTGGGCAAGGAGTAACTTGAACAAACGTGCCAAACATGCTTTGCCGCCTGTTTTGAACTCTGCCTGCTCCGCTGCATCGGGGACAAGTTGTCGGCTGCGTTCCCGGTGCGGCTCCGGACCCACCGCAGACCTCGCATTGTTCAGTTCGTGGAATCTCAATTTCTTTTTGGATGCCTTGAGCAGCTTCTTCTAACGTAATGCTCATTTCGTAAAGCAGGTCTTGTCCTCGGTTAACACGTTGTCCGCCGTAGTCTCCGCCTCCAAAACCTCCTCCGAAGAACATGCGGAAAATATCACTGAATCCTCCGCCTACGTCACGGAAGATGTCGTTAAAGTCAGCGCCTCGGAAGATGTCTTCCTGCGTGTATTGCTGGTCAAAGCCTGAGTGGCCCAGCGTGTCGTACTTTTGCCGCTTTTGGTCGTCGGAAAGAACTGCGTAAGCTTCCGAGATTTCTTTAAATTTGTCTTCAGCTTCAGGGGCTTTGTTGCGGTCTGGGTGATACTGCATAGCCAGTTTTCGATAAGCATCTTTAATTTGGTCTTTTGATGCATCTCTGGATAAACCCAGAACTTCGTAGTAGTCTCTTTTCTCTGCCATACCAATTTACCGCGATTAACAAAAGGAAGAAAAAGGTAGATTAAGACTGTTTCGCTTGTTACTTCACTTTGTAATCTTCAGAATCGACAACTTTGTCGCCTGAAGACTGCTCCTGACCGGGATGTCCTTGTTGTTGTCCTGGTTGTTCCTGCGTTTGTGGTCCTGCTTGTTCGCCTTGAGCCTGTTGCTGTGCCTGTGCTTGAGCAGCTGCTTGCTGGTAAATCACTGTGCCAACTTCCTGAAGCACCTTGCCTAACTCGTCAGTTTTCTCTTTGATGGCGGTTAAGTCTGCCTTTGCCAGTGCGTCTTTTAGTGCATTAACAGCGGTGTCAATTTTGCCACTTTGCTCAGAGGTGAGTTTGTCCGCTAAGTCCTTCTTGGTTTTCTCCGCAGTGTAAACCATGCTGTCAGCGCTGTTTCGCAGTTCGGCTTCTTCCCTTTTCTTCTTGTCTTGGTCTGCGAACTGCTCGGCTTCTTTAACCATCCGTTCTTTGTCTTCTTTGGAGAGCCTGCTTGAGGCGGTTATGCGGATGCGGTTTTCTTTGCCTGTTCCTCGGTCTTTTGCAGTGACGTTGAGCATGCCATTGGCGTCGATGTCAAAAATTACTTCGATTTGGGGCACGCCTCTGGGTGAGGGTGGAATGCCTTCTAAGTTGAACATGCCCAGCGAAACGTTGTCTGCTGACATTTGTCGTTCGCCTTGCAGTACATGGATGGTTACGGCGGTTTGGAAGTCTGCGGCGGTTGTGAAAACCTGTGACTTCTTGGTAGGGATGGTGGTGTTTTTGTCGATGACTTTGGTGAAGATGCCGCCCATGGTTTCCACACCCAACGAAAGGGGCGTAACATCTAACAGGAGAATATCGTGGACCTCGCCTGTGAGGACTGCGCCTTGTATGGATGCTCCTATGGCGACGCATTCCATGGGGTCTAAGCCGCGTTCTGGTGATTTGCCCAAAATCTGCTCCACAAACCGTTGAACCAAGGGCATACGGGTCATGCCGCCAATTAAAATGATTTTATCTACAGTTTGTGGGGTTAGCTTTGCGTCTTCAAGGGCTTTAAGGATGGTGCGTTCAGTTTTTTGCACAATGGGTTGAGCTAAGGCTTCCAGTTTGGTTCGGGTTAAGGTGAGGTGAAGGTGTTGAGGTCCAGCGTTGGTTGCCGTTAAGAAGGGAAGGTCGATGTCGGTGGTTGTGAGCGTGGTTAATTCGATTTTGGCTTTTTCTGCCGCTTCCTTAAGTCTGGCAGTCGCCATTTGGTCGTTGGTTACGTCAACACCCGTTTGACGTTTGAATTCTTCAATAACGTAGCCCATGACTGCTTTGTCAACGTCGGTTCCGCCGAGTTGGGTGTCACCACTGGTGGATAAGACTTGGAAGACGCCTTTGCCAAAATCCATGACGGTTACGTCGTGGGTTCCGCCTCCGAAGCTGAAAACCAAAATTTTCATTTCTTTTTCCAGCTTGTCAATACCATAGGCAAGGCACGCGGCTGTTGGTTCGTTGATTATGCGCATAACTTCAAAGCCCGCGATTTCGCCAGCGTCTTTGGTTGCTTGCCTTTGGTTATCATCGAAGTGGGCGGGAACCGTTATGACGGCTTTGTTGACTGGGGTGCCCAGATAGGTTTCAGCGTCTTTCTTGATTTTTTGAAGGATAAAGGCGCTGATTTGTTGGGGCGTGTATTCTTTGCCGTTCATGGTTACTTTTTGTTTTGTTCCCATTTTCCGTTTAATTTCAAAAATGGTTCCATTAGGGTTGGCGGTGGCTTGACGTTTGGCAGGTTCCCCAACTAAAAGTTGCCCGTCTTTGGTGAAAGCAACCACTGAGGGGAACATTTTGCCCGCCATTGTTGGTCCCTCTGCGCTGGGAATCACGGTGGGTCTGCCGTTCTCGTAGATGGCTGCTGCTGAGTTTGTTGTTCCAAGGTCGATTCCTAAAATTTTTTCTCCCGTTTTAGGTTGACTCATTTTTCTTTTCCTCTTTATTTTGTGACTGCGCTTTTTTTACTGCTACTTTGACTATACTTGGTCGTATTACTTTCTCTTTCATCTGGTAGCCTTTTCTGACTTCCTCAGTTACCATACACACTTCTACGTCTTCGCGTTCTTCGGCTGCGATGGCGTTGTGTCTGGTGGGGTCAAAAGGCTTTCCGACGCTTTCTATTGGAGTGACTCCTTCTAGTTCAAGAACTTTTCGCAACCGCTTCAGCGTCATCTGGACCCCTTCAATCAGCGCTTGAGCTGTTTGAGCGGTCTGTGCGGTTTTGATGGCCAACTCCAACTCGTCCACCACATCAAGTAACTGTATAACTAGGCGTTCATTGCTATATTGACTGACTTCCTCTATTTGTCGGTCACACCGTTTGCGCATGTTCTCAAAATCTGCCTGCAAATACTTTAGACGCGTCAAGTATTCTTCACTGCGTTTCTTTTCCAGCAGTATTTGGTCTTCTAAATCGTTTTTTTGCTGCTTGTTTTGTTCTTCCACTCCATTTTTATTGTGACACATAACGTTGACCGCCTTTTGGCTCACCTCTTTTTAGCGATGAAGAAAAATATAGGTTTTGCTCGTGAATTAATGTTTGTTGAATGGTTTAATGATTTGTAGGTTGTTCTGTGGGTGAGTGTAAGAAGAAAAAAAGAGTTGATTGGTTCAACTCAGCTACATGGGGGGTATATTTTCGGTCGGCATTGAAGGTTGAGGTGGCGGCGGACGGGTCTGGAAGAACGCTATCGCAAGCAGAAGCATTGCGACCCACACAAGCACTGCCCCTATGAAGATTATGGTTAGGACTGCGCCGATTAGCAGAATGGTTCCTGTGGTGCCGAATAAGCCGATGCCTGTTTTTGCTGAAAGCATAGTTAAGGATTTTCGGTAGAAAATTGCCATGATTATTGTTACAATGAATACAATTACAACGACTGCGAAGATTATTCCAAGAAAGGGTGAGAAGTCACCAATGGCCAAGTTTGATGTGTCTGGGGTCATGTTTGGAAGAGTGGTCCAATCGCCATTCCAAGTGGGGTATATTTTCTCCAAAAGTTCTGGTAGCATGCTGATTGCTGCCCATGCTGCAACGACGACTGCGACGATTCCGCCGACTATGCCTACGATGGTTCCGTAAAGAATGTTGTTGAAGATGCCTGCTTCCCTGTAGTATTGAGCTAACCCGTATGCGCCGATAAGTAAGAGTATGAAGCCTATGAGTCCTAATACGCCAGTTGCGAATCCTGTTGCTGCGCCAACAATTGGACTTACGAAAAGCAGTATTGCGCCGACTCCGCTTAGATTTTTGCTCGTTTCAAAGTTCACTCTCTGTTTCCTCCGTTCCTTCTGTTTCGAAGGTTTACTCTTAAAAATTTTGCTATGCTAGAACTGCAACATTTGGTGTTATTTAATTTTTTGGCGGTAAAACGTGAACAAATTTCCAATCAGGGCATTACTGTTTCGTGCGTTTGTGTTTTTGGGTTTAGATTGGTTATTAAGGGCTGAGCACAAAATACATTATGTGCGGTTGAGTTAAAGCCGCTAAACTACATTAACAGGTTTGAAGGAAGCAGGCATGAGTCAAACTGAGGAGAATTTAGGTTACAAAGGCAAAGCATTAGCCGCCATAACAAAAGCCGAATGTGCAGTGGGCGACCTTGTCCGCGTCAGCGACGAAGGCAAATCTTACGAGGGCATCCTGATTCCCCGCTCTGAATCCGGTGACGACACACACGTTGTTGTTAAAATGAAAAGCGGCTACAACATCGGCATCCGCCTCACCCCAACCGTGGTGATTGAGAAAATCGGCAAAGGCGCAAAACCTGCCTTCGCTTCGCCGCCGCTTCCTCCCCAACGAGCTGACCTGCCTAAAGTCGCGATTCTAAGCACTGGCGGAACAATCGCAAGCCGTGTTGACTACCGAACAGGCGCAGTGCGTTCAGCTATTTCTGCCAGCGACCTTTATGGGGTTGTTCCTGAACTTGCTGACCTTGCTCAGGTGGATACCCAGATTGTTTTCAGCGTCTACAGCGAGAACCTTAACCCCAAACATTGGGCACAAATGGCAAAAACCGCAGCCGAACACATCGAACATGGCGCGCAAGGCGTCATCATAGCCCACGGAACCGACACGATGGCGTATACTGCAGCTGCGTTGAGCTTTGCCCTGCAAAACCTGCCTGTTCCTGTGGTTGTGGTTGGAGCCCAAAGAAGTTCCGACCGTCCCAGCTCCGATGCGGCAACAAACCTCATCGGAGCAGTGAAAGCCGCCGCTTACGGACCCTTTGCTGAGGTCGCCATCGCGATGCACGAGACGGTTGCAGACACCTCCATCATCTTTAACCGTGGAACCCGCGTCCGCAAATGCCACACCAGCCGAAGAGACACCTTCAAACCCGTGAACGCCTCCCCCATCGCGCGAACCGAAAACGACACAGTCATCATGCTCACTGACCAATATCGAAAACGTGACCCCAACGCGAAGCTTGTCCTAAAACCTGATTTTTGCGAGAAGGTGGCTATGGTGAAGTTTTTCCCCGGCTTTGACCCTGCAGTCATCGATTGGTACGTGGAGCAAGGGTTTAGGGGGATTTTGCTTGAGGGCACGGGGCTTGGGCACGTGAGCAGCTCTTGCTTTAGCGCCATAGGAAACGCAGTTAAGCGCGGTGTGGTGGTTGCGTTGGCTTCTCAGTGTATTTGGGGGCGTGTTAACATGAACGTTTACGACACAGGACGCGACCTGCAGGGATTGGGCGTGATTCCAACCGATGACATGTTCCCCGAAACTGCGTTGGTTAAGCTTATGTGGACGCTTGGACAAACCAGCGACCCTCAAGAAGCCAAACGCCTCTTTAAAACCAGCGTTGCAGGGGAGTTTTCGCCGCGGACGCTTCCTCAAGAACCAACCATCACGGAAGGAGGGCAATAAAATGGCAATTGATTACGCTAAAGTGGGCTTAAAAGTGGGGTTAGAAATCCACCAGCAACTGGCAACCAAAGAGAAACTGTTCTGCAGTTGTCCGCCTCTGCTGTTTAAGGAGGACCCCTCAATCGTGTTCCTGCGTAGGTTGCGTCCCACCCAGAGCGAACTGGGACAGATTGACCCCGCAGCGTACTTTGAATTCCAAAAGGGCGTGCGGGTTCTTTATGAAGCCAACCGAGACTCCGCCTGCCTTGTGGAGATGGATGAGGAGCCTCCGCACCCGATGAACTTGGAGGCTGTGGAAGTGGTGCTTACTGCGGCGTTGCTGATGAACATGAAGCCCATCGACGAGGTGCATGTTATGCGCAAGACGGTCATTGACGGATCCAACACGACGGGTTTTCAGCGCACCAGCATCATCGCGTTGGCTGGGTGGATAAAAGTCGGCGACAAAACCATCCCCATGCAGGCTGCAAGCCTTGAAGAAGATGCCGCCCGCAAAACAGGCACCGAAGCCGACGGCAAAATCATCCGCTACCGCATCGACCGCCTAGGCATTCCCCTGATTGAGGTGGCGACGGCGCCCGTGATTTATTCGCCTCAGGAAGCGCAGGAAGTGGCGTTGACGATTGGGCGGATTTTGCGCGACACCGGCAAAGTCATGCGCGGTTTAGGCACCATCCGACAGGACCTCAACGTTTCCTTGCCAAACGGCGCCCTCATCGAAATTAAGGGCGTTCAAGCACTAGAACTCATAAGCACCGTCGTCGAATACGAAGTTATGCGGCAGTTAGGCTTGATTGCCGTCAAAGACGAACTTACCGCTAAAGGAGTCAAACCCGCGGACATCAAAGAAGACATCGTGGACGTAGCGGGCATCTTTCAGAGCACGAAATCAAAGGTCATCCGCAAAGCTATCGACAGAAAACAAGCTGTCAAAGCCCTAAAGCTGGCGGGTTTTGCTGGGGTTTTGGGACGAGAGTTAATGCCTAACTTCCGTGTCGGCACCGAGTTGTCAGACCGCGCTAAGTTCTGGGGCAGAGTTGGCGGTATATTTCACACTGACGAAATGCCAAACTACGGCATAACCGCCGAGGAAGTGGCTGCCGTCCGAGCTGCTGTTGCTGCTGAAGAGGGCGACGCAGTGGTTTTTGTGGCTGACACTGCTGAGAACACCGTGGACGCGTTGAAGGCTGTTGCTGAACGGGCGCGGGAGCTGCTTTTGGGTGTTCCCGCGGAGACCCGCACCGCCAAAGACGACGGCACCACAAGGTACATGCGCCCCCGTCCAGGCGCCGCACGAATGTATCCTGAAACGGACATCCCGCCCACACAGATTACCCAAGAGCTTGTAGAGCATATCCGAGCGAACCTGCCTGAATCCGCCGAAAACAAGCAAAAACGCCTCATAACCCAATACGGCTTAAACGACAAGCTGGCAAAGCAGATTTTGGACTCCGAATACACTCTGCTGTTTGAAGCCATCGTGCAGGAAAGCGGCGTTGCAGCCACCACGGTTGCGGTCTTCTTAACGGAGAGCCTTAAAGCGCTCAAACGCGACGGCGTACCCGTGGAGAACGTTTCGGACCAGCAGATAAAAGACCTCTTCTACAACGTTGGCAGGGGCGAGTTGGCTAAGGAGGCAACGGCGGATGTTTTCAGCTGGCTTTCCAAGAACCCCGACCGAAGTGTGGAGGAAGCGATGGCGGTTTTGGGCTTTAAGATGCTCTCCGCCGCCGAGTTGAACCAGCTGGTTGATGAGGTTATCTTCACCAATAAGGCTGCTGTTGAGAAGCAGGGCAAGGGCGCGTTTGGGTTGGTTATGGGTTTGGTTATGAAGCAAGCCCGAGGTAAAGCCAGCCCCGAAGCTGTCAGCAAGCTTGTCAAGCAGAAGCTACCTTAACCTTTTCTTTTTGTTTTTTGCGCGGTGGGGTGTACCGTCAGGTTTTGACATGTTTGTGTTATAAATCCTAAAATGCTCTGCATGCAAGTAGTAGCATGGGATATGCGTTGCAGCAACGTCAGTAAACAAACGGGCGTTTTAACCATATTCTACCATTGACAAGGATTAACCGTTATGAACCGCATCGAAGCCCGCATAAAAACTCCCTTCGGCGAAGTCGTCATCCAAGGCGACACCCCCCAAGAAATCCTAAACATGCTCCAATCCGTCCCCGAAAACTTTGTGGAAACCCTCTCAGACTTCGTTTCCAGCCGTCTGACCCCCAGCGGCGCCCAACTCAAAGGCATCGTAGAACTCACAACCGAAGGTCCCGTCATCGTCACCCGCGAAAAACTCACCCACTACGAAAACGTTGGTCTTGTTCTTTATGCCTCCGACGAACGCAAAAACACCGCCAGCCAAATCCAAAAACTTCTTGAAAGCAGCGGCATAAAAAGCATGGTTCCCGCCCGCCTCAACGAAATGACCAAACGCGGACAAGTCTTCAAACCTGACCCCGCCAAACCCGAATTCAAACTGACCATCCAAGGCGAAAAATGGGTTGAAGAAGAAATTCTCACCAAACTCCGAGGAAAAATGAGTTGATAACCCCACCTGACAAAGTGCACGTTCAAGTAAGCTTTCATGGCTCAGAGGAGAGCTTTGAGGGCACGGCGCAAGAGACATGGCTTTTGCTTGGAAAATTTTTCAACCAGTTCCTTCCATCCTTGGAAGTTGCAAACACCTTGCTGTTGAATGTGGATGTGGCGACTTTGGCACGGGACTGCGAGGGGTTGCTTGCTTTTTCTCCTGAAGGCGCCAACGTTTTGGTGCCCAAAAACAAGTTAACTGACAACGAAACGTTAGCTCTTTGGCTTTTGGCAAGCTACTTGGGACATAAACTGAACCTGCTGCAGGCTGGCAGTCTTTCCAAGGAGGAGCTGCAAACGAAGCTGGGTAAATCCAGCAAAATCACTAGCACCCGTTTAGGGGAGCTCGTGAAAACGGATTGGGTCACCAAAACCGCTGACGACCGCTTCATGATTACCACGTTTGGTGTTGTGCAGATGCAAAAAGATGTTCTTCCGCGGATTATTGCAAAAACAGGCATCTAAATAGCTTTCGCGGAGGCTCATGGGTTAGACTGCCCACAAAAAGTACGAGAGAACCAGAAAGGCAATGCCTATCCCCGCCATAGCTAACCCCAAAATCAGGCGGTACCTTCCTACGCTTTTTCCCAGTTGAAGTCCAAACCAAAACATCCAAATTGTGCCCACAATGTTTGAGACAAACCACGCGAGAATTTTCTCAGGTAAAACCAGAAAAGGTAACGCAAGCAGAAAACCAACCGCCACATAAATCAGAAGAATCGCTAACCACCCCCGTTTCTCCTCAGTGGTTAAAATTTCGTTATCTTCCAATTGGGCGTTTTTAACGTGGGTGATTATGTCGTTTGCTAGTGCGTCTTTTCCTTTTTCATCAAACGTGGCAACAAAGGTGCCGTCGAAGCTTTTCTTAACTGCCGCTAAGAGGGTTTCTCCCTCTTTTTCTCTGGTTACCGATTTTAGGAATATCAGTTTTTTGCGGAGATTGTTTCTTTCGATGGAGCTTGAAATCGCGTAAATGAATCCGTCGATAAATCCCCAACTGACACAAGCTCCAATGTTCACTGTCACGATGTAGAGAAAACCCGTGTTGAGGTCCGAGAGCGCCACGTAGCCGTTGATTATTATTACCATTACAACGGCAAATGCGGTTTCTCCGATTCGGTCCGTGTAAGAAAGGTATTTGGTAGGCAAATTTTTTGCCTCAAGCATCAATTGCCTATCAGCGTTTTCTTGATGATTTGTGTGTCTTTGGTTGGCTGCCTATCCGCCTATTCCAGCAGCCAAACTGTCAATGCCAATGAACAGGAAGGCTAACGATATGAACAACCCCAAGGTGACCACGCCTATCGAAGGATAGATAATTACCAGAGCAGCAAAGATAATCATCAAAATGCCCATTATTACCAGAAGCGCTCGCAATCCGCCACCAAGGTTTCCCGCCAAGCCTCCAAATGCCACTCGACCCAAACCGTAAACCAGCAACGCTATAGCCAAAAGAAGAATTAGCGTAACCGTGGCAATCCCCGGATAAACCAGAACCAACGCTCCAACAATGACGGCTAACACTCCAATGACCACGTTTGCTGAACGCGCCGAATCCGGTATTCCTCCTGAAAACGCTCCAGTTCCAATTCTTAAAATGCCAACAACAAGCAAGGCTATTCCAAAAACAAACACTAACGACACCGCGGCGGCTGCAGGGTAAATCAGAGTGTATACGGATATGCCGATGGCGAAAATGCCTAGAATTATTTCTAAAACGCGATAGCCTGTCGAAACATTTCTTGATTCCATCAGGAAAAAAACTCCTAAAACTGAGCTTGAACATTTTTTCAAACGTTTTAAAACTTAAAAAGGTATGTTACACTCAAATGTGACCACAACTGAACATTTTTCCAGTTCCCACAATTAAGCCACGTTGATTTTTCAATTGACCAAAGCTAACCATGCATGAAACACGCGCCACGTTAAAGAGTCCTTAAAAACACTTACAACCTCCATCAAAGCTCGGTCTTTGTTTTGTTTAAATCCACCCATAAATCAACCGCCGCCTCAATTCAGAAGCAGCACCCAACAAATCAAAGACCTACCTCTGCTGAGCCTTTTTTCGCCCTAACCAGTCAACCCCAACCTCGACCTGCCTTTCTTTGACGCGAAGAAAACCCAAATTGCAACCTGAAACAAAAAAGCAACCTGAAACACGTCAAACAGAAAAAAGGAGACCAAAGCGGCTTTTCATGGCTGAGCAGATTTTCATTTCATCAACACCCTTTTATTTTTCTCTGCAGAACTACATTACCAACTCGCATACGTTAACAAGGTAATGCTGCATGGTTGAGCTCAGGGAAAACGAAATTCGAATTCTTGCTGCACTGGATAAACTTGAAGGGCACGCGTCGGTGGAGCAACTTATGGCGGAATGCGAGCTTCCTGACGCGGCGGTTATGCGTGCGGCTCTTATTCTGCAAGAAAACGCCCTCGCCAAAGTTCACGCTAAGCCTCAGACTAAAATAAAACTCACCGAAGAAGGGAATATCCACGCTCAAAACGGTTTACCCGAAAGACGCCTAGTCAACGCTGTTTTTGCGTTAGGTGGAAAGGTCGACCTGCAGCAAGCGGCACAGGAAGCTGAACTTCCTAAACAGTTCGCTCAAATCGCGCTTGGGTGGACGCAACGTAAAAAATGGGCAACCTTTGACTCCAAAGCAGGCACCCTTCAAGTGGCTTTGGCGCCCAAAGAAGGCGCTGACGAGAAACTCCTCAACGTTCTGTGTGACAAGGAAGAGGTCTCCCTTGACAAGTTGCCTCTTGAACTCCAATCCGCGGTTGAGCCGCTGAAAAAACGCAAAGCTCTAATTGTGGAAGACAAAACTCAACGGCTTCTTGAACTAACCCAAGACGGCAAACAAGCCATAGACGCAGGAGCCGCTGAACTTACTGTAGGCCCCAAAGAAGTTACTCAAGTCACGCCTGAGCTTATAATCAAAGGCACCTGGCGCAATGTCCGCTTCCAAAAATACAACATTCAAGCTCCAGTCGCCAACGTTTGGCCCGGAAAAAAACATCCTTACCTAAGCTTTCTGGATGAGGTCCGCGCAAAACTGGTTACTTTGGGCTTTCAAGAAATGTCTGGAACCGCCGTTGAAACCGCCTTCTTCAACTTTGACGCCCTCTACACCCCCCAAGACCACCCTGCGAGGGAACAAGACGGCATTTACTACATTAAGAACCTCCAAAACGGAGACCTCACCAAATACGCACAGGCAGTTGAGCGCGTTAAAGCCACACACGAAAACGGCGACCAAACAGGCAGCACAGGTTGGGGCTACCAATACAGCAAACAAGAAGCCCAACGGCTGATTCTGCGTGGACACGGCACCTGCCTTAGCGCAAGAACCCTTCTCAAGAAAGGCTTACAGGTTCCCAGCCGCCACTTCAGCATCGCACGCGTTTACCGCCCCGAAGTGGTCGACAAAACCCACCTCTCCGAATTTAACCAAGTGGAAGGCATTGTGGTGGACGAAAACCTAACCCTCCGAGACTTGCTGGGTGTATTGGGCAAGTTCGCCCAAGAAATCGCGGGCGCAGACAAAATCCGCTTTAAACCCGACTATTTCCCCTTCACCGAGCCCAGCGTCGAATTAAGCGCCTACAAGGAAGGCTTTGGCTGGGTAGAATTTGGAGGCTCAGGAATTTTCCGCCCTGAAGTCACGCAGCCTCTTGGCGTGAAAGTCCCCGTTATTGCGTGGGGCTTAGGCGTGGACCGTTTGTTCATGATGCGTGCGGGCTTGGAGGATATTCGCAGCATATTTAGCCAAGACCTTGATTGGCTCAGGAGAAAACAGGTGACATAGACATGCCCACAATCGACATTGACGTAACCGAATTTGAACGGCTCCTTGGTAAAACCTACAACGGCGATATGGAGCAGCTTGACGACGATTTGGCATACGTGAAAAGCGAAGTGAAAGCCTACAACAAAACCGAAAACATCGCAAGCATCGAGCTCAAGGACACCAACCGCCCGGACCTGTGGAGTGTTGAAGGTTTAGCCAGAGGCATGCGTTGCTACCTAAAACTGGAGAGCGGTCCAAGAAATTACGTTGTTGGTGAACAAGCGTTAGATGTTACTGTGGATTCCAGATTGCGGCAAATTCGTCCGTTCATTGCTTGTTCAGTGATTAAGGGGATCAACCTAACTGACACAAGTATTCGTGGACTTATGCATTTGCAGGATAAACTGCATCGAACGTACGGCAGAAACCGTCAAAAAACCTCAATCGGCGTGTACTGCCTTGACCTCATTACTCCACCGTTGAGCTATACGGTGGCTGAACCAGACGCATTCAGTTTTGTGCCGTTAGGGTTCTCAGAAAAAATGACGCTTCGCGAAATCTTGGAACAGCACCCAAAAGGGCAAGAGTACAGCCACATTATCAAAAAGCATTCGCTCTACCCAATTTTTCTGGACTCTGAGCAGAAAGTTTTGTCTTTTCCCCCTATCATAAACTCTAACGACCTCGGTAAAGTAACTCAAGATACCCACAACCTGCTTATTGAAGTCACTGGAACCCTGCAGCAAGCCGTGCTTAACACTTTGATGCTGGTGACAACTGCCTTAATTGACCGTGGCGGCAAAGAATACTCTGTAACTATCCATTACCCCGCTGATTACCTGTGTCCTCAACAGACGGTTGTTACCCCAAATTTTGAGGACCGACATGTATCCCTTAACGTAGAGTATACCAACAAGCTGCTTGGTTTACACTTAAGCAGCGGCACAATTGCCCAGTTGCTTTTGACTGCAGGCTTAGGCGTTGGCAAAGTAACATCAGAAACAGTGAATGTGCTGGTTCCCTGCTACCGTGTTGACGTGAT
Organism: Candidatus Bathyarchaeia archaeon; assembly: GCA_041447175.1. NCBI lineage: Archaea > Thermoproteati > Candidatus Bathyarchaeota > Bathyarchaeia (SeqCode) > Bathyarchaeia archaeon. The sequence goes on along the minus strand of CP166960.1, from coordinate 946,024 downwards.
GCATCAAGTTGACCTCGTGGAAGACGTGGCAGTGGCGTACGGCTACAACAATATCGAGCCGCTATGGCGGGACCTGCCCACAACCGGTTCTTCTCAGCCACAACAGCGTATGATTAATGTTGTTCGTGAACTCATGGTCGGTTCAGGCTACCAAGAAGTGCTCAGCTATACGCTGACCAATCCCGAGAACCTCTTAACAAAAATGAACTGCCACCCCAAACAAACAGTGGGTCTTCTTAACCCTAAACTTGTAACCATGACCTGCCTGCGCAATTGGCTTTTGCCCGGTTTGCTAGAGTTTCTTAGCGTGAATCAATCCGTTGAGTTCCCTCAACGAATCTTCGAGTTAGGCAAAGTTACATTGCCTGACCAATCACAGGAGACAAAAACTGTAGACGAGGATAGGCTTGCGGCAGTCACTAGCCACGTGAATTCGGGGTTTAGCGAAATGAAAGCCTGTTTAGACGCCTTTTTCAGGAATTTGGGCTTAAATTGGAAAATACGCCCTGTAATTCACTCAAGCTTCCTTGAAGGGCGCGTTGGAGAAATAGTTGTGGAAAACGTGTCGATTGGAGTGCTTGGGGAGTTACACCCGATAGTGCTTGAAGCTTGGAAACTTGAGAATCCGGCTGTAGCTTTTGAGTTAAGTATGGAGCAAATTTTGAAATTCAAAAAAATTTCGCTTTAATTTTACTTGGGCAGTTGCTTTTCTCTTCTTTCTCTGTTTCCTGGCTAAGCGGTTATAGTCGATTTTGGAATAAACCTTTATAGGTAAACTAAGCCCATAAACAAAACGCGGGGTAAAAAGGAGATAACGAAGGCGGCTGAATATTTTGAATTATTTCAATTACAGTAATGTTACTTTTCACGCAACAAAACCTTTAACTATATTTAACTTGAAATTATCCCCTGCTGGAACAGCTTCACAAACTCATGTGACAGCATTCCAGCTTATAACTCCCCCGACATGGTGTACTCCACCTTAAAGAAATGGCGGCTCAAAACATATGTCTGAACACGTATACTCCGGAAGCAAACAGACTGCACCCACAGGGTTGCCCGTAATAAAATGCGAATGCGGACAAAAAATCCTGTTAGTTCCAGACCCCAAAATTATGGGTCAATGTATAGACGCTCATGTTGCCTTTCACCGGCAGAAAATTGCGGACCAAAAAAAAGCGCAGGTGGAGGCAGACCGAATTCGAGACTTTCTGGTTTCTCAAGTTCTTAAGAAAGCCTCTGAACAGCAAACAAAAAGGAACCGTTGAGGATAATTTATAGGTAGGTTATCGTGAAGTTTGGGTCCGGCAAGTGTGTTGTAATACTTGTTTTGTTAATGACAACCGTATCGTGATTGCGGTTTGGTGTTCTTTTATTGGGTTGGCTTTAAGCTCCTCCTTGTGTTTGAGTACATGCTTTTCGATAGCCTCATGCATAACTCTCAAAGTTGGAACCATCAAAATCTTCTCACCACATACTGGACACACAACATACCCTTTACTGTTATACTGGCTATTCGGGTCTTCAATCACCCGCTTAAAAATGTCCCTAAGCGTTTCATCATCAAACACATGACTCATCATTGTTTACTCCATCTAACACTCTAACACTCAACAGTAGTATATCTTCAGAATTAACGTTTTAAATATTCATGTTATGCTCGTATAGCCAAAAAACGTATTTATGGCATCTTAACACTTCCACCTTCACGGCATGTTTAGTTAAACCTTGCACTTCAAGCCAACACTTAGCCAGACCTTTGCATTTTTTATGTAAATAATGTCCATAACTGTCACTCCGCAGGGGCTGTTTTTTTAGGTAAACAGCTACATCTCAAGTATTTGTGTTGGACAACACGCTAAAAACATCATCAGCTCCACTGCATTAGCAAGAATTGTTTTTATTTTTCAATGTACAATGCACTGTAGGAGTAAACTGTTTATGGAGTTAAAAGGTAGTCAAACTGAAAAAAATCTCCTAGCCGCTTTTGCTGGGGAATCCCAAGCACGTAACCGTTACACCTTCTTTGCTAGCGTTGCCAAAAAAGAAGGCTTTGAACAAATAGCCGCCATATTCCAAGAAACCGCTGACAACGAAAAAGAACACGCTGAACTCTTTTTCAAACACCTCAAAGGAGGCACCGTAGAAATCACAGCGGCTTACCCTGCAGGCGTCATTGGAACAACTGCGGAAAACCTAAAGGCTGCAGCAGACGGCGAAAAACTTGAATGGACCGCTCTGTACCCGAATTTCGGGAACGTTGCCGAAAAAGAAGGTTTTGCCGAAATCGCCAACACCTTCAGGCAGGTTAGCAAAGTGGAAGCGTATCATGAACGCCGATACCTCAAACTACTCGAAAACGTGACTCAACAGAAAGTTTTCACGAAAGATACACCAATCAAATGGAAGTGCCGAAATTGCGGCCACGTTTACGAAGGCAACCAAGCACCCGACGCTTGCCCTGTTTGTAGTCACCCGCAAAGCTACTTTGAGGTTTGGACCGAACCTTACTAACCCCTTTTTTGGTTATCCTTCGCTTATTGTTTGGTTCCAAAAGTACAGTTTTTCGTAGCGGTTTTCAAACTCGTTTGCATAGCTTTGGCTGTCGTAGATGATGTCCAAGTTTGAGCCGTAATGATTTATCAGAATTTCTGTGTCGCTCCAAACTTTAGTCGCCAGTTCATCGGCGTTCCAGACTCCCCAAATGTTGTCACTTGGACCGCGGAAGCCAAACCCATAGTTTTCAGGCAGAACATAGGCGACCTTGCCTTGGTTTACTCCATGGTTTTGCGGGTTACTTTGCACATAGTTCCAAAAGTTCTCTACCGCCTCAAAATGCTCCTCCGTCAAAATCCCAAACTGGCTGGCGTTGGGGTAGTTGAAAATCACGGCGTATTTTGCCCCTGCCTCATAAGCTAAAGTTAAATCCTCATATAATTGCTGTCCCGATTCAATGTAGGGTTCCTCGTCATACATCCAGGTTACAATTACTCCCCAATCTTTGTCCTGCGCTGCCGCTGCTCCCCGGCAAAGCGAGATGGGTATTTGCCGACTGTGATTCCACACAAACTCTGCAAAAACCGCCTCATACCCTGCTTGGTAGTCAAACCAGTAAAGCCCATAGTCTGAGGTGAAGATTTTTGGGTACAGCCTTTCGCTGAGAAGGTCTAAGTGTACTCCCAATATGTTCACAAACAAATCTGCTGCGTCATCATAGTTTTTTACTGTGGGGTCAAAGGCGTTTGGGTCCAGGAACCGGTCGGGTTTGCCGTTGAAGGTGGCGTTGTCTAATTCTTTGCCGCCGGGTTCATCAATTCGGTAAACGCCTAAGAATTTTTCGCCGTAGGTGGCTTGGGCGTTGTTTGTCCATTCTCTGAGGTTGTAGTCGTATTTTGTTGTGTCCGTGTAGAAGACTATGAAGCTGAGGTTTGCTTGGTTTATGTATGCGCATGATTCGTCCAGAAGAGTTTGGTTGAGGGCAACTTCTGGGATGCCTATAACGAACAGGTTCGTGTAGTTCTGGACTTTGTCAACTAATGCTTTGAGGTCGCTGAGGATTATGTTGGGGTCGTTGAGGTTGTGGCTGTAGGCAAATTCCACTCCCACATAAAACGGTTCGCCCTCTTGGGTGCTCACGGGGTCAAGCGCCAAGAATGTTGAGAGAGCAAAAATTGCGATAAGCACTATGGCTGGTGCTGCTCTTCTCAGATTCAACAGGTTCTCAACTCAGCTGCCTCAAGTGCTCTTAATGTGTCTTTTTTTAGGCTAAGAATGTTTCTGAAACCTGCCGCGTTAACAGCCTACCCTCAGAAATGCAGTTACCTTTTTCGGCGGTATAACCCGATAAGCTCTCCTTGCGCCAGAATGTGCCCTTGCATTGCTCTTTCTATGTCTCTTTTTCGGGTTGCTTTGGGGTTTAGTTCAAGTTTGGTGTCCAGCGCGTAGACTTTAAAGAAGTACCTGTGAGTACCTGAAGGCGGACTCATACCTGCATACGCCTGTTCACCCGCGCTGTTTAGCCCCTGAACGCCTGGTACGCAATTTTCTTCAATGTTTCCATTCGTGGAGATGTTCCAAACAACCCAGTGGTCGTAGGTGCCACTTGGAGCATCCGGGTCATCCATGATGAGTACAAGCGTTTTTGCTTCTGCAGGAATGCCCTCCACGGTTAGTGGTGGATTCACTTCTTGACCGTCGCAACTGCTGTATTTGCTGGGTATGTTTGTGTTGTTTTCGAATGCAGGACTTTTTACCACTAAATTAGCCACAACTGTTTCCTCCTAGAAACCTCAGTTTTTACTTTTGCGTGGACACAAAAAAAGGTTTAGTTATACATCGTGTCTTTTCAGTCAAACTAAGCGTCATCGTGCAGCTCCCCAAAGCTGGGGCTCCGCGAACACCTATTAACAAGAATAACTACAAGTATTAACGAGGAAGCACCGATGTGCGGCATTTTTGGCTTTGTACTGCGAAATCCTTTACCTATCGAAAAGGTTTTTCAAATCCTCAAAAAACTCGAAACCAGCAAAGAACCCGACGAAGATGACCCTCTTGGAGGCTACGGCGCAGGCATAGCTGTTATGCTTCCCGACGGCGACATAATAGCCGAGAAAGTGGGCAAAACCGTGGATTCCCCCGCTGCACAGCTTGAAGAAATTGTCAAGAACAAAGTAATAATGAATGCTAAGCTAACGGAGGCTTCAGTTTTGTTGGGTCACGTCCGGTTCCCTACCCCTGAGAACTTTGGCTCCGTCAAGTTTCGTGAGGCAGCGCAGCCGTATATTGGGCATTTTGAGTCCGAGTTGACGGTTGTTTCGGTTCATAATGGGAAAGTGGAAAACTACAAAGAGCTCAAAGATAAACTTGGGAAGCACGTTTTTGAGAGCGAAAAAGTCGGTTTTATCGATTCTGAAGTGCTTCCGCATTATTTTGGAGAAATACTTAACGAAACCGACGACTCCAATGCTGCGGCTTACGAGCTTATGTCGACGCTTAAAGGGGAAGGAAATTTTGCTGCGTTATTGCAGGTTGATGAAGAGAACGCTTTTTTGCATTTAATCTACAAAGGCAAAGCGGAAGGGTTAATTGTTTGGGCTAATGATAAGGGCGAAGTTATTTTCTGTTCCCGACCTGACCCTGTAGAAGATGAGCTTAAAGAACTGTTGGCCGTAGGAAGATTCCGTCAGAAAGTGAATATTCGCCGAACGGAAAATGCAGGGCTCAAGCTGTCTTTTGCAGCCATCTTGGAATAGCTTATTAAGAAAAAGAAATTGGACGTTTGGGAAAGCTGCCTAAGTTTTGTTCTTAGGTTTTTCCCTGTTGGTTCACGCTATTGGCTGGTGTTTTTTGAATTCTGGCGCTGTGTACATTATTATTCCGCCTACCAGCCGTAGAATCGCTGCGACGATGAAAAGGTATGCACCAGCACCAAGACCCCAAGTTACGGTTGTGTTTCCGATAACGGGCATCAATGCGTTGTCTACACCCTGTATTGGGCTGCCTGCAATCGTGTAAAGCATGTCGGAGACCTGCGTAGGCATGCTTTGCCCCGGAAAGAGTCCATAGGCAAAGGGCAAAAAGGAAGGTAGCTGCGAGATGAACAGGAGAATAATTATTATCGGAAGCAACGTGGTTACGGTTCCGCTTAGGAATTTTTTGCCCATGCTTCTGCCGCTCTTTACGCCTATTACGTCTAATGCTAATAGGAGCGCGCCTACCCCGAATATTATTGCGAAGGGGATTTGAAGTGAGAAGAGGTTCGTGTATCCAGATACTGCCTCCGAAGTCATGCCTGTAACAAACATGTTCACGACAACCCCATTGACGCCGTCCATTGTCATTAAGGTGACGCCGCCGTTTTGTGCTAATGCCCCCGTTTCCGACTGGGCGGTAATGGAGTACCACGGCAGAAATAGAGCAACCAAAGTCACAAGAATTGCAATAACGCCAAGGATTAACCCTATGCCGCCTCGTCCCTTCAAGAAAGCGCCTGTTCGTAAGCCTCCGTTTTTGTGCATTTTTATGATGCCCCAGCTTTTCCAAGCGGTTCTTGCGGCGAAATAAACCAGAAATAGCAACAGAAAGTTAGCGACTAACCACGCTAAGGTGAAGTAGGAACCATCCACAGAAAAAGTTGATGCCATGTACATGGCGGGCTGAGCCCATCTGATGCCGTCTTGATTATAAACTGGACCATAGGGGCCAACTTTACCTAAAACTACTTCTTCATCTGTACCCCAATACCCCCAGCGTCCTGAAAAATCAAGCCAACTCTGCTCTTCTGGGTGATTTCCGGGTTCCCCAAGCATTATAAGTGATAAGTCCTCTGGCGAGATGGTTTTTCCGTCGTTTCCAACAACATCATTTTCTACGCCTATTTTGCCCTGATATGAACGGAAGTAGTTGGCGTGGGAGCCTTCGGCAACGTAAATTACTGGGTGATTTTGAAGTTTCTCTACGTCGTTCCAGACTGCGTTTTCTCCGTTGCCATGCTGTGACAGCAAGACATCCGTTGGGTTAGCTGATGAATCCAGAAAGACTTGAATGACTTCCCAGTCGCCTTGGTGGTCATTTAGGTGACCATTGTTGTATGCATAAAAGAGCCAGTATTGAATGACCGTGGCGCCGCCTTCGTTGACTACGTGCACGTACGCGGTGTATCTAAGGCTGGAAGCTTTACTGGCGTAGTCCGCGGCTATGTTCTCAAATGTCGACAGGGTATTATCAAGAAACATGTTTGGTTGTGCGTAAGTGCCTAATGTTCCAGGTTTTGGAGAGGCATCAATAATGGAGGAATCTCCAAAGTTGCGTTCTTTAAGAACTGAGTTGCTTATGAAATAGTCGACCGTTGTTGGATGGAATTTTTCGTTTGCTGTGAAATGAAGAACCGGCGCATATTTGTCCGCCAATTCTTCATCGGACTGAGCCAACGCAAAAGGCTGAACCGCCAACGCTGCAAAAAAGGCGGCTAACATAATAACGGTGCAAAAAGCAACTTTTACTCTTCTAGCTGATTTCTTTGAGGGTTTTCTTGCTGAAATCATTTTTCTCTTAACACTCATCCAGTGCTATCTGGTTATTTGGTTCAATTAAAAAGCTTATTGGGAAACCAAAAAAGACACAGCGGCATTAATGACCAAAAGGCACACCTGTTTCCGTGCTTTTTTCTTTACCCGCCGCCTTCAGTAGCTTAACAGTGATGAACCCAACTGCCACAACTGAAAACGCTACCGCCAAAAGCACTAAAATTGTTGGAAAACTCAACAAGACCTGCATCATTGTTACCGGCTGCTTTGATGCATCACCTGATACCGTAGTTGATGCGCCTAGATAAGTTGCTTTGGCGTTGAATGTTCCAACAGGAATCCGTAAGACAGTAACAACCCCCTCGTTGGAAGTAACCGCTTTAATTACGGTCTGATTTGCCAGCGTCATTGACACTTCTGCACCTGAAACAGGAAAGCCAAAAGAGTCTTCCACGGTCAAGGTAGCATCGTAAACTTGGCATTGAACCACTTCGCTGATTGCGGCGTTAGCTACGTAGCTTAACTGTTGGGCGGGTTTAACTTCTACGTTTTGCCAGATAACGCTGTTGATTTGAAATTGTGTTCCTTCGTTAAGCCACAAACCATTCCGTGGTGATTCAATGACTGTGGTATCTGTTTCTACCTCAAACTTTAACGGTGTAATTGCGTCTTTGTTCTGGTCTGTGAACTGAAATGAAACGGGGTACTGGATTACAGACAATATGGTAATGGTTTCTGGCTTAGATAGAGTCACTTGAACGGTAAATGTCCCGCTCTGCGCCGACTGAATGGTTATGGGCGTTTCTTGCCCGATTGTGTAGCCAACTGCGTTTAGTCTTGAGGTCAGTTTTTCATTCCATAAATAGTCAAAAGTTAACGTGACAGTAGTTTGGGCGTCGTACCATCCAGCATCGCCATTTATGGGCGGCGAGCTAACTGAGTTAACCGAACCTGACGATGTTAACAGTTGGTATTGGCTGACTATGGTGGCTGAAAGTGTTTGCGCAGAAAAAAGCGGCATATCAATCACGGTAACAGGACCTGCAGACGACACCACTGTGGATAAGCCGTTGACGCTGTATGCTGAAACTCTTTGTCCAATGCCTTCTGAACGGTTGCTTACTCCGTGGATGGTTAACTCAATTAGGGTGGCTTCATCATACCAGTAGTTGTCTCCGCTGATGGTTGGCGGCGTTAGAGAAACCAATGCAGCAGCTATGGCGTCATCTATGCTGATTTGGTATTGTTTGACTGAGTGCAGTTCAAGTTGGTGAGCTGTGTTCATGAGGATTGGGATGGTTGCGGTTTGCAGCGTCGGCTCCACCGCGACAGAAACATCATTGTCAAGGCTGTATGATGTGACTCGGTAGCCTGTTCCTGCCGTCCTACCAAAGACACCCGAGGCTTTAACATGTGCCGTTTCACCGCTGTCATACCACTGGGTGTCCGTTTGGGTTACGCCACTGGTTAAGAGCGCATACTGATGGCGGTAAACAAAACTTTGAGTGCCTGCCGTTAGCACGCGGCTAGTATTTTGTTGTGTTAACCACCTCTCAGAACTGCCTGCGTAAAGAAGGTTAGAAACAGAAATTTCTGAATCCTTCAGCACCCACACCGTCTGCGGGTTTACGCTTAAGCTCAAAGTCTTAAACTGGGTGGCTTGCTGCTCCGAAGCGGTCAAAGGTGCTGTTTCGTAGTTGAGTGTGGGGTTTGGTGAGCTTCCGCCTCCTTCCACCGCGTAGTTCACGGTTTGTGCAACCACGTTGTAGTAGTAAAGCGTCAGGTTGAAGCCTGTTATTTCTGAGGCGTCTGCGTTAAGTACCCATTTTTCTTGAGTTGACGAACCCGTGGAGAGCCCGTTAACGGTTAAGTTGGTTTCGGGGTCAGCCATGACTGTTAAGGATCCATTTGAAGCGTAGGCTACTTTTTGCATTCCGTTCTGAAGGTAGCTGACTTCAAACCGGTTTTGCTCTTCCAACGGGGTGGATTGGTCAGCGTTGACCAAAGTGACTGTGTTTGTTGTGAGTGTGGCGTGGGAGGCGGCGAAATTTGTGGTTAAGGGGGTGCCTAATCCTGTGACAAGATCATATCCAGCCGATGCAGTGTAGGCTCCATTTGATCCTGAGGTGACGTCGCGAAAGTAGGTTGCGTTGTCGACGGATTTTGCTTGTTGATAGAGGTTCGTGTTTGAGGCAGACTGGTTAAGGGCGTAAATGGCCGCCCACTGGGGAGCTCCCGCGCTTGTTCCTCCAATTCGATACCAGTTACCACCATTATAAACAGAATACCCTGTGGTTGGGTCTGCGTGATAGGCTACATCGGGAACTTGACGTTTGAAACCGCCTAATCCAAATGTTGCTTGGTAACCGGGTATTGCTTCGTAGGCGCTTAAACCTCCGCCGCTTTTGCTCCACGCAGTTTCTGACACAAACAAGCCCTCGGCATTAAGGTTGAGGGTGGTTCCTCCGACGGCAACCACGTTGCTAGAGCTGGAGGGCCACAGAACGCCTGCGCCGTCGTCTCCTGAAGCGGCAAAAAATACTGCACCATACGTGCTGGTTAAGTGTTCATTGAAGAGGGCTTGTCTTGAGAACTCTTCGTCGCCCCAACTCATAGATATGGAAACTACGTCGGGGCGGTTTCTGGCGTAGTCTATGGCTTCTAGCATGTCGCTTAATTTGGGCGAGGGCGCTTCAACCAGCAAGATTTTAGCTTGTGGCGCTATAGCTCTTGCCCATTCCACGTCCAAGGCGGTCTCAGATGCCCAGCCGCTGTCAGTCCCAGTATGTGCGGACATTTTGTGAATTTCAAAATTTTCAGAGGTGGGTTGGGGCAGGTTGTATCTTTGACAAAACACAGTCAGGTCCGATTGTATGGTTGGCGCGTCATAGGCAACAATTATGGCTATGGTCGTTCCTTCCCCGCCGTCGGAGGGCAAATGGTACGCAGCTCGGACCTCCTCGGGTGCATAACCTGAAGATGCATCCGCGGCGGGCTCAACAAAATGCAGCGGACGCGCAACCCACTGTTCTTCACCAGAAAAATCTGCGTTTGCTACTGCTGACGCATTGCTCCCCAGAAGCAAACACAACGCCACAAATATACCAATAACCACAAAGCGGAACCTGTTCACGTGTCCCTTTTTCCCTCACGCAAAAATCGGCATATATGCTATATTAATATTGTTCAGAACAGATTTATTGAACCATAAAGTTTAGCGGCTCAGTCTTTGGTGTACTTCGCGAGCGTTCCCTTCTCTTTATCCGTCAGTTCTTCAAATGCTGCTTTTGGGGATTGACTGCGTAGTTGGGCATCTTCCAGCATCACTTTGGCTTGTTCCCGCTTCTGATGCACTGCCCTCATGATGGCTGCAAGGGGCTTGTCAAAAATTAAGGCAAGGTCTTCGTAGCTGTAGCCTTCGTGGGTGGGGCTGGGTTTGTTTCGGGGAAAAAGCTCCTTAGCCTGCACCTCTTCATGTGATGGTTTTTTGTTTTCTTCGGTTGGGGGTTTGCTGCCGAAATAGAAAAGCGCCGCCACAAGCTTAAGCGTGTCAGTCATGGTTTTGCTGCACATGCTCACGGGATACAGGGCAATGAGGTTAAGAAAATAGGACTCGGCATAAGGAGCTACTTGGAGGTGGGCTTCGCGTTTGAGTCTTTGGTTGAAGTGGTTCATTTTTTCTACGATTTGCTCGGCGTTTAAGTCGCCTAAGACTGCTTCTTTTTCGGGAAGTTTTACGCCGCGAAGCTCCAACTCGTAAAGGCTCACAGTGAATTCTCCGCCCAGATTAACTTATAGTCAGTGGAGTAGTCAGTATGTTTCTAAAACTTTCGGGTGAAACTGAACCTTAGGCATGCGAAAAACCAGAAAACATGCTTTCTCTGCCTTTTTCTGCTGTTCAAAGATGCCGCTTAACCCCTCTTGATGCTCAGCTTCTAAATTTGGCGGCTCAAAAACGAAGGTTAACCGTTTAAAGCCCAAACTGTTCATAAATCCGCTGCAGGTTTGCCTCCACCTTCGCCGAGTTCTCAGCAAACAGGTTGTTTCCATGCGAATCAATGGCAACCACCAACGGACCAAACTCAACAGCCTCCAAGACCCACATCGCTTCTGGCATGCCCAAATCCAGCCACTCCACACCCAAAACACGCTTAATTGCCTGCGCCGCTAAAACCGCCGCACCACCCGTAAAGGCGCAATAAACAGCCCCCACCTTTTCCATAGCCCTGGTTGTGCGTTTGCCCATGCCACCTTTGCCCACAATAATCCGCGGCTTAAACGCCTCCAAAAACTGGTCTTCATAAACGTCCATACGCGTACTGGTGGTTGGACCCGCCGCAACCGCAACCCAACTTTCGTCTTCTTTGCGCATGACTGGACCGCAATGAAACACGGCCGAACCCTCAAGGTTAACGGGCAACGCCTGCCCCTTCTGTGCCCATTCTAATGCTCTTCGGTGAGCTTGGTCACGTGCCGTAACCATAATCCCTGAAACATAAACAACATCGTTCACCCTGAGCTTTCGTACGTCAGCTTCTGAAAGGGGCAAAGAAAAATGGTAAACACTCAACTAAACCGTATCCTCCATGCAGTGATTCAAGTACACTACCTCGCCGTCAGCGTTGATTCGCGCCGAAGCACGCCGACACGCCCAACAGCTAAAAACAACTGCAACAGGATACGACGCAGGATGCCTAAATGCCCAATCTACATGTACACCCAAAACCGATGTGTCACCACCTAAACCCATAGGGCCAACACCAGTCATGTTTGCCGCTTCCAAAAGCTCCCGCTCCAAACCCGCAATTTCAACATCTCCATTTGGTTTGTTTAGCGGTCTAAGCAGAGCTTTCTTGGCTAAAGCAACTGCGACATCTGCGCCGCCACCGACGCCAACACCCAGAATCGTTGGTGGACAAGGCATTGCGCCTGCTTTAACAACGGCATCAACCACAAACCGCTTAAGCCCACGTACCCCTTCACCGGCAGAAAGCATCCCAACAGCTGAAACGTTTTCAGAGCCACCCCCCTTAACCAAAACCGTTAACTCCAACTCTTCCCCCGGCACGATTTCCCAATGCACCACTGGCACAAAGCGCCCCGTGTTATCGTCGCTATTTTTTCCTGTGAAAGGGTTTATGGCGTTTGGGCGAAGCGGAATTTCCTGTGTTGCACGTTTTGCTGCCGAATTTAACGTCTTTTCAAGTTTGTCTATGTTTGGAAAATCTGCACCTGCTTTGACGTAGAATGTCAAGGTTCCTGTATCTTGACAAATTGGCTTCTCTTGGGCTTCAGCCAAAGCGATGTTGTCTAAGAGTGCGTTTAGCTGAGTTCTGGCAATGGCACTGCTTTCATTTGCGTACGCATTAGTTAATGCCTCTTTGACGTCCACCGGTAAGTAGATAACTGCTTGTCTTATGAGGTTAAACGCAACCTCTTCCAACATGACCGCCGTCCTTTGAGTGTTATTCAGGTTTGCAGCCCCACTGAACGTTTAACGGTTCACCTATACATCTGAACCAACTTATATCTTGGCATAACAAAAACGAAATTCACTTCAACCAATCTCCCTCCCCGACCAAAAAAGTACCCTCATTCAACTATCTTAAATATCCCCAAACACATGTTCCAGATAGTCTACAACACAAACCGTGAGAACCGCATGTCACAAGACCCAAAAGACAAAACCGTTGAAGCTGAAGAAAAAAAGAAACCAAAATACGAATTCATTGAAGACCTTCCAGGAGTAGGACCAGCAACATCCCAAAAACTCCGAGACATAGGCTACCACACCGTGGAATCCCTAGCAATGGCAACCGCCAAAGAACTAGAACCTGTAGGGGTCAGCGAAAAAAAAGCCTTCCAAATCATCGATGCAGCCCGCTCAGCCATAGGCATAAACTTCATACGTGCAGACGAACTCTACAAAATGCGCAAAGACGTCCAACGCTTAACTTCAGGCAGTAAAGCCCTCGACAAAATGATAAATGGTGGATTAGAAACCCAAACCATAACCGAATTCTACGGAGAATACGGCAGCGGCAAAAGCCAATTCTGCCATCAACTATGTGTAAACGTACAATTACCTCCAGAACAAGGCGGTCTTGACGGAGCAGCACTCTACGTGGATACTGAGAACACTTTCAGGCTTGAACGCATTTTGCAAATGGCAAAACACTTAGGCTTAGACCCTGAAGAAGCCGTCAAAAAAATCATTTATGCCGAAGCATTCACTTCTGACCACCAGATGTTCCTGCTAGAAAACGCAGACGAAATCATAAAAGCCAACAACGTCAAACTCCTAATTGTTGACTCACTGACCGCACATTTCCGAAGCGAATACATCGGACGGGAAATGCTAGCTTCAAGACAACAAAAACTCAACAAGCACATGCATAAACTAATCTCACTGGCAAGAGCATTCAACGCTGTTGCAGTTGTCACAAATCAGGTTATGGCTAAACCTGACCAATTCTTTGGTGACGCAACCCACCCAATTGGCGGACACATAGTGGGACACACAAGCCACACCCGCATCTACCTGCGACGTGCATCACACGGTCCAGTACGCATCGCCCGACTGGTTTCCAGCCCCTACTTGCCTGAAGGCGAGGAAATCCTTAAAGTAACCGAAAACGGTATAGAAGATGTCACTGAAGAGGAAAAAGCAGCCAAAACACGTGGTCGTTAAACATGCCTGTTCCACAAGCATTAGTCTCCCGATATTTCCAACTTATCGCCTCAAGACAATTCACCGAAGCAGAACGTGAATTAGAGCGACTTAAACAGCGAATGACAAAAACTGAATGGAACAGAGGCTACTTTAGAGCCTTATACGGTGTACTTTTGTCGAGAAGAAACAATGATAACTACTCATTTCTTACAAAACTTGATTTTACCGATAAAGCTGCGCTACATGGTTATCGTCGCGAATTTTTAGAGCATACACGAAACGGGCTTCACGGCGATTTTGACCGTGGCTTCTTTTCGGCTTGGGCAGATTTTATGCGTGTTCTTGCCCGCATAGAAACGCCTAATTCCCCCTCTCCAAACCAGGAAGATGACGCTGAAACTGAAAACGCCGAATCTGCACAGATTGAAACCCTGAAAAGCGATAAGAGTCAAGCTACGATTGCTAATTTTCTTAAAAAGAAAAATGGTCAAGTTGAGGTTAACCCAGAAACAAAAGAATAGTTGACCTATAATGGGCCAATTATTGCTGTTAAGGTCAGAACCCACACGATGAGCCACGTAAAGAAGTAAATGAATATACCCATACTCATGATTTTTGATTGCTTCTCCACTTGTGACGTAAATTTCGCTTTAAGGACATAGTAGCTTAACAAGTAAACCAGTAAAGCTATGGTAATTCCATTAAGTAACGTGTTAACAGATCCCATCATTTCCAGTAACGAAACGTTTGTACTAAACGATTGGAACAGAAGAATTGCGCCTGTGCTTACTAATCCTGCGACACCGCCTAACAGGACTCTTATCCAGTAAATCTTTGCGAGCACGTCCACGTTTTTCATCCTCTTTTAACTCACTTTAAATCTACATAAAATCCTGTCAACTTAATAAACTGTTACGGTTTAGAACCAAACAAACGCAATATTTTCCAAAAATTCAACACCAAAGAACGGAGGATGCACAAACGGCACGATTGAAGGCTTGCTGAGACCCTGACGTTTGGAGAGAGAGAACGAATGAAAATCCATTACTGTGAGAGTAGGATTTTATCCGTCAAGGCCTTTTCAGCCCTCCAACCATGCCGTTTGTTTCTATGGTCGGTTTGTGATGTTCATCGAAGAATACACATGGGGTTTATTAACTTATTTTCCAAATTGTCCCCAAATTCCCGTGAAAAAGGAAAAAATGAATGCAAAAATCACGTTTAAGCACTCTACCGTCCGTACGAGAAAAAAATTAGCTAAAGTTGGTTAAGTGCCTGAGTTTTTGCGGATTTGAAAAACACGCATGTGACCTTGCTCCCGTTTACTAAGCACACCCAGCGAATAAAGTTCATTAAGATTTTTGCTTTCAAAAGCTCTTGAGCGTCCAGTTACCATGCTGACTTGGCTTGCCGTTGCAGAATTAAGGTTTGACAACGCATTTAATGTGGGTAGAAATCGGCTTGAAACGTTAACCTTAACTTGAGGCATGTTGCTTACTTTGGCGTCTATTACATCCAACTTTTTGAAAACTTTTTCAAAAGCAGTTATAATTTCATAGTTTCTCATTTCTCTCAACTCTGGACTGGAGTCACATAAAAATTCTGTCTCGAGGTGACGGTTACTTTTTGATAAAATATCGTCTTTTTGGGTAGATAAAATTAAGTGACTGGCTCGGGACTACAACACAAGTCATGTGATTAGACTTGTGCGTTTTTTGTGTTTTCTTTCCTTGTATTCACCCTTTTTTCCGACTTTTTTCTTTAGATGTTTGTGCATGCGAATTTTTGTTTGGTTCTGTGCAGTGTTCTGAACGACGAGTAACTGAGCCTTCAGCGCCGAACAGGCTTCGCTAAAAGCCGCCATTACAAAGCCAACTTATAAAACATGCTGTAACAGTTAAGCTTTGAGTTGAACACGTGTGGTTACAAAAGGTCATCGCCGGTTAGGTCGAACAATTAGAAAGCTTGAAAACAGCGTTGAACTCAGCAGTAAAGAAACTCGTGCCAAAGAAGATGCACAGAGATATATTAAACACCTGATGGATGCAGGTGAAGCCGATGATTCGCCGGTGGAAAATCTCCAAAAACTTGCGTTACGTAAAAAGACCAATCGATAGAGGCTTCTGCAAGTTAACGATACGTTTAATTCAGAATTAGTTGGTGATGATTGTCGTCGTTTTTTACCACAAGTGTTATTAAACGCTTACACATATTTGGAAGGTGTAACTCAAATAACAGTTAACAGTTAGCATAGAACACCAAACGTCTGGTTGTTCATGCAGTCAAACCTAACCTAAACATCACATAAAGGAGGCTAACAATCATGGGCACATCCCAAACGTTCACTATAAAGTATGTTATACACGCTAGATTTGAAATTGATGGAGTAGTTGAAAAACCCGACGTAATCGGCGCAGTTTTTGGACAAACCGAAGGCTTATTTGGTCCTGAACTGGACCTTCGTGAACTGCAAAAAACCGGGCGCATCGGAAGAATCGAAATCGAACTACACAGCAAAAACGACCGCACCTCAGGAAACATCACAATACCCACAAGCTTAGACCGCGTAAGCACTGCCCTCATAGCGGCAAGTGTAGAAAGCATTAACCGCGTGGGTCCATGCAGTGCAAAAGTTTTTCTTGACAAAATCGAAGACATCCGCGAAGCCAGACGAAAAGTCATAATCGACCGAGCTAAAGAAATCCTCCACAAGTGGAACATCGAATCGATGCCAAGCGTTGACGAAGTCTACAAAGAAATCACTGAAACCATGAAGACAGGTAAAGTTGAGAAGTTTGGAGCTGAAGACCTTCCTGCAGGGCCAACTCTGGAAATATCTAAAGAAATTTTTGTCGTTGAAGGTCGCGCAGACATAATTAATCTTATGCGCTGCGGCATTACTAACACGGTAGCGTTGGAAGGTGCCAAGGTTCCTGAATCAATCAAGCGGTTAACTAAGGAGAAAGAGGCGACGGCACTTTTAGATGGTGACCGCGGTGGTGACCTGATTCTTAAAGAATTGCTGCAAGTAACTAGCATAAAATATGTTGGTCGTGCTCCTCGTGGTAAAGAGATTGAAGAATGCAGCTGTAAAGAAATCGCCGACGCCATCGAAGGCAAGGTTTCCGTAGCTGAGTTGTTTAAACCCAAAAAAGTCGAACGCCCCGAAAAGGCACCTGAACGTGTTGAAAAACCAAAGGTCACATTCCCTGAACAGGTAGTTCAGACTGCCAAGGAACTGGTAGGCTCGCTTGAAGCGGTTCTCATGAACGACAAACTTGAACAAATTGAGCGGCTCCCCGTCAGCCAACTAGCTGAACGTCTGCAGCAGGTTTCAGGCATTGACACCTTAGTTTTTGACGGCATAATAACCCAACGCATCGTTGACATTGCCAGCGAAAAAAACATCAAACGCATCGTAGCCTCACGAGTCTCCGAAGCAGTGAAACCCGCTTTGAACGTGGAATTAAACACTTTTCAAGAAGCCATCCCCCCAAGCTAACAACAATTTTTCCATTTTTAACCTCAACCTTTCTGTTTTCTACTTTCACCTAAAACAGCCCAGATTAGATTTACACTTCTGCAAAACTTCCACACGCTTTCATCTAGCGACGCCCAAAAACACATTCACTGCAACTCAAGTAATTACGCAAGAAGGGTGAGGTCATTGTGTGTTGGCTACCAAGAGCCATCCGTTATCGAGGAGAAAGGAGAAGGCTTCGAGAACGGAAAACTGTACTCTGGCTATGGTGCGCCTTCAACCTCAATCACCCTTCATGCTACATCTCAAGACTTAAGAGACTGAATTATAAAAGGATTGTGTATTCAGAATTAGGGTGGAAGTTTCGTGAAATTGTGTGTGTTATTTGGTGAGTATTTCGCCTTCTAAGACTTGGTTTTCGGTGACGTTTAGTTCTTTGCTTAGGTACATTTTTAGGAGGTTTGCGATTGTTGGGGTTTGTCCGTTGTAGTTGATGATTTGGTTGTTTTTTATTGCGTTGGCTTCGAATGTTTGGGTGTCTTCTTTGATTGTGAATGAGATTGTTTGTGCATTGAGTGATATTGCTTGGAAGTCTTCCCATTTTTTGCATCGGAAAAGTAAGGGTATGTTTGGGTTCCATCTGGGTGTTGAGGTTTCAGATTTGGGTACTTGCGGAGTTTGGGTTATTTGTGTACTTAGGGTTTGAGGAGTCCCTGATGCTGTTGTCTGTGTTGGTTGGTTGGATAAGGATTTTACCAGTGTACAAACTTCGTTTTGCAGGTTGGTTATTTTGTCTTCGATTTTTCTGACTTTGTCGTTAATTTCCCCCGATTCGCCAAGTTGACCCGCCACAGTGCCAAGTTCACATACCAGTTTGTCTAAGTCTTTTTCGTGTTCTTTAAGAACGTTAACGATGAAGTCCAAGGCTTCTAATGCTTCATCTTTGGATGGTGGTTTCTCCGACATTTGCTCTGAATCCTCACGTTGCTATAATTGCAGTGTAGAGCTAATAAGGCTAACGAATCCCAAAAATGAATCCTAGTACAAATGTAAGGGTATTAATTGTTAATCCTAATTCTAACTACGTAAGCTCATATATTCCTTGCTAAGAAAACAAATCACGCTCTGAGAGATAAACAGTTGTCCGTACAAAAAACTACACACACAAAAACTAAAAACTGGCAACGCCCTTTTTCTCGCTAAAATCATACCAGAGCCAAAGTGCATCCACAACTTTTTCGCCATACCCACAATCAGTCAACATATTTTTGAAATCCAGCTTCGCTTTTACAGCCAAATCACTCACGTGCCCAGCCACTTTGCTAAAAGCAACAAACATAAACCTTTTGTATCCTCAATCAAGTAGGCGTACTCGAAGAACAGTTGCTCACAACAACTCAAGCCCTCATAGATATAGAAAACTCTGGGTTTGTGGGAAAAACGTGTTTGCTTTGCTTTGAAAGCCCAACAGTACAGGGCTAAAATAAAGAAACGCTTATAGGGTAAAGCTGTGGTTAAGGTTCAGAAACATCCTCAATTGGGCGAGTAGATCAGCCTGGCATGATCGCCACGTTGGCATCGTGGAGGCCGCGGGTTCAAATCCCGCCTCGTCCACCAACAAACTTCCAAAAT
This sequence comes from Candidatus Bathyarchaeia archaeon, assembly GCA_041447175.1. Taxonomy (NCBI): domain Archaea; kingdom Thermoproteati; phylum Candidatus Bathyarchaeota; class Bathyarchaeia (SeqCode); species Bathyarchaeia archaeon. The sequence goes on along the minus strand of CP166960.1, from coordinate 927,213 downwards.
ATGCTTAATTTAATCTCTTTTTTACTATTCGAATGTTTTTCTTCGAGATTTATTTTTGCGTTTTAGGGATTTTGCTTTTGCGTTTATACCGTCCGCTTTTTAAAGTTTAGTTTAGCCAAGCACTTTTTGGACCTTTTTGCCCGTTTTAGGCGTCGGTTTTTCTTCTCCTGAAGACCACTGCTAAGGCTGTCCCTAATGCAATTATTATGACCGTAACTGTGGCTATCAAGAGCATGTTGGCTTGCAATCCTGTATTTTTGCCTGTTGAAGGTTCTGAGTCGAGTTGTGTTGGTTGCTGTGTGGGGGTTGATGGTGAAGGTTGGAGTGTTTGTGTTGTGGTTGGGGCTAGAGTGGGGGTGATTGTTGTGGTTGGGTTTGTTGTTGGTGTTGAGGTGTTTGGAGGCAAAGTCGGTGTGGGTGTCGGAAAAGGCGGTGTTGGCGGCGAGGTGTTTGCCCATTCTGGCAGTTCTGCGATTACACTGTCTATGTTATATGGTGCCATAAGTGGGTAGTTGTCTTGATTGTTAGCGTCAATTGTGTATGGAAAATCGCCTATCCCGTCGTTGTTGCTGTCTGTACCGTTATAATCGCTCCAAAAGTTACCCTCAACACCATTATCCCAAAAGTTAGGTCCACGTACGCCGATCCAGCCCCCAACTTGTGTACTGCCGACAAAGTTATTATCGTAAAAAATATTATTTGCTGCATCTTCTACGTTGCTTCCAACGTTTACAGCGTATGTCAAGTAGTTCGCATAGAAAGTATTGTTATAGCCAACAAGACCAAAACCAGACCCTTCGATTCTGTTTGAATAGACAGTGTTAGATGTTCCGTCTATTGAGATGCCGCCATGAGTTAGGCTATTTTTGGCAACTACGTTTCTGTTGCCGTATACGTGTATACTGCCCGCATCTACTATGGTGTTGTTACATACTACGTTTAAGGAGCTTTCGTGTTCTATGGTAATTGCATAGTTGTTTGGTCCAGTAATTCTGTTTGAAGCAATTGTGTTGTAGTATCCATTGCATTTGATGCCATAACCACTGAGGCCACCGTTAGCGTTATTTTCTATGATGTTTTGTGTGATGGTTATGTTTGAGCCTTTGAGGTTTATGCAGCCATATGGTGCTGTTATGAGGTTGTCGGTTATTTGTGTCTGGCTGCCTGTTCCTGAGATGCCGTTGCCGCCGTTGGTGAGGGTGAAGCCTGAGATTTTGATGTTATCGGCGGCAATTTTGATTGGTGCGCTGTTTTCTGGTAGAAGTTGGGTGGGAAGTACGAGCACTTGAGGGTCTATGTCCTCTATTATGGTGGTATTGGGGGCTTCGCCTATAAGCGATAACGTTTTGTTTATCTCAATTGAGTGTTCTTGATAGGTTCCTTTCCTAACGAAAATTGTGGCGCCGTCTGTGGCGTTGCCGATTGCATCTGCTATGGTGAGGAAATCGTCTGGGACAACACTTGTTTTAGATTTTGCTTGGGCAGGCTGGAGTGTTATTGTATTTGAAGCGGTCAGGCTGATGATAACAAAGATAACCGCAATGTGCTTATTCATCCTTTGTCACAGATGGTAAAATGCAATCTCCTTTTTAGCTCTCCTTGGGGAACGTTTTGTTCTTGTAGAGGAACAGTTGGTCTCTTATTTGCTGTTGTGCTGTTTTCTGAGCATGAGTGTTGCTGCGATGATTACTATGGTCACAGCTACCACGGCGGCTGCGGCTGTCCAGTACGCGTCTGTTGACCTGCTAGAATTGTTGCTTGTTGGTGGAACTGAGTTTGAAGGCGAAGGTTGTTCTGTTAGGGGTGGTGAGGGTGTTTGTGCACTTGTTGATGTTGGTGTGGGGTTTGGGGTTTGGGTTGTTTTAGGTGTTGGAGAGGGGCTTGGGGGTTGGGTTGGAGGTGGGCTTGGTGAAGGCGAAAATGAAGGGATTTGGTGGGGGGTAACAGTTGCCCATTCAGGTAACTCTATGGTTATGCTTTCGGTGTCAAAGGGTTCCATAAGCGGATAACGGTCAGAAACGTTGTTAGGGTTTACTACCGTTGGATCCTGAAGTTGGGCTTCAGGAAAACTGCTGATTAGTATCCTATACGGTTTATTTACTGGGTATGATACATCACCTATGCCGTCACCGTTGGCGTCTGTGCCGTTATAGTCGCTCCAGTAATTACCTTCTTTGCCATTATCCCAAGAATTGGTGCCTTGCCAACTCCAATCAGTAGCTTCAGATGCGCTATTGTTTACAAAGTTATTGTTGTAAAAGGTGTTGTTATCAGCATTCCGCCCCTGCCATCTCTCTCTGTCAGATTCATTATAGAGTATGCCGGATGATTGATTCCATGCAATCATGCCGCCGATTTCCTTGTTGTCTGCAATATGATTTGCATAAACAGTGTTATTTCTACCTGAAGCGATTATGATGCCATAGCGCTGGTTATCGGTTATTGTGTTTGCACATACAATGTTGTTACTCAAAAAATCATTTATAGCCCATGGTCCTATTTCGATTCCCAGATTATTTTGGTTTAAGACGTTTTTGTAGATTATATTACTAACGCCAGTGATTTCAATTCCAATGTCTCCATCTACAACAGTATTGTTATAAGCTACATTCAAATTGCCCTGTAAGTTAATACCTGCCCTCGACCCGTATAAGATGTTGTCTGCGATGATATTGTATTGTCCATAAGGGCCAACGGTGCAACTTGTTGAATTAAAAATGTTTTGCATGATAACTTGATATGAGCCGCTATCAAAGATGCCCACATTTGCAGCATTTATAATATTATCTATAATTTGAGTGCCTTTGCCGCTTGCACTGATGCCTATATCATAGCCGCCATCGGTGTCTAGTCCTTCTATGATATTGGCGACTATTTTTGTTTCGTTACCTTCTGTGGTGATGCCAGTTGATGCGTTGGTTATGGTGAAACCTGAGATTTTTACATCGTTTGCTTTAACATCTACAGCGGTGGTTATTCCAAATGGCATACGATAACCACCTAGCCACTCAACCATGGCGTGGGAGTCTATGTTATTTATAATTGTGTCTTCAGCGTTTTCGCCAATTAGTGTGAGTGTCTTGTTTATAACCAGTGTCTGCTCGGCGTATATTCCGCTTTTAACGAAAATTGTGTCTTCCTTGGTGCAGTTGCCTATGGCGTCGGTTATGGTTGGGTAGTCGTCGGGTACGATGATGGTTTGGGAACTTGCTTTTGTGGGTCCAACTGTAACAGTGAGTAAGCTGATGAGGCTTGTGAGGATAAAGATAACTGCTAGGCGCTTGTTCAAGCTTAGTCCCTTAATATACAGTGTGGGTAGGCTCCTTTTTAACTCTCCCTGAAGAACAGCCTGTTCCTCCAAAAGAACAGCGTTGTTGATGGCAAAATTTAAAAGCAAATCGGAAAACAAAGGGTACTCAGGGAGCAAAATCCAAAGCTTGCTGCTTTTGGATTTTGAGGAAAAGAGGGGAAACAAGGTTATGATTAGGCAGTCTAAGCGAAACTTTACAATAGTTTTTCTCTCGCTAATTTTGATTTTGGGCGCATATGCCACATTAACTCCTAACGTACATGCAAAAAGCATTACAACTCAACAACAAGAAGGCTTAGCAATATCAAATGAGGTGGTGGGTCTTGACCTCACAAAATACCAGTCAGCCCAAAAGAGCGAGTATCAAGATTTTTACTTAGAACTTCTTCCTCAGGAGAACGTGCGCTATGCTCTTGAGTCTAACGGAAGCAAGCTGGACATAGTTCATACGTTCGTAAACGGGAACCTGCAAAAGATAAACGTGCTTGAGAATGAAGGCTCCCACACCTAACTAAAACAGCCGCTACCGTCCTTGAAACTGCTCAAGACTTCCTTAGCAATTACCAAACCTATTCTAGAAATGTGCTTTACGGAAAACTGGAATCAGCACTCACTACGGTTGATCCTAACAAGAATTCAACGGCAGCATCTGGAAACATGAAGCTTGAAGTAACCTCTAAAGAGAATTCGACAACTTTCAGTTGGACCTACTCATATAATGGAATAGAAGCGCCAGATAAGTGCGTAGTCTTGCGTTACGAGAATGGTTTCCTAAAATGCTTCATTGACAACTGGAACCTCTACAGAATCGGTAGCACAAGCGTAAACCTTTCAGAGGAAGAAGCAATAGACACAGCGATGGCAAGCGCGAAAACTTATTCGTGGATAGCACCATCAAGCAATAACACTTCGAAAGCATCGGGCAATAGCACGTTTGTAGTTACGAAGTTTAATGTAACAAACGCGATGATGATTGAAACAATTTTTGCTCCTTCGCTTTATGTTGATAAAGCGCATAGCCAAGACCTTTTTGAACTTTTTCCGTTGCGGCATGTTTGGGTTAGTTTAGATAAGTTTTACCCTGGCAACGTGTACGGCATGAACGTTTACCTTTGGGCTGATACAAAAGATGTCTGCTATATTCACGAACGGGTTTCCACTTCGGATCCGCCAGCTGATTTAGTTGCCGCTATTGAAGATTGCACAGTTGTCCTCTCCAATGGTCAAGCTTTTACGGTTGACGCGAAGGTAAACTCGGTATCGGATACTTGGATCGCGGTTCCAGTTTTTGCCGCTGTTACGCTTTGTGCTGGTCTGCTCTGGTTAAGATGGAAAAAGAAACATTTTCGGTCTAATACTCTACTAAAACCTCGCTGGTTCAAAGTTAGCGGGGTGTTGTTTTGTGTTCTTATGTTGTCAATGCTCTTAATTCCGATCTCAACAGTTGACGCCACTCCCTTGCAGGGGCGCTCCACCGTTTGGGGATCCGAAAGTATGGGCGCATACAATTATACCATTAAGTCAAGTATGCGCAAAACAAATCCAGAAGTTTCACAGCAGCAAGCCACTGCTCAATACATTAATAATTTATTCGCCAGTAACGGATACAGCGCCAGTGACTTTCAGGGTAACAAGGGCTCATATAAAGACGATATTTTGTACCAGATTTCCTATAATGAACAAAACTATCCTCGTGTTGCAGTAGTTGATTTTGACCATGGCGTTGGTGCAAGTAATTATCAGCTTGCTCCAAACGAATTTCACTATTTTTTTGAGGACAATGTAGGCTTAGATTATTACTTAGACGAAAACAACTGGACACATGCAATGGAACTAAGTGACTATTATGGTACTCATATGCTTTATGATATGGATATAGCCAGCCAGACTACCTTAACCAACACCTTCTTTGCTTTTATCAATGCATGTATGTCAGCTAACACAGATCACGGTAACGGCCCAAATTCTACTTCTGGTAATGTTCAGGGAATGCCATATGCGTGGACTCACAAAATGGTGGGCGCAAATACTACAACCCCTCTCACGGGTTATATGAGTGGCGACGGGTACAATTGTTCAGATAATGGTGCTTTTTGCTACATAGGCTTTGACTGGGGATCAGCGGCTCTAAACCAAACAATAGGGATATGGAATGAGACTACCGCAGTTTGGCCGCCTTATCATTTGTGGCTTGAGAAGTTCTTTTTTTATGCCTTGACGGCTGACTATACGGTAAATGAGGCGTTAGACCGTGCGTCGCAGGACTACTTTGCGGGCTGTACTAGTTTTGATGAAACGCCGCTTTATGGAGGGTTTACAGCAATCTGGCCGATGTACCGTTTTAATTCAGACAGTGGTGAGTATGAATGGATGACCCGTTTCGGCTATGAAATAGGGGAAGGCTGGCTGAGGGTTTATGGTAATGGTGACATTAAGTTGTATCAGCCTATGTTGATGTTGGATGCTCGGGATAACTATGGGAACCTTATGTCACCAGTTTTTAGTATAAACAGTACCGACTTTAAGGAAATAGGTAAGGATCCTAGGTTGATTTCTGGGAGCTACAGTGTTGGTGTCAATGCAACTTTGTATAATTGCACTTTTAGTCATTTCCGCTACAATGGAACAGATTACTACACCAACCCGGTAAACATAGAGATAAACTCAGATCAAACGATAGTAGCGTATTATACAGCTCCTCCTCCTCCTCCGCCTAACCCGCCAACTGCACTTTCTCTTGACGGTCCAACGTCCTCATTAATCATGGGCTACTATTATGATTTCACTGCGCAGGCAATAGACCCTGACGGTGATAACATTTACTACATTTTTGATTGGGGAGACGGCACAGAACATACTACAATAGGCCCAAATGCAAGTGGGACGCAGGTCACAGCGTCACATTTCTGGGAATCCACAGGGCAATTTAACGTCAAAGTTCGCGCCCAAGATACGGGAGGGGCATCAAGCGAATGGTCTATGCCTCATTCGGTGGCGATTTATGAGCCTCCACCACCCCAAATTTACTACTACCTGCTAACGTTGGAGGCAGAAGACAGCGTAGGCAGTCCAGTAACCGCGAATGTCTATATCGATGGACAGCTACGAGGAACAACAGGACAAAGCTTTAACGTATCCTCCGAATACCACTCACTTGAGGTAAGCGTCCCAAACGGCTATGCCTTTCACTATTCCACTTATCGGAGCTACACTCTTTACACTAACCCCTGCACTACAATATTTAGTCAGGATACAACAGTAACAGTACACTACGCATGGTCCGACCCTAAAGCAAGCACAATAACTTCAACTTCTGTTACGGGTGCACCTTTTCCGACAGAACGTAAAAGTTTCTATGCGAACGGACGCTTCTGGTCTTTCTTTGTTGAACCAGGCGAATATTATGAATACTATTACATGGCTTACAAAACGTCCACGGACGGAATCACATGGAGTCTATCAACTCACGTAACCACGTGTGGGTCCAACACATATTTTTCTATCTACTTCGACGGATTTTATGTTCACTACGTGAACACATGGAATGACTGGATGAATTACCGACGAGGAACGCCCAATGCGAACGGAACTATAACTTGGTCAAACGAATACAGAGTATTAAGTCAAGGTTACAGTGCGCCCGCCACTATTTGTGTCGACTCAAATGGTTACCCATTCATAGGATATAACGGGTATAATCCAAGCTATGTCCCTATGGTCATAAAGTCTTCTACCAATGATGGTACATGGTCTACAGCATCAGGTTTTCCATATACCCCAACATCATGGGGCAGTAGTGCACCTTGGAGCGTTTCAATAGTTCCCTTGGCCACGAATAAAGTATATCTCCTTTACAATGGGGTCGGTATTGGTCTAGGGCGATTATGGAATGGCTCTTCATGGGGAAACGAAGAAAACCTGCCAGTCGCATATTGCGATTCGATTGTCAGCCAAAACGATGTTGTCCACATAACCTATGATGCCATAATAGACTATGACGAATGGGGCAACCCCATCTGTGCGTTGTATCACGCGAAACGCACTTCGAGCTGGGGCTCACCCCAAATAGTGCAGCGCTCAGACGTTCGTGCCATAACAAGTTTATGCATTGAATCGTCAACAAACAACCTGTGCTTTTTTTGGGCTCCACGGTCTGGCTCAGGAGCCAACCATATTTATTGCAAGACATGTATCAATGGAACGTGGTCCTCAACTATGGATTGGATACGTGACTCCCTTCAAAATTCTGTTATAGCTAGTTTCGCCAGAAGTTACGAAAACAAAACTGGCGTCATATGGACGACGCCGTACCCAAATCCTGAACTAAGATTTGCATACATGAATACCTCCGATACACCGACTTTTCACTCACTACAGGTACTTGCATACGACAACGTTGGAGGCTCCGTACCCGCGAATGTGTACATAGACAGCCAATTGGTCGGAACTACAGGAAACAGCTTCAACATTTTACCAGGTGACCACACAATACAAGTAACTATCCCAAACGGCCTAGTTTTCCAGAACTACACATATAATGGCTGTACGAACAGCAATAATCCCGCGTGGATACCTGTTTATTCAAACATGACCGTTACCGCTAACTATGCCTATTCCCATTATATTGTGCAAATTCCAGCAGCTGACGATTTTGGAAGCGCTGTTACAGCTAATGTCACTATAGATGGGCAGCCTTGTGGAACCACAGGTGGTACATTCAATATGTCTTTAGGCGTTCACACGATTCAAGTTAGTATTCCAAGCGGTTATTCATTCCGAAGTTATACCTACACTAATGAAACTTTCTACGATAATCCCATAACGTTATCCATATTTTCAAACATGACCCTCACTGCTAATTATCTCCGAATAAACGCACCTTCTGTTGTAGACACAACAAGTGATGGTTACGCTACAGTTTACCCTTCACAACGTAAAACCTTTTTTGCTAATGGTCGTTTTTGGGTTTTCTATAGTAAAAGCGCCTGTTTGACCTATAAAACATCCACTGATGGAACCAATTGGAGCGCTGAAACACAAATAGCTCAATGCGGAACTGGAGACCATTTAGCGATTCATTTTGACGGGACATATGTGCATTACGCATATGCTTGGAATGGCTTGTTTTACAGGCGGGGACTGCCAAACGCAAACGGGACAATAACGTGGTCTTCCTATAATCCGCGAGTAGTTCAATTTGTCGGCGGCACTCCGACTATAGCTGTGGATTCAGATGGGTACCCTTTTATAAGCTACTATACTGGTGCGAGTTATAGTGTCATAAAGTCAGCCTTAAATAATGGAACTTGGTCAACTGCGACTGGTTTTCCATACAGTATAACCTCAAGCACTGGCGTGACTTTAGTTCCCTTATCATCTGGCAAAATCTACGTTCTCTACGTTTCTGGTACAAGTCTTTTTGGGCAGCTTTGGAACGGCTCCTCTTGGGGAAATCCAGAGACAATTACAAACAGCATTAGTTCAGCCCAGTTTTCAGTTGTAACTAAAGGAGATGTTATTCATATAGTTTATAGATCAGCTACTTACTTAGGAGACAATGAATTGAGCGAACCTCTCTATAGAATAACGATAAAATATGTTAATCGAACTGCTATTTGGAGTTTCCCTCAAGATGTTTATAGTTGGATAAAAATTTATTATTACTGCTCATTAGAGCCAACTTTAACTGTGGATACTTCTTCAGGTGATTTGTACTGTTTCTGGTCTTCAGTTCCTACGGAAAATCACATATTTTACAAGAAGTGTGTGAGTGGGACTTGGGACGCTCTTGTTACAGACTGGATAACCGATACGTTGCGATATGATTTTGTTGTGTCCAGTTTCTACAGGACTGGCGGGGGCAGAATAGGCGTGATATGGCTAACAGAATACCCCGAGCAAAATATTAAATTCTCCTATCTGACGGTACCCTGATTTTTAAAGGGTACTAAAAATAAAATTTGAGATGTTAGTGAGATGTGATGCTTTTTCTCGCTTTTAACTGCTCTTTGTTTAGCATCAAATACGCATTATATCGCGAGATTAACACAAACCTATCAATTGTGTAACGACGGTTTAAACGACGGCTTTAAGCTAGCCTCGTCCACCAAACAATACGCCTCGTATTCATTGAGTTCCAATTTTTATGGTTTTTCTTGGGCTTCTTCTGGTGTGGTAGGTAGGCTACGTTTTGACAGACCTCTACCCCTCTATAGGTTCTGCATTCAATTGCTAATAGCATCCAAATAGACAAAAAAAGAGGGGGTTGATTTAGAATGGTCGAAACAGCCCTGCAAACACTAGCCAAACCAGCAGCGTTTTTGCCACAAAACTTAACACGATGTAGGCGCGTTCCCCATACAGGTAGTCTCTCCAGCGTCCTACACCCTTGTACTGCAAAACCATGTTCACCGCGAAACTCATGAACAGCACCAAATAAACCGCAAAAATGGTGTAAACAAACGCTGGCACGTTGCCCTCGCTTGCTACAACTGCGCCCGTGAAGTATGCGAACAGCACTACCCAGGGGAACCCGCCTGAGATGCAGCCTAAGATGAAGGCGGACCAGTTTGTTTTCTCGGTTTTTTGGTTAATGACTTCCATGAGGTACCCGAACATAATCATCATTGCGTTAAGCAGAAAAATCATTGCAAGCGACCAGAAATCCCAGATGCCCACAAACGTGGCGATGACCCAAATCATTATGGAGCTGGAGAAAGCGTATTCATACCAGCGGTAGGGGTTTATGCCTTTTTTGAGGTTCTCGTTGTACTGTTGATTTTTGGGAAACGCAATCATGAAGTGAGCAAACGCCGAAATCAAAGGAAAAGCCGCCAGCACCACACCAAGATAATCCACGGTAAAGATAACTTGTGGGCTGGGGAATCCAAAGATGGCGGGCGATGTTGGGGTGACATGTTGGAATTGAAGATAGAATGTGTAGATGTCGGTGCCTTTAGGCCATGTCAAAAGAAAAGTTAGCGATAGTATTGCTAACCCGTTTACTAGCTGTAGTGTGCCTGCTCCAATGTTGAACCGCTTAAGGTATTGAAAAGATATTGGCGATTTTTTAATTATTTCTTGCCGTTCTTTATAATTCATTGTTCTCTCTCAATTTTTGATTGGTTAATTATATTAATTAATTTAACGATTACAATATGCGCCACTTTTAGCCAACACATTTTTTCGTTTATGACACGATTAGTTAACCTACAGTGGGTACACCTGCTACAGCTACTAAGCAAACTGTTTGGCAAGCTGCCGACAGATATGAAAATCTGTCCCTTCTCATTCACAAGCCACCTGAACCTTTAAGATACTGCACACATACTCAAGATGTTTGTTTAGTATCAAGAACAGTTGACAACGGCTCAGCAAAGCATTTACCTGACCCCTTAAAACTAACACAAATGGAGAAAACACCGTGACGAACTACTGGATTTTTAAAGTCAAAGACGAAATAGGCGGGTTATATGGTAGAAGAGGATACACCATTTTTGAACACCGCACTCAGGAAGGCTTTTGGGCAATTAAAGAACGCTCAGAAAACGGAAAACCTGAAGTTAACCTCCCTCTGTTAAAGCAAGGCGACCACGCTTTGTTTTATTTGGTGCATAAAGATGGCGGTCGTTTTATCGGAAACTGCATTTTAGACTCTGCATACACTCAGCTAGATGAAACTCAGAAAAAACTCCTTATTCACCGTGACTTCATAGATTCAGACCAAGGCGTTTTTGTCACTGCGGTAGACAAATGGCGCAAACCCCTGCCGCTTGAGTGCTTAAAAGGAAAAGAGGCATTTGCGCATAGAGGTGGAAAAGCGCGGTCACATTTTCAAGGCGGCATCAAAAAAATAGGCCTTATTGAATACGAAGCAATTCTTCACGAGCACAAACTGGTTTTCTAATCTCCAGTTGGGTTTGCGTTGAAAAAATGCAGATGAACCATCTACGGGTGCTTCCTGCGACCATGGTACATTAGGTAGCAGAGTTTTCTCCCCCGATTGCTTTTTGTTTAAGTAAATGATGAGTTTGTGTTTTTCTTGACGAAAACGAAAATGACATCTTCGTCAGCAACGTTACTTACAACTATTTCTCCATTATACTTCATGCGACTATCATAGCCCACATCCCATATCTTTTAGCCCTTTCATGAGACGTTCATGGGAAGCCCTCAAAAGCTTCCCGACGTTTGTGGGCTTCTATTGAAGCAAAACGTAATCATCGTTTTGCCTGGTCATAGTTGGTTTGGTGCCTTTACCAATTTTTTCCACCTGACACCATCATTTTCTTGTTTTCTTAACGCATGTTTTACCGCCTAACATCCTTCTTAAAGCCGCCTTGTCCTCCTGCTTTGGTTATGTTCGCCACCACACTTTGACCAACCTTTTCCAAGAGTTCTCCAGCACGTTTCCAGTTATCTGCTGAAACTTCCACACAATATCTAGGAGCGGCGATTACTGCAAATTCGATTTTAGCATCTTTTGCTTTTTGTGCTTTCTTGGCGGTGTTGAAGACCGCTTGAATACATTTAATGCCATTGGGTTTCATGCAGCGAACTTCAAGAGTGCCCTTGACCTTTATCATCTTAATTCGTATGCGTTCTTCTGCAACTTGTACGATAGCTTTAGCCATTTCTTCAGGTATTTCAAGCTTTGTTAGAACTTCGATGCCCTCTTTCACGACTTTTTCGAACCCTTCGTATAAGCCGTAGTTTTCTTCAAGAATAACGCCCGCTTGCTGGTAGACTTCGTGTGTGGGCAACCCTAATCTTTCGGCTACCGCATGAAGAATAGCTTCACCTTTGCGTTCCTTTTTCCAAGATTTGATTTTTTCGATTCTTTCCCGTTTTGTCACGCGTCTTAGAGATAAGTCAATGTGCCCTTTTTCTGCGTTTACTCGAATAACTTTGAGCACCATCTTTTGTTTTTCCCGTACAAAGTCACGGATATTTCTTATTCTGGCGCTGGAGATTTCGGAGATGTGTAGAAAGCCGCGTCTGTTGTGCTCGTCAAGGTTTGCGTAGGCTCCATAATCCCTTAAACTTTCGATAGTGGCGATTACTAAGTCGCCTGGTTCAGGCCATTCAGGTAAATGTTCAGACACTATGTACATCCAACTTTCATTTTTCGATTTGGCAACCCTTTGCGCAAAAACGCCTGCAAAAGTTCCGGTCTTGAATACAGGGTTGTGTTTTTGGAGAAATACAATTTGTATTTCTAAAGAGATTGCTTGTGGTATACTATTGCTTCATGTCTACTTTAATTATATACATTTCTTTATTGTGTACTCAAGGGCTGCGTTGAATTTTCTGTCCGATTTTGTTGTATGCTTTCAGGCGGAATAAAAACTGGACATACATGGATTTCACTTTCTTTAACTGACTTTGCTTAACAACAAACTGTTCACTGTTACCCCTTTCTAGTTTGAACAAAAAAGATTACGCTTAGTACATGTGAATCGTACTGCACTTTGCTATCCTTAAGCGCCCTGCACGTGCAGAAGCATATCTACCGCCGCTAACGTGATTCACTGAAAAAGTTTATCGCGAGTTGAGCTTGATGTTTCTTCATCGCTTGATGTGGTATTTTTCGATAACGTCTTTGGCTTTCTCGCGGCGCTTCTGGTGTTCTGCAAGGAACTTGTTAAGTTTTTCTGCTATGTCTTTTTTGCATTCGCCACAAAGCATTTCACCACAGCGGCATCGACGTTCCCGTTCCTCCAGTTTCGCATTGTCCTCCTCAAAGAGGTAAACGTAGTATTGGAATATGCTGCAGATTGACGGGTCGGCGCCCAGTTTCCGCTGCTCGGCTGCCGTGCCTTTACCGCCTGTGAAAGCATTCCAGATTTTCTTTTTCACAACCTCCGGCGGGTCCACGGTGAAAATGCTGGTTTCCGGTAAAGAGGCGCTCATCTTTCCTCCTGCACCCAAGCCGGGTAGGAAACGGCAGTGTATCTGGGCAGGTTTGTAGTAGCCAAGCTTTTGGGCTATGTCTCGAGTTACACGCCAGTATGGGTCTTGGTCTATGGCGGCGGGGATTAAGGCAGGTACATTTTCTCCCGTGAGTTTTTTGTGGATAAAACATGGCGCCGCTTGTATGGCAGGCCAGAACACCAAGCCAATGTTGGTGCTGTCTTGGAAACCAAACGTGCTACGTGCGGTGCTGAATGTGATGCGTTTGGCAACTTCAAGGGCGATGTCGTAGAGAAGGTCCATGTCTTGGGTGTCGTAAATTATGAAGGTGTCTTCAGGTTTGAATCCAACTGCAATTAAGTCTAAAGTGTTTTCGTAGCTCCACTTGCGTGTGTCAGCAAGTTTTGTGTCGTTGCCTACAATGAATTTCTCATCGTCTGTCATCTGGAAGTAAAGTCGTGTGTGAAATTTTTCTGCCAAGTGCCGTGTAAAAATCCAAGGAACTAGATGTCCAATGTGGACTGGACCGCTAGGACCTCTGCCGGTGTAAAGTACAAATTTGGTGCCCTGCTCATACAGCTTCAAAACGGTGTCTAAGTCGCGGTGGCTGAAGAATATGCGGCGTTCGATCTGCAGGTGGAGTTTGTCGGTGTGGGATTCTAGTTTGGCTAAAAGTTCGGGTGTGAGGGGTTGGGTTCCGAATTCGCGTATTAGCCGTTCGTAGTCGACTTTGCCTTTCACTTCCCATGGGGTGACGACCATTTCATTGTTGGTTTCGTTGTTGTTTGAAGTCATCGTGTTCGCCTGTTTGCCTAATTGTCTGATGTAGAGTATGCTTGGCATATATCTTTTTTTTAAACCTGAACTTGCGTTTTGTAATTGTATGTTTGGCGGTTGGGCTTTTGAGTTTGAAGTGGAAACGTGCTGATGGCGGTTGTTGAGCGTTCTGAATTGGGGATTCATATTTTGTTTTCATAAGGCAGTTAAATACCAAACACCTATGTGTGGTCAATGGACTGGTGTAAAAGCCTTGAACCAAAATACTGGTGTCAAAAGTCGAGATGAATTGGAAACAAAAATGGTTAATGTATTTGGTGATGAAATCAAGCAACTCTCGACAGAATGTCAACAAATATTGATAGATGACATGGTTACTGCATTCGAAAATAGACTAAAAGTGTTAAACCGTGTGAGCCTCGGAAGTGGATGCTGATGCAAAACATGATGAAAACTATGAATTTTCAATACATAAACGCTATATATGAAATCGGAGTTGGAGTTAATCATGAGACGCAGTAAACTGGAAATGTACATCGACATTCTTAAGGTGCTAGCGCACAGAGGACCACTGAAGCTGACGCACATCATGTATAAAGCTAACGTCAACTGTAGCGTCCTTAAAGAATACCTCGACTTCCTCATCAAACAAGGTCTGGTTGAAGAACGAACCATCGGCAAACGCAGAGTCGTCTTCGCAGTCACACAACGAGGCATAACCGTGCTGAAGTACTTCCGCGAACTCAAACAAGTGTTGCCCATCGTTGAAGAAGCCCGAAGCCAAACACCCATCCCCTACTAAACCACCCTCTCCTTACTACCTGATTTTAACATTCAACTGTCTGTATGCCCGTTTGTGGCAGTATTGACTGTACCCGCTTCTTTTGAGCAAAAACAAACAAGTCACAAATTCATATTTCTGTATCGTAACACTTAATAAACAATTATGTTCTACTGTAGTACAAGGGCACGCAATCAAAGTGGGATGTCATTGAGTAAAGATATGGGTTTAGGAAAAAAGCCTGTGGCGATTTTGGAGAAGATACGCGAGAATTTAGAGCGGTTGAATGAAAAAATGGAAGTCATGATTGAGCTACAGAAGCATGACCGTACTGGTGTTTCTCAACCCATTGAAGATACGCCATTAGATGTTATGACTTTGCTTTCTATGCCTGACCATCTTCGGAAAACTGCCATGACCGTTTGCCGGTCAGGTCGAGCAACAGCTGACGAAATTGCCCAGCAAACCTCCCGAGCCCGAGCCGTGGAAAGTGCTTATCTTAACCAGCTTGTTTTGATGGGTTACCTGAAAAAGGAACGCACTGGCAGAAAAGCTTATTTCTATGCGGAACGGGAAACTGGCGGGGAATAAGAATGGGAAAAATTATCGCGGTACACTCATACAAAGGTGGAACAGGCAAAACCTTACTTTCTGTGAATCTTGCCGCTACATTTGCTAAACTAGGCAAGAACGTTTGCCTCTTTGACTTGGACTTTCGAGCACCAAGTCTTTTCGCCATACTCAAAATTTCAAGCACTGAAAACTGGTTTAACGATTACCTAAACAACACTTGCGACATAAACAAAGTCCTTGTTGATATCAGCACCCGTGTTCCAGGAAAAGGCACCCTCAACGTTGGGTTAGCAAACCCCGCCACCGAAGCCATTCGTGACATGTCCGCCAAAGATCGCAAATGGGAAATGAGAGCCTTGGGTCGCCTGTTGCATCTGCGAAGCGCCCTCTTTAACGAAAAACAATTTGACTACATCGTCTTTGACACAAGCCCCGGCATGCAGTACAGCTCCATCAATGCCATCGTTGCCTCAGACCTTGTTGCCGTGACAACCACCGGTGACCGCTCGGATGTGGATGGAACCAGCCGCATGCTCAAAGAGCTCTACAACCTGTTTGAGAAGAAAACAGGTATCGTGCTCAACAAGGTCTTAGACTATAACTCTAAAAATCGGCGTGACGAACTTTACGACCGTGTCAAGAACATCTACAAAGTTCCCTTGTTAGGCATTGTTCCTTGCTTCTGCGATATTTTGCGTGCCGAAGGAAACTTTATCTTCGCCCAGGATAAGCCCGACCACCCATTCTCAGTGCTTTTGACTGAAATGGCAAAGAAAATCGACGCCAACGAAGTCAATTAAGCTTTTCTTCCCTCTTTCTTCAACGCGCTTCTTTTCTAGTAAAGGCTTTATGCCACGCGTAGGGGTTGTATACCGAGGAAAACCTTTGAATCGCTCTGCAATTGTGCTCGCTGGTGGATTCTCTGAACGCTTCGGACAAGACAAAGCGGTCGTGGAGTTAAAGGGCAAGCCCTTGCTTCAGCGTGTTGTCGATGCCGTCAGTGGGGTTGTTGACGAAGTTATTGTCGTAACAAAAACTGAGGACTTGGTTAAAGAGTACACCCAATTCTTGAAGCCTGAAGTGAAGTTTATCGTGGACCATGATGACGCTCAGGGGCCCTTGGTTGGTGTAGTGGTTGGGCTTGAGGCTGCCCACGGCGAATACAGTTTGCTTGTTGGTTCGGATATGCCGCTGGTTTCGGTTGAGGTTCTGGATTTGCTTTTCGAGCTCTGCCACAACAGGACCGCGGCGATTCCCCGGTGGACTGACCAACGGATTGAACCGTTGCATGCCGTTTATCACACACAGAGCGCGTTGAAAGCTGCTCTTATGGCGCTTGAAGACGAGTTCTTGGAGGTTTCGGATATGGTTGAGAATTTGGGTGGGGTGCGGTATGTTTCAACGTTGGTCATTGAACAAATGGATCCGCAGCTGAAGACTTTTTTCAATGTGAACACGCCCGTAGACTTAAAGCTCGCTGAAGGTTTGCTGGGTCAAAAACCTCGAAAAAAACACAACTAACTTCTTTTGTTTCTCTAGCTTTGCTTCAGGAAGCATCTACGCCTTTCAACCGTTACGCATGGCTTCTCTGCGTTTCCCCTGCTGATGTTTACTTAAGCAGGTGCACCTGTATATCTTCAGTTCCTTTAGCCCTTCTGAAAGGGCCAATAGCGGTCTTGCAATACCGTGTTTTCGAAGATAGCCCTTCTGTATTTCCCAAGTTTGAACCTTGTCTCCCTCCTTTCCCCGTTCTGCACCTGCCTCCTGTCATAAACGCTTTTTTTCGAACAGCTCCGAACCTTATATAATCATGAAATCCCCTTTTCCATAGGGACTGTTAGCTCTGCTTTTCTGTGCGTATTTGTTGGCAAATTTGGCCCAACTGGCGGGCAAGGCTCTGATTGGGCGCGCCAATTTTGTCTTACAGCCTTTTTGGGGCTTGGTTTGGGGTTTTTTCGGTGTGTCTTGGGTGTGCCTTTTTTGTCTCTTGTTACAAAAAACGATTGTTTAATTTTGAAGTGACTTTTAAGATGGTTTTATGATTTAATTTTTGGTCGACTTGTTTTTTCGGGGTAGTTTGGTTAGTTGTTTTTGGTGTTTTTGCGGTTTGATTTTTTATCTGTCAATTTTATTAGTGTCGAAAATATTTCGAATGTTGATTTTTTACAATAAACAGCTAAAAATTCCTCTTCTAAGCGTAGAAATTGTGTGTCTTAAGCTAAATTCATGCTCTTTTCCATTTGTCCCAGCCAGGGAAACTGCGAAAAGTAGTTTTAGCCTGCGAGCTTTCGGTCGGCACCACTGTCAAAGACTTGATGAAACCAACTTCTGTTTGACCGCTTGTACCCTGCTTTTTGGGGGCATCTTTAACGTTATGTACGTGGTTCTTGCATATTCTTTTCTGTATACAAAAGCATCAACCGAACACACCTTTTTTGAAAACCTTGTTTTTCCTTTGTTCCCTTGAGAGCTGCCTGATTTTTTGTCTGGCTCGTTCGTGTTTGTTCGAAGAGTCCCGAATTATATATAATCATAAACTTGGCAGCCCCAGATGAGAACTTTAAGCCCGTAACTGAAAGGTAAGAGCTCTTCTTAACCGCTTAATACCCTGCTAAGCGAGACCCTTGAGCCTAAGTCAGGTAAATTTGATTGGTTTCGCGCCGTTTTTAGTTATTTTTTTGGCTGCAGCCGCAAGTGCTTTTGGTGAACAGCCGGTCGAGCATGCAATGGCTGCAGATTCTACATGTATTGTGGAGAAAAATGCTTCCAGTTTTTGTTTTGTCAGTGACTTTATTGGAGGCAGGCACCGTTTTGATGAATTTTTGTTTTCGAAATTTTATAGAATGGTCACGATTCACATTTTCATGGCAAAAATGTCTGTGTTCATAGCTGTGTTTTTGGCGTTATGAGTGGAATTTCCCATTTTTACCGCGTTTTTTCCCTTTACGGGTGACGAAGAAACAAAAATTTTGAAAAAGATTTCAGTTTTCACCCAGGACCTGAATAATGACGGTTCTGTTCCGTGGGTAAACATCTGTTTCCACAAACATCAAGGATTGCCAAGTTCCATACTTCACTCTGCCCCCAATTATAGGCAATGTTTTGTCAGGCGGAAACATCATGGACCTCAAATGAGAATGAGCATTTGACGGGTGGCTGTACGTTTGGTTCTTGGGTGCCAGTTCTTCCAAAAACTCTTTGATGTCCCTTAACAGAGCAGGGTCATTTTCTGTTAAAATCAGAATTCCCGTTGCGTGAGGTGCAAAAACGTGGACTATGCCATTTTGGATGCCTGATTTCGAAACCGTTTCTTGAATTTTCTCGGAAAGGTCAATGAAGTCGATTTCGCCTTGGGTGGAGAACTTTACGTGGGTGTTGGTTACTTTAAAACTGGACATAGGTTCACCAAACCAAGTAACGGTTGTATTGCTGAAAAGGTTTTCTTCTGCTAACCTCAGACAAGGTGTGACCGAGTGATCACCGATGATACAGCAGTCCATGATCGGGCATACGCGCTTCTTCTACGTTGCTTTACACTGAAAATATTTGTGTGAATAAGAACAACCTATAGACCCTACGACAGTCTCTCCTTTTGAAGAAAAGAGCACCGCCAGATTGACAACCCGTTTGTAAATGTGCCGTGACTCTGATTCAGACGCCTGTGGTTTAGAAACAAGCTTGTGCTTACACAAAAACGCTTCAATGTTACTGTGGGTAATCAACAATAGTGTCCTAGCTTCTCATGCCGTACCCGGTTTCGCAAATTTTTGTTAACCTGACGACACTTGCTCCATTCATAGCATTCTATTGGCGGGCAACCATTAACCAGTAACCGTGCACTCAAGTGTTCTTAAGAATGAGCTTGTTCTAAGCGGTGTTGTGGCTTTAACTGCTACCTTGGCAAAAAGAGTCCAACGATTATTTTTTAGGCAAGTATTGGCCTTACGTTGCTGACGACTCTGCCGTCGTTCAGACACACTTTGCTGATGAACTGCTTGACGGGAAAAGGGTTCCTGGAATTGCATGTGAGGCAAAGTGTGGGGTTTTGACCTGCATGAGCATTCGTTACTGAGGTGTCAGAACAGGGAAACCTTACTTGCCCCTCAAGAGTTGGCTGAATTTCTTGTCATCGTTTGAACTGAACAGCACGGAAGCTTGTTTACCAACCCCCCTTTATGCTCATCCTCTTACGCGTTTGTCTCTTAACAAAGTCTATCTGTAGCTCTTTGCCTTTTGAGTTGTAGACAGACTCTTCAATGCGTATTTAATTTGTAGATGCGTTTTGAGTCGCTGATTGTTTTTGATCCACTTGGCTACGTAACTGCGGTTTTGAAAAACGGGTGGTTGCCTGTCTGGTTATGCGGTTTGGTTCTGAGAGCAGTTTCTGTTGGGCGATTGCTTCTCTTGTTATCAACAGGCGGTCGCTATTGTTGGAGTGCTTTCTTCGGGTTTTGTGATTTGACCTTCCGGTTGCCGCTGCTGGGCTCTTTTTTGGTTTTTGAGGAAGTGCGCTAAGGGTTGTTTGTTGATGCTTTTGTATACGGTTTTTGTGCTTGCTTTGATTGTTTATTTTGGTGAGCCCGATATTGGTGGTGTAAACCATAATCACTAATGTCACCAATGCCTCAAAACGTCATGTTACCAACCATATAAAACCCACAGGTTTAGCAGGCTTTTGTGAAGCCAAACCTTCCTCATAGAACGGTTTCCCCGATAAGCAAAGTGAAATCAAAAATTTTTTTTGGTCCGTTGACTAAAAAAGTTGAGTCAGTCAAAACACTAAACCATCTAGAAAAAATTGGTTTGACTTCTCGTACTTTCGGAGCGTGTCCAACTGGGCGATTGGACTCCCTTACAAAGTTAACTACCAAAAAATGGCGGTGTGCCTCACCAGCTAAACTGCTTTTTTTAATGAGTTGTAGAAGGTCAAATTAAAGCTTAGATGTGTCTGATTAAGACATACAGGTTTGCTTTGTGGGCAGAGCCTTCCGCCGGGTTTTTGCATGTTTGTATTTTTTAGTTTTTGACGGTTCGTTCCCGTCGGGGGCAATGAGGGTGCACTTTTGATTGGTTGAGGGTACATGTGGGCCGTCAAAGATTGCTTCCTCGAGTTGTTTGGCTGGGCACGTCTGGTTGACTTTTTAGTTAACACGTAAATTCAATTGTGAGGCTTTTTGGGTTGTTTGAGTTTTTCGGGGACAAAACAGTTTGCCTCGGAGACAGTAAAAAATTCGCTTGACCGAACGCCTTAGTTGCGCAAAAACGACTTATTTTAGGGTCTATTGTGTAAAAAACGGTCTTGATTCGTTGGTATGGAGACGAATCGAAAAGCCTCAAAAAACAGCGGTATTTTTTCAGCTAGAACACAAAACTAAAACTGCAAAAATTGCGTAAAATCGTAAAAACGCCCTATTTTGGGCGTATTTGCTAGTCTCTAAGGGCTAACCCATGGGGATTACCGTAGCCTCATATAAGTACCCCCGAAAATCCCCATGCGAAGCAAAAACCGCCCTCCTTCGAGGTTCCTTCGAGTGACAAGAGGTTTTTTCACCCGCCTCAGAAAACTTTGACAAAAAACTTTTTCCTTGACCACAATTTGAGCGAGAGCGCCTTCTTTTGAGGGGCGTGCTTTTATGTTTTGGTTTTTGGGGGTTTCTTTGTTTTAGGGGGCGGTCAGGAAAACGTGATTTTTAGGTATGTTCTTTTGAGGCTGTGACTTGGCTGTGTGGTTGGCGTCTTTTTGGTGGGTTTCTTTTTTTCTTGGTTTTGTTGTTTTTGCTTTGAGGTGTTTGTTTGGCGTTTACTTGTGTTGTTACTGTCCTGCGTTTTCCCTGAGAGGTCGTATGACGCCATTGTTTTGTCGCTGCAGATGTAGGCTATGTTTGATAGATTTTCAGTGGCTACATGGTGGAGTTTCCTCATGTGGTTACATTGGTTGCATTGGTGTTCGATTTTGTTTTTTATGTAACCATAATTCACCAGCATGTAACTGAAACAAGCCTGCCGTATACAAAAGCATCACCCAAACTTCGTCATATCCATGTGCAATACTTTTTTATCGCCAACCCAACAAACAAACCTCCAAAAACTGGGGGAAACCAAGCAATGAAAGAAATCGACAAAATCGCTCTTCGCCGATGGCGCAAACGTGGCTTCTACAGCGAAAGCGTTCTAGTCAAACTGCTCCAAAAAAACGGCTACCACGCCGTGCGCATACCCGTCAGCAATCCCAGCCTTAGTCCTCTCCCAGACATCATGGCCAGAAAAAACGAACACTCCTTCGCATTTGAAGTCAAAAACGCCACCTACTACGCCTACTTTCCCAAAACCCAAATCGACAAACTCTTCCGCTTCCTTAATGAACTCATCCCAACCGATCAGCAGTTCAAGCATGCAGTAATCGCAGCGCATCTGGGCAAAAAATGGACTTTCAAGGAAATTCCGTGGGCTGACTGGGAAAAAGATAAACTTCCCGAAAAAGTTCGCATCCTCAAACGCGACCGCGGAAACATACATTTGGAAAAGTCGTTTTAGTCCAGTAAAGGATTGTACCTCAAAATATATTATGTTCTAGCAGCATTTTCATGTTATGCTGCCCCAACCCAAACCCGTAGTTTGCGCTGAATCACTTTGCAAAGCTTACCCGATGGAAGACACCCAAGTTGCAGTCCTCAAAGACATAAAACTCAACGTTATGCAAGGTCAATTCGTAACCATTTACGGACCCTCGGGTGCAGGAAAAACTACCCTGCTTAACCTCATCAGCGGAATTGACAAACCCACCAGCGGCAAATTAACAGTTTTTGACCTGGAATTGGCAGAACAAAACGAGGATATCTTGGCGCAGTACCGATGCAACCAAGTCGGCTTTGTCTTTCAAGCATACAACCTGGTTTCAACCCTAACCGTAGCTGAGAACATCGCGTTCCCAATGGAGTGGAAAAGAACCGCCCCCACGGAAATCCAAAAAAAAGTCTCCGACCTCCTGCAAACTTTTGGCATGCAACACCGCGCCAACCATTTTCCCGCGCAACTCAGCGGCGGCGAACAACAACGCGTCGCCTTCGCTAGGGCGCTCGCAAACGACCCCCCACTGCTGTTGGCAGATGAACCCACTGGCAACTTGGATACTAAAAACGGGCAGAAAATCATCCAAATCCTACAAGCGCTTAAGGCGGAGGGGAAAACCGTTATCGTTTCAACTCACGATCCAGACATAATGCCCCTTGCGGATGTAACGTTTTATTTGGAAGAGGGAAAACTGGCGAATCCACATGAGTGAAACTGCCTTTCCCATTAACGACTTGCTTCGCCGAAGGCTCCAGACGGGTTTAACCGTGCTCAGCTTGACCACGTGCGTTGCGTCGACGCTGTTTCTTTTGCTCTTCAGCGGACAAATAGGCTTAGGCATTGCTTCTGTTTCTCAAGAAACCCTCACTGTCGGTGTGTCCAATGTGCTCTCACAATTTTTGGTGTTTGTGAGCTTCTTGTTTTTTGTTGTGGGCGCCGTCATTATCTCGTTTATCGTGTTTTTGTTGATGGCTCAACGCACCCGAGACTATGGTTTGATGAAGGCAACAGGCTGCCCCAACGGCCTGGTTTTTGGATACTTCTTCACCGAGCTGCTGTTTGTCACCTTGCTGGGCTGCGTGTTGGGTGTCGCAGTTGGATTTGCCGCAGATTACCTCGTATTAAATCTGGGCATTTTCCACGTTTATAATCAAACACCAAATTTCTGGTTTGCCCCCTTGGTGTTTGTGGTCTTTTTTGTGTTTGCATTAATTTTTGGGGCAAAACCCATGTTTGAAGCTGCACGTGCTTCTCCAATAAAAGCCCTCTCCCCCGTACAATACTTTGGAATAAGCAAAGAAACCAAACTCAAACCCCTGTCCAAAAGAGCCTTAACTTTGCGTATTGCTTCTCGGAGTCTTTTTCGCCGAAAATCGGCAACCATCCGCATCGTACTTTTTCTCTCCGTGGTTTTTCTTCTCTTAACCGTATCCATTGCAGGCGGCATAATTGCCCGCGACACAACTTCCTCTTGGTTAACGCAGGCAACAGGCGAAAACACCATCCTGGTTGCCGACAAAAACCTGGCTGCCCAGTACACGCAGCTGCTTCTCTCTTTTTCAGGAGAGACCGCAAATGGTGACTTTGACTATTCAAACTCCCAACTTGCAGCTCCCCAAGCCTTAATTGAAGACTTGAACAAAACACCAAACATCGACAATGTTGATGCACGGCTGGTTTGGTATGCAACAATTCTTGAGCAAAGCGGATTTACCGTGGATCCGGAAACATTAGCGACGGTTACGTTGGGGGACCATAGGCAAAGTGGCTCACTTATAGTTGGCGTTGACGCCGATACTCTGGGGAATGTGCCCTTTACTAAAGGCTTTTTCCTCAATGGCACCTCCGATTTGCAGGCGGTTATAGGGGACTCTATTGCGCAAACAATTTACATTCCACTCACAACTCGCTCTTCGCTTGGCACCAAAACAATACCTTCAGACCCACTGATGCAAGGCGTAACCGTGCAGAATGTTAGCTTCAAAATCAGCGGCGTCTGCGTAGACCCACTGAACAACGGAAACGTAACCTACATTCCTTTAAACCAGCTCGAAGCAATAACTGGGTTAAGTCCTAACCTTCTGCTACTAACTGTAGCTTCCTCGGCGGATTTTTCGGCGACCCTGTCCCAAATTCAAACGTTGCTAAGCCAGAACTATCCAGAGTTTGTTGCATTAGACCTCAATCAAGTGCTTAACGAGAACATTGGCTTTCTTGGTTCGCTTTGGAATGTGATTATGTTTTTGCCCGCCCTTGCCCTTGCAGCCGCGGCAATTTGCCTAATTAGTTATCTAATGCTTGGAATTGACGAACAACACCAAGAATTCGCCATACTCCGCGCAACCGGAGCCAAACCCCGAACCATTATCAACATCTTGGCAATGCAGAGCCTGACGGTGTTACTTGCCAGCTTGGGCGTAGGGGCGTCGCTTGGGACTATAACATGCATTATAATCTTGATGGCTAACCCTGTTGTTACTGGTTTTGCGGTGCTTGAAATCGTGGGGTGGCTTTTTGCTGCTCTCTTAGGCATGTTCTTGGTTAGTTTGTATCCTGCAGTAAAGTTCGCTAAAAAACCGTTGCTGAAAATCATGTCATAGGTGGCTAAAGACGCGGTTAACATGTCGTAACGAATCCACATGTAGCGGGACTTGACTGATGAAATCTTGCAGCATCAAAACGGGCACAACAGGCACCTGTCCATAGAATTTTTCTCCAAACGGAACCAGTGACAAAATGATGGGGATAAATTTTGCTTTTTCCCACTGCAAACAGGGCAAATCGGCTGCCTTGTTGGGCAGAAACTCTGCAAATGCCTCGACCCGGTTTGACTGCGCTTCAACCATTTTTCGTAAGGTTGAGAAGTGCATGCCATGGGTCCAGTGTTTACAATCTACGCAGAGGACTAAGGGTTTTCTGCATCCGACTACGTCGATTTCCCAGCGACGTCCATTATGCTTAAAACGCATGTTCTTTTTTGTGGTGTATCCGTTGTATTCTAATGCGAGGGCTGCAATGGATTCAAATTCTTGCCAGCTTAGGTAGTTACTTACGTTTTCAACGTCGGCGCCTATTTGTACTGCTTTGACTGCGAGTTTGATTCGAGATTGAGGGTTAACGGTTATTTTGTCGCCTTCCAGATAAACTAAGTTTTGACTTTGCAGGTTTTGCAGCAAAAATGATGTTGCCGATTTGGGCAGCTTCGAGTCAATGTTGATTTCTTCTTGTTTAACAGCTCCTTTTTCAGTCATTTTTAGGAGCGAAATTAACAGATTCCGCTCAATAGACACAGGCTACCCCCCAAAAAATGGCGATAGATCTGCAAAAATCCGTGTTTCGCGACAACGAGCAACCCTTAAATGGCCTTGAAAAACCAGGTTGCCTAAGCGCCGTATACAAAAGCATCAACCAAACACCCTGTATGCCCTACAACACCCAAATCTCCACAAATCCTCGCCACCAACATGCACAGCCCATTTCACCCGTCCTTATCTGCCGAACCTTCTGAAATGTGTTCCTCAAAACTCTCGCCCTTCGCTCTCGTTTTTCTCTTATCTTCGCCATCCTTAACGCTCTGACTTGCAGGAAAAGCGGCAAATTGCGTGTATTCAACATAAAACAGCCTATGTTAAAGGTGGTTTTTAACGTTTTATTGTAAAAAATCAACATTCAGTGTCTTTTCGAAGAAACGAAAAAGATGAAACGCCCGTCCAGAACCCCAAAAATCGATTACTAAGGCAAGTTTTGCCCCGTTTGCATGTCCTTGGCGTCGCGTAACCCATCAAAAGGGGGCGGGTTGCCTCTAATAGGAGGTTACTGGGTGAGTAAGTATGCGGAAAAAACTTTGAAAACTGCTTTTCGGTCGTTGTTGTGTTTTCAGTATCGCTTTTTTGCTGTTTTGCGCGGGCTGTTTTGTCCCCCTGCACGATTTTTTTAAGAATCTTGGGCATGATTATATAAGGTTGGGCTCGCTTCGAAAAATTTCGACCGGATGCACCTGAAAACGCAACCAAAAATGGGGGGTTGGAGGCTAAAAAAGAGGTTTGTTGATGCTTTTGTATACAGACAATATTAAGGATAAAAAACAAGTAACGCAAAGAAAAAGAAAACGGGAAAAGGTGGCTAATTGAGAAAAGTCTTTTGAAGTTTCCCTGAGTAGTCAATGTAGGCGGTTTTGAGCTCGGTGAATTCGCGTATCCCTTCTGGACCATCTTCACGAGTATTTCCAGACTGTTTAACCCCGCCAAAAGGCAATGACACTTCGTTTCCTATGGTGGAGCTGTTAACGTATGTCAAGCCCGTTTGCAGCTTATTGATGGCGATAAATGCGTTTTTGATGTTGTTTGTGTATATTGAGGAGCTCAACCCGTATTCAACAAAGTTAGCTAAAATGATGGCTTCCTCCAAGTTCTTTGCAGTAAGCAGTGAAACAACTGGACCAAAAATTTCTTCTCGGGAAATCCGCATGCTACCTGTGCAGTCCGTGAATAACGTTGGTTCGAAGAACCACCCTTCCATGTTGCTTGGGATTTTGCCGCCGGTGAGCAGTTTTGCGCCTTCGGCTTTGCCAACTTCAACGTAGCTGCGGACTTTGTCTTGTGCCGCTTTGCTAACTAAGGGGCCAACATCGGTCTTGTGGTCTAATCCGTTGCCCAACCGAAGTTTTCGAATTTGTTCGAGAAGCATCCGCTCAAATTGCTCCTTGACTTTTGCGTGAACAATCACTCTGGACGCAGCGGTACAGCGTTGACCAGTTGTTTCATAACCACCCCAAAGGGCGCCTTCAACCGCCTGTTTTAGGTCTGCATCATCCATAACGATAAGAGGGTTCTTTCCGCCAAGCTCAAGATTTACCCGCTTAAGCCCTGCCTCGCGCACAATGGTTTCTCCAGTGTTTTTATGCCCCGTAAAGCTCACAACGCCCACTCGCTTGTCCCGTACCAGAGACATGCCCACAGTTTCACCTGGACCTGTTACCAGATTTACTACGCCTTTGGGAAGTCCCGTCTTCTCAAGCAACTCCACCAGCTTAACGGCGCAGATAGGCGTCTCTGAGGAGGGCTTTAAAACAACGGTGTTGCCACAAACCAACGCATAAAACAGTTTTCGGGCGGGGATTGCAATGGGAAAATTCCATGGAGAAATTACACCTGCGATGCCAATTGGAAGCCTTAAGGTCATGGCAAACTTGTCGGGCTTCTCAGAGGGCACAGTGTACCCATTGAGAAGTCGTCCTTGAGCAGCAGCATAATACGCTACGTCAATGGCTTCTTGGATGTCAGCGTTTGAATCTTGAAGGGTTTTGCCCATTTCACGGGTCATGCATCGGGCAAGAACATCTTTCTGCTCTGTTAGAAACTGGGCTGCCTTAAGCAAATAGTGCGCCCGTTTAGGTGCAGGCGTCTCTGACCAAGATTCGAAGGCGCCTACAGCAGCTTCAATAGCTGTTTTGACATCTTCAGGGTTGCCTCTCTGAAACTCTCCCAAAACATCGTCGGGGTCGGCGGGGTTTACCCGCTGGTAAGTCTCGCCAGACTGAGAATCAACCCACTCTCCATGAAGGAATAATTTAAACTTTGAAACCACACAATTCCCCTCACTTTACTAACCTCTTTCACGACGAACTTGCTTATAAGAACCCCGCGGTCGCATACGCGCTTTCTTCTTGATGTAATGAGCCGTCAAAGGCTTATCCGCATCAACATCAACAGGGTTAACGGCGCCTGAAAGTGGTTCAGGTTCTGGGAAAGCCGTTAATGTAAGCAGAACCGCCCCGTTGCGGCGCATGGTTTCAAAAGCGCGGTTAACATCCCCAGGGTTTACGTCGATGCCACGGACCGCATCCGAAAGCACCACCACATCAAACCCCATTGATGTTGCGTCAAGCACGGAATTCACAATGCAGTAATCGGTTGCTAAGCCGCCGATGAAAACCCGTGACACACCTGCCGCCTTTAACTGCTCCTCAAGACCCGTATCATCAAACACGGAGTACGCTTCTTTGGCGGGGTTTGTTGCTTTGGAAATAATTGTGGTTCCTTCTGGCAGTTTGAGGTCAGGGCTAAAGCTGGCGCCTTCGGTCTCTTGAACGCAGTGCGGAGGCCACGGACCACCCTGCTCGCGAAAAGACATGTGTTTTTGGGGGTGCCAGTCGCGGGAAGCAATAACGGTTGCGTTTGCGGCTTTGAAGAGCTTGGCGTAGTCGTTTAGGACGAGGATGATTTGGTCGCCGTCAGGAACGTGTAACGCGCCTCCCCGAAGGAAATCTTTCTGTATGTCGGTGATGATCAATGCGTCCTTGCTG
This sequence comes from Candidatus Bathyarchaeia archaeon, assembly GCA_041447175.1. Lineage (NCBI taxonomy): Archaea > Thermoproteati > Candidatus Bathyarchaeota > Bathyarchaeia (SeqCode) > Bathyarchaeia archaeon. The sequence goes on along the minus strand of CP166960.1, from coordinate 898,986 downwards.
CCTAAATTTAACTCAGGAGTTTTGTTCAAACAAGGTTCACCTTCACAATTAAGAACCTCAGCCGCATCTCTGGGGCTGAAAAGGTTCAACAATACTATGTAGCCTTGTTGTGAATAAACTTTTTCCGCGTTTCACCTTTCAAGAACCAAACACATAATTCCAAGAAAAGTCCAAAGATAGGCTTATCTTCCATAACCAGCATAACCTATCAAGATCGCTATGCATCAAGAATACATCACCAGCCGCGGCATGCGAGCCATAGAAACAAACGCCGAGTACTTCGGCATATCCCTTCTGCAACTAATGGAAAACGCAGGCAGAAACATCGCTGCAAAAATCAACGCCGACTTCACCAAGGACAAACGGGTCATCATTTTCTGCGGGTTGGGCGGAAACGGCGGCGACGGCTTTGTTGCAGCAAGGCATTTGCTTTCGATGGGGTTTTGCAGGGTCGCCGTGGTTCTGGTGGGCAAAGGCAAAGACATCGCACATCCAGCTTCTTTAGCAAACTGGGTTGCCCTAAGAAAACTTCAGGAGACCATACCTACAATTGAAGCGAACTCCGTTGACGAGGTGCCCAAAGTTCCAGTCGACGTGGCAGTAGACGCCTTGCTGGGAACAGGCACCAAAGGAACACTTAAAGGGCGCATAGCACAGTTTGTCCAATACATTAACTCTCTTAAAGCATCTAAAGTGGCGGTTGATGTACCAACCGGGATTGACTCAGACACTGGTGAAGTCTTAGGCAACGCCGTCAAAGCCGATGTTACAGTGACGTTTTACAAACCTAAAGCAGGGTTAGCTGCAGCCCAAACCTACGCCGGTGCGGTTTACGTTGCTGACATTGGTTTGCCAAAAGATTTGGAAAACTTTGCAGGTCCCGGCGATGTATTTTTAGTTACAAGAAAACGGGGCGCTTGTGCACATAAAGGTGATTTTGGTAAGGCACTGTTCATTGGAGGCAGTGAAGTTTTTTCAGGTGCACCTGCTTTGATGTCTATGGCTGCCCTGCGCACGGGAGTGGACATAGCGTACACAGCGGCTCCCCAAAAAACAGCCAAGACAATTTCTTCAATGTCTCCCAACTTCATAACCATCAAGCTTGAAGGCAGCAACCTAAACCCCGAAAACATCGCAACATTAAAGCCCTACTTTGCTTCCGTCGATGCGGTGGCTATCGGTCCCGGGGCAGGGTTGGAACCTGAGACCAAGAAATTCATGAAAACCTGCGTTGAAATGGTCGAGCAAGCTGGAAAACCGTTGCTTCTTGATGCAGACGGGTTGAAGGCGTTTGCAGAGTTTAAGCGTCCTTTAAAGGTGCCACTTGTGCTAACGCCTCACGGCGGAGAATACGCCATATTGACAGGTAGACCGTTGCCTGAAGACTTGGATGAGCGGGTCAAAGAGGTTAAACGCGGCGCAGGCGAGTTAGGTGCTGTGCTTTTGGTGAAAGGTAAAGTTGACATAATCTCGGATGGAAACCGAGTTAAACTCAACTTCACAGGCAACCCAGGAATGACAGTGGGCGGTACAGGCGATGTGCTTTCGGGTGTTGTTGGAGCTTTTCTGGCGCAAAAAGCTGATCCGTTTGAGGCTGCAGTGGCAGGGGCATTTGTTAATGGCGCTGCAGGAGATTTTGCGGCTGAAAAGCTGGGCTACCACCTTGTGGCAACTGATCTTTTGGATTATCTTGCGCAAGTACTTAATGACCCCGCAAGTCACGTGAAGGTGCAAAAAAACAGTGGAAAGAACACTTAGCATCAACATAACTATCTACCACGCGAACCAATGCGACCCCAAACGCTGCACCGCCCTAAAACTCAAAAGACACGGTCTAGCCCGAATAGTAAAGCAGACGCGGTGGCTCCCTAAACGAGCAATAGTGCTCAACCCATTTGCCAAAACTGCATTTTCGCCCGCCGACCGAGAACGCGTTGCTGAAGCTGGTCTTGTGGCATTAGATTGCAGTTGGGAGCACGCAGAAAAGGTTCTGTCACACCATGTACGCGGAACCTCCCGTTGTCTGCCTGTTTTGATCGCAGGCAACCCAACCAACTTTGCCAAAGCCACCAAGCTGAGTACGGTTGAGGCGTTGGCTGGCGCCCTTTACATCGCGGGTTTTCAGGAGGAAGCCAAGCAGCTGCTTTCAGTTTTCACGTGGGGCCACACATTCTTTGAACTCAACGCGTCCCTGCTAGACGCTTATGCGGCAACCAAAGACAGCGCCGAAGTGGTCGCGGTAATGCAAAACAAGTTGGGCGGAAAAACGTAACCTTCGAGGAACATTTTTGAGCCAATACAAACCATACCCTTGCATCGTGGAGCTTGATTTACGTGGCTCTTATCACTGACTTTCCGCTGTTTCTTACATCAGTTGCGTTCATATCAATGTCAGGGGTGCTTCTGCCAGGTCCATTGTTTGCGGTTACAATTGAGAAATCCCTAAAACGCAAAAACGCTGGGGTACTCATCGCTTTGGGACACGGGCTGGTTGAATTTCCTTTAATGTTTCTGATTTTCTTTTTGCTAAGTGAATTTGAAATCCCCTGGTACGCACAGGCGGGCATCGGCGTCGTGGGCGGTTTACTCATGATGTATCTGGGGGTGCAGACGTTTAGGAAACGCAACCAGCCTGAAGAGAAATACGCTGGCTCAGCTCAGGATTCCCTTATTGCAGGAGTCAAAACCACAGCTGCCAACCCCGCTTTCATTTTGTGGTGGCTAACCGTAGGAACCGCGCTGATTTTGAATGCGAAACTGTTTGGGCTAGCAGGTTTCACCATTTTCGCGGGGCTTCACTGGTCATGTGACTTGGTATGGTATACGGTGGTGGCTGTGGTGATTTTTAAGTCCCACAAATTCTGGACCCCAAAAGTGCACAAAGGCATCACCTTTTTCTGCGTCGCCATACTAGTTGGGTTTGGTGCGTGGTTCTTCAGCTCAGCCCTTTGGCAAACCCTAACCACCCTTATGTAGAAGGAAACAGAAATGGACACATTTCATATTGGTCACGCAAAGGTGTTGCTGGTTAAAGGGGACATAACAGAAATGACTACGGACGCAATTGTTAACGCCGCAAACTCGTCTCTGATGGGCGGCGGAGGCGTCGATGGCGCAATTCACCGAAAAGGCGGACCAAAAATTCTGGAAGAATGCCGAAAAATTCGTCAAAACGCCTACCCAAACGGGCTTCCAACTGGTCAAGCCGTCATCACAACAGGCGGAAATTTGAAAGCCCAAAAGGTTATTCACACGGTTGGTCCTGTTTGGCGAGGCGGAACCCGCGGGGAACCCGATTTGTTGGCTTGGTCGTATGTTAATTCGCTGAAAGTAGCTGTTGCTAACCGGTTGCGTTCAGTTGCTTTTCCTTCGATAAGTACAGGCGTGTATGGCTATCCGATTGAGCGAGCCTGCCCAGTTGCTCTGAGGGCAGTGAAACGTTTTTTGGAGTCCAGGGAGAACAGTGTGGAAGAAGTATTTTTTGTGTTGTTTTCAGATTTTGACTTCAACGTTTACAAGAAAGTGGCTTCTGAACTTTTCCCTTAAAGCGGCAGTTTTATGTGACCCTTGTAATTGCTTTGGTGTTGTCACAGATTTTTATAAGCGCCTAAACCTGCGTTTATTGCAGGAAGCGATTTTGTGCCTACCTTTATTGTGAACACGGCGATTTTAAGTCCCGTTCAGGAGCCGCATGCATGTGCGGTAGGTGCGCCCAGAAAACTGATGGATGCAGGCATTAGCAACGTTACGTTGCGGTCTTGTTATTGTTGTTCGGAGTATGGCAGTGTGGTTTTTGTTGTTGACGGGGTAAACCGTGAAAGTGTGTTGGCGGCATTTAATCGAATAAATGTGCCCGTTGCCTCCATTATGGAAGCTCACGAAGAAAAGCTGCCCGCGTAACATAACTAACGTTTTAATCGTGGTAATGTCTCCGATGGGGCTTCACTGTTTCATTTGGTAGATGTACGGAAAATGTTTTATTGTAAAAGGTTACATATCGGTGAACTGGGAGGTATGAAGATGGCTAAATGCCCCGATTGCGGGAAAGATGTAAAATCGCCCAAAAAAACCTGGAAGATGGCTGGTAAGCCAGACAAAGCCAGGTAAAAGGACGCAATTAACGATCGGCTTGTTTGAATGTTGCGGAAAAACTTTCCGGCAAGTTCTTGAAAAGAAGAAAATTTAACAAAAGTTTGCGTCCTACTCTTTTTTCCTACTTTTATTTTACTTTATGATTTTTCGCCGAAACAGCATTTTGGGCTTGTTTTGGGCATATGGCTGGAGTCGTTCATCGTCAATCTTACTACATATAGTATATAGATTATGGAGGACACACCTAAAAGAAGGAAAAATATCTATAGATGTTAGGCAAGGAGGTGAACTGAAAAGAATGTTGTCGCGAGATTGTGACGGCTGCTCTCAACTCAAAATATGTAGCAAACGGTTCCGCTCAGTCAACAAGGGTGAAAAAGTCTACTGCTCAGATGGCACCGCCCACTTAGTTGATGAAGGCGCAGTGGTTCAATGCGTTGATTTGTTTGAGCAGTTCGTTGAATGCACCCATTAGAAACAAACACTTTTAGGTACCAACTAAACCACGGTGTCAGACTGTGGAAAAGCATGTTAACAGTTTTATGGTTTGAACCCCACTAAAAGCGCGAGTTCAAGCCATTTCCAATAACAATCTACATCAACAAAGCCGATTTCTCCCAGCCATTTCAGCTGAGTTTCAACGTCCAGCAACTTGTTAGATGGGTCTTCTGTTTCAGGTGTTTGTCCGACTTGCTCAATAAAACGCAAATGCAGTGCGTCGGTCGGGGATGAAACATGTTCTAAGTTACAGAATATGCCGCCCGAGTTAAGCAACCCAAACACTTCTCGATAAAGCGTCTTTTTGCGTTCATGCGTAAGATGGTGAATGGCTAAACTTGAAACGACAGCATCAAAGCAGCCAAGAGAGTCAGGTAAGGGCAAGCTGAAATCATGCTGAATAACCGTAACGGAAGGGTCATCCTTGAAGCGTTTGCGCGCTTGCTCAAGCATTGGCTCCGAAAAATCCAAGGCAACTCCTTCCGCTTGGGGGTGCTTGAGTTTCACCAGAGCAAGCGTTCGACCGTTGCCTGACCCCAAGTCAAGAATTCTGTGGACGCGAAGAGGAAGCTGTTGAAGCATCACTTGTTCTGCTTCGGTGCGGTGAGGAAGTTTGTCTGCTTTTGCCAAATACGCAAAGGCGTGGTCGATTTTTTGCCACTCGCTGGGTTTATGAGTTGTCATATGTCTCGAAGTCCGTTTGGTACCACGAAACTCTCAGGGTATTATTTTAAGTTAGCAAGTCCAGCTTTCCAAAAGCTACATCATAACACCTTTGTTTAGGCGTTAAGGGACAAATTTTATATCGTTTTGAGCGCCTTTGTTGAAGAGAAAAGGTGTTAACATGGAGTTTTGCCCTGAATGCGGTTCACGGCTTGTACCCAAAAAAACCGAAAATGGCGTTTCAATCGTCTGCCCAAAATGCAGCTATGTTAAACCCGCAAAAGAGACGCCAACAGAAGCTAAAGTAGGAAGCAAAGTCATTAAGCATGACCTGCAACAGCAATTAACCATAATCGGAAAAGAAGACCAAGTTAATACCCTGCCAACCATGCGTATGGAGTGCCCCAAATGCGGAAACATGCAAGTGTACGTCTGGCAGGTGCAGACTCGCGGTGGAGATGAAGCGTCTACACAGTTTTTCCGATGCACTAAATGTAACCATACCTTCCGCGAATACACATAACCCGCTTTCTCTGGCTTCCCACTCTTCCTTTCCGCTTCAAATCAGACTTTTCTTTTTTTGTGAAATAGTGGTCAACGTTTTTTTCTTTCGAGCTCTGCCCTTCCAAGAAGAAACAACGCCTGCATAAAACAAAAAGAAACTGCTCAAGCAGAGTAAAGCTCAACCAAAACAACCAAAAAAAGCATAACCTGAAGAAACGCCAGTGATTAAAACAGAAACGCTTTGGGTATCCATGGTTTTTTCGGCTCGCGGAGTCATTTTTGGTTGATTCCGTAGATTTTTCTTGACTTCGAAGTACAAAATCGCAGTTGAAAAACCATTTATCTCCTCAATCAAAACATGAAAACAGGGAACAATCCCATGCAACGCAGCCCGCGCTTTGGCAGGGTCACCTTCTGCAGGACACAAGGCTACTTAGCCCAAAACAAGAAGCCCTTTTGGGTGTCTTTCAGGAAACGTGCTGTGATCCGCCAAGCGTACTCCCCATACTTACTGCGTAGGAGTTTTCTTTTTGGGTATGCGGGGTAGGAAGCGGGGGACTTCTTGTTTGTATTTTCGGAATTCGTCGCCGAATTTTGCTTCAATTTCTTTTTCCTCAGTCTTTGCCAGTCGATAATACAACAGAACCAGCGCGGGCCAGAGCAAGAACGTGATTATGGTAAGCCATTGAATGTTTAAGCCGAGCGTGATGAGCAGAAACCCTATGTATTGGGGGTTGCGGGTGTAAGCGTAAAGCCCTGTTGTTACCAAGTGGTTGCCTTTGGCTTCGTAGATTTGTTTCCACCCGAAAATGACTAGCAGTATGCCGATGCCCATGACGATTTTTGAGAGGGGAAAAATGTAGTAGTGGAAAACGGTGTAGAACATTTCTTGCCCCATGATGCCTGTGAGAAGAAACTCTAAAGAGTAAATATCGCCTAGCCCAAAGACACCCATGAAAAAGTACATGGTTAAGGGTAACCCGTACATTTCAGCGAATAGTGCAACAATGAAGGCGACGTAGACGCTGTTGGGTAGGCGGGTCATTTTTTTGCGGTATTGGGTGAGCAAAAAGAAGAGGCTGAAAAAGATTATGTTGAGAACTACAAAGAGCCAGTTGCCGTAGCCAAAGGAGGTGAAAGTGAAGTAGTACATGAAAACGGCAACAAGTGCAGTAACAATTACGTATAATGCAACGTCCTTGAGCCTTGTCATGTCCTGTGACTCCTGCGCTGCCCAAGCAAGCCGCCATCCAGCTTGCTCAGTTAAATAATAAGTTATTCTTTAAATTTAATGGTTGCGGAAAAGGAGGCTAAGGGGCTACACTGGGCTGCTGCTGCGTAACGCAATGGATACTGCCTAACCCGTAAACCAAATCCACACAGTTTATGCCCACAACTTTCCGGTCAGGAAACAACTCTTGAAGCGTGGACAAGGCTTGATGATCGTTTTTGTGCCCAAAAACAGGAACCAAAACCACCATGTTGCCTATGTAAAAGTTAACGTAGCTGGCGGGCAGCCGTTCGCCTTCATCACCCAAGACAATCGGCATCGGCAACTTAACTACCTTCAGTTTTTTACCGCATTGGTCAACGGAGTTTAAGAGAAGTTCATAGTTTTCTTTCAAAACAGCGTAGTTCTCGTCGGTTTCGTCTTCCTCATAGGCGCACACCACCGTGGAAGGATTCACGAAGCGTGCCAAGTCATCTACGTGTCCATCCGTGTCGTCGCCTTCGATACCCCTCTTAAGCCAAATAATCGTGCTGACGCATAGGTATTCTTTAAGGTAGCCTTCAATTTCGTTTCTGCATAGGTGGCTATTGCGGTTCTTGTTAAGCAGACACTGCTCGGTTGTCAGGAGCGTTCCTTTGCCGTTAACGTCGATGGAGCCCCCCTCCAACACGATGCCCGGCTCAAAAGACGGCAGCTGCATTTGCTGGTTGATGTAGCCGGCGACGTGACGGTCTTTAAGGAGCTCGTCGTATTTTTCGCCCCAGCAGTTAAACACCCAGCGCACCATACCCAGTCGTTGATTTTCCGGGTTAACCACAAAGGTTGGTCCGTAGTCGCGGAACCACACATCCGCATAATCAAACACAAAGAAAGAAACACAGTTAAGGTCCACTTTTTCCTTCAGAAACATTTCCCTTGCCCTTTCTTGTGTAGCTTGGTCTTTGACGAAAAGGTTCACGTGCTCGCTTTGATGAATGTGCTTAACGATTTGCACGTATGTTTGTTCAGCCTTGTCAACTCGGAACGGAAAAGTGGAGGGGTCATGGGGCCAAGCTATCCAGATAGCGTCATGTTTTTCCCATTCAGCGGGCATGCGGTAACCTAATTCGCATGGAGTCTTGCCAAAAGCGGGTTCGCTGTTCATGGTTTTGCCTCAAGGGTTATCTTCAACTATGGCGTGGTAAGTGTCGGGGCGCCGATTTTGCAGAAAACCCCACCCTTCCCGAATGCTCAGGTTCTTGGAAAGGTCAACTTCTGCGACGAGAACCATCTCATCAGTGCCGCTTGCCTCTTTGACCACTTGCCCAAACGAGTCACAGACAAATGAGCCACCCCAAAACTGAAGCTGCCCTTCCTCGCCAACTCGGTTAACGGCAGCAACATGAACACCATTAGCTATGGCATGCCCCCGCTGCACTGTTTTCCATGCTTCATGCCAGTCCCCATCGGGTGAGGTGTAGTCTTTGATGGTTCCGATGGCAGTGGGGTAAAAGAGTATATCCGCCCCTTTAAGCACATTAATTCGAGCGGCTTCAGGGAACCATTGGTCGTAGCAAATGAGGACGCCGATTTTTGCGAACCGCGTTTGATAAACGCCATAACCCGAACTTCCAGGTGCAAAGTAGCCTTTTTCGTAGAAAAAATCATCGTTAGGAACGTGAATTTTGCGGTATACACCAAGGATTTCGCCGTTTGCATCAATTGTGACGGCGGAGTTGTAGCATTTTTGGTCAGCAGCCTTCTCGAATACTGGGGCAATCACAACGACTTCATGTTTTTTTGCCAGTTCAGATAAGGCTTGGGTGGATTCGCCGGGAATCGTCTCAGCCAAACTGCTAACATTTAGCTTTTCTTTTTGGGGAAAATACCGCGAACGGTACAGTTCCTGAAGGCAGATAATTTGGGCTCCCTGCTGGGCAGCTTCCTCGACTTTTCGGCTGGTTTTTTTAAGGTTCTCTTGGGGGTCTTTGGAGACTGCCGTCTGGATTAGTCCGAGGGTAACCATGTTTTCATTAGCAGCTATAACGATTCCTTCCTTGGTTGCAGTAAGATAGGCTGATGATAATAACTTTTCTGAACTTAAGACCCCAAAAACACAGCTAAAAAAATACGTTTCCGCAGTTTTCGCTATTTTTCGGCGAGGACAACAGTGAGCTTGGTGATGACTTTGTTAATTTGTAGACTTTTAATTATGATTAACAGAGTATCCATGGTGTCCGCCGTAACATGGGCGATTATGTCATAAATCCCCAGAACCTTAAACGCGTCCTGCACGCCTTCCATTTTGCGCACAAAATTTAGCACGTCCCGTTCTGCACCGATTTCCGTGTTTAAAAGAACATAAGCCGCGGGCATCCAAAGTTTCTCCGTTCAATAAAGCCAGTTGGACTTGGAGGTTTGAGTTTAGCAGTGGCGGCTAGGAAACAAAAAGGCTTCTTTGTTTCCAAACCTCTTCGTCCAACCCAAAAAGGTTTTCAACACACCCGATGCAGCGAGAAGCGCCGTAGACCCCCATTGATTAAAGCGATTTTTTCTCTGTTTGTTCATTTTCTCACCGTTCGGATGCATCATAAATTACGTTTTTTAAAATTTTAAGAGTATGTTGGTGCTTGGTGTAGTCACAGGCAGTTTGCTTTCTGAGCCAAAGTATGGATATACGAGGGTAAACCTTCGACGCATTGCAGCTCTCTGCCTACCACCCCAAAAATGGTGCGCCAAAACTTGAGATTAGGCGTGATCTTGACATGCTCTAGACAGGTTTTCAATCGTTTTGTTCCCAGTTTTCCGCGTCTATCAAAATCCAAAAGCAAAATAACCTCCAAAGCCCCTGTGCGTTCGATTTCCGTTACCGCATCCGTGAAAGATTTGCCTCCCGTTTTTAAGGTAAAAATGGAGCCCCCTATGTTTAGTTCGCGGAGGGCTTGCAGGTCTTTTTTTCCCTCCACAACAATGAGGGTGCCTTTGGCTGATTCTTCGGCAAGTTGGGTTAAGGTTTGCTGAATTTTTTCATGTTTCTCCCTAAGATGCGCCGACAAAAAGGGGTTACCTGGTGATTTTGGCTTCGCGTATGGTTTCTAAGCACTCGTTGGCTTCTTTGTTGTTGCTAAAGTACCGCCTGACTGGCTCCAAAATTCTGCCCAACTCTTCGGCGACGCCGTTTTTAAGGTCCATAGGATGCAGTTTTCCTTCGGCGTAGACTGATGCGAGCTCGTCAAAGCTGCCGAACTGGATGTTGCCGCCGAATTTGTCGGGGCGTTCAATGGTGAACGCGGTTTCCTCGCGGAATATGATGTATTTGCAGATGTCTAAGATGGGGTTGTATTTGATGGTTTTTTCGGGGCAGAAGGCTTTGCTCATTTTTTGTTTGATTTCTTTGGGGGTGTCATAGATGAATATGCATGTGTCAGGTTTGCTTTTGCTCATTTTTGCGCTAGCAATTGCTTCTTTTTCTTGTCCTTCAGGAATCGGCCAGACCTTGGGTTTTGCCAGCCCTTGCAGCAGGTGGTGGTGGACACAGATGGGTTTCCAGTAGCCGATTTTTTCTCCGATTTCACGGGCAACCACATTCGCCTTGCGTTGGTCCATGCCTAGTTGACAGATTCTGACTTTAAGGTGGTATATGTCTGCTACCTGCATTGGCGTGTAAAGGTAGTCGCTGACGTAGTGCGCCTCGCCTTCTTTGCGCCCGGCAATTTCCAGCGTGCGGGTAGTTCGGGCGATGGTAAGGCTCTTGGCGACAGCCATGGTTTTTGCCCAGTACGACAAGTCATTGTAGAGTTCATCGGAGTAGATGAATTCCACTTTGTCTGCAGGCACGCCTAAGGCGATCCAGCTGTGGCGGAAAAGGTCGGCGGCTTTGCGTATGAGAGTTAGGTCGCCGCCCAGTTTATTGTTAAGGTATGCGTGCCATGTGGCTAGAAAGGCTTTGAAGTGGACGCCGGCTTCGGCGAAGTCCTTCATTTTGTAAGCGCAGATAACCCCAGTTCCCAAGTGGGCAAGTCCGGAGGGTTCCCAACCGTTGTAGGCGATAGGGTGTTCTTCGGTTTCAAGTATTTGCCTAAGGTCGTCAGGAGTCAAGACTTCCTCTGCGGGTGGTCTGCATATTAGTTCGATTCGTTTTTCGATATCCAACGGGTATCAACCTGTCTTGCTGATAGCTTATTGCGTACGTTAAACTTAAGAATTTAGTACCTCACCAGAAAATAGGGTTCTCAACAGAGAAGAGCATGTAAAGGGTAGGACACAACCACAAAACCTTAAGTCCACTGCCCTGCTGATATTGCTGGGTGTTCTTTTTGAAAACAACTTTTGTTGAGTTAAATCTTTTTTCAACCTGCTTTTTTGGAGTGATGCTAAATGGCTGCAACTGAACAGCCTAATTTTCTGATAATGTGGGGTGACGACATCGGGTGGTGGAACATCAGCTACAACAATCGAGGTCAAATGGGTTACCAGACACCAAACATCGACCGGTTGGCGCATGAAGGGGTCGCTTTCACGGACTATTATGGTCAACAAAGCTGCACTGCTGGCCGCGCTGCCTTCATTACAGGCCAAAATCCAATCAGGACAGGGTTGACAAAGGTAGGAATGCCAGGCGCTGACATAGGAATACGTCCTGAAGACCCAACAATTGCTGAATTGCTCAAACCCTTAGGCTACGTTACGGGTCAGTTTGGTAAAAACCACTTGGGAGATAAGGATGAATTTCTGCCTACAAACCACGGCTTTGACGAGTTTTTTGGCAATCTTTACCACTTAAACGCAGAAGAGGAACCTGAACTTCCAGATTACCCTAAAGACCCTGAATTTCGCAAAAAATTTGGTCCCCGAGGCGTACTTCATAGTTTTGCTGGAGGAGAAATTGAGGATACCGGTCCGCTAACGCGTAAAAGAATGGAAACCATTGACGAAGAAGTAACCGACCGCGCAATTCGGTTTATTGAGGATGCAAATAAGAATGGAAAGCCGTTCTTTATCTGGTACAATACCACTGCGATGCATGTTCGAACACACCCTGCCGCAAAGCATTTGGGTAAAAGCGGTAATGGCGGGTTCTATAATGATGTCATGGTTGCTCACGACGAAAACATCGGCAGACTTCTCAAAAAGATTGACGAGTTAAACATCGCGGACAATACTCTTGCCCTGTATTCCACGGATAATGGTCCGCACTATAACACTTGGCCTGACGGTGCGATTACACCGTTTCGTAGCGAGAAAAACACCAATTGGGAAGGCGCCTGGCGTGTTCCCGCATTTGTCCGCTGGCCCAAGAAGTTCCACGCTGGCACTGTAATCAATGACATCGTTTCTCATCAAGACTGGCTAACCACAATTTTGGCTGCCGCAGGAGAACCCGACATCAAAGAAAAACTTTTAGCTGGACATGCTGCAGGTGTGAAAACCTTCAAAGTGTGCCTTGACGGCTGCAACATGCTGCCGTACCTGATGGGAGAAACCAAAGAAAGCCCGCGAAATTCGTTTTTCTACATTAGTGATGATGGACAACTTTTAGCTTTACGTTACAATGATTGGAAGCTTGTCTTCATGGAGCAGCGAGCAAAGAAGCTGGCTCTTTGGGGGGAACCATTTGTAGAATTACGTATCCCAAAAATATTCAACTTACGTCGTGACCCATTCGAACGCGCCGACCAAAACTCAAACACCTACTGGGACTGGCTCCTTAGCCATGCATTCATACTTGTTCCCGCACAAGCTTTTGTAGCTCAACAGATTCAATCGTTTAAAGAGTTTCCACCACGACAGAAACCTGCGTCCTTTAACTTAGACAGAGTCTTGGAAAATCTAAAAAACGCATCTGGCGCGGGTCAACACTGATACCCCCAATGCACCCTTTTTTCTTTTTGTTAGAGGCTCAGTGAGAAATGGCTGAAACAAGAAAACATGAGCTTCGCGCCTTTCATGTTATGGCAAAACCCACCGGCTCCAAATGCAACCTTGATTGCGCGTATTGTTTTTTCTTAAAAAAGAAGTACCTCTACCCAAACAGCAACTTTCACATGTCTAACGAGGTTATGAAAGCGTACATTCAGCAGACAATTGAGGCTCATGAGGCACCTACAGTGACGATTGCGTGGCAGGGCGGCGAACCCACTTTGATGGGCATTGACTTTTTCCGTCGCGCCACTGAACTCATCAAAAAAACCGCCTGCTCAGGCATCCAAGTGGAACAGACTCTGCAAACAAACGGGGTTTTGCTTAACGAGGAGTGGTGCCGCTTTCTGCGCGACAACAATTTTCTGGTTGGGTTAAGCGTGGATGGCCCAAAGAGGCTGCATGACGCGTATCGAAGAGACAAACAAGGAAACTCGGTGTTTGACCAAGTGGTTAATGCCGCTCGCCTTATGCAGAAGTATCAAGTGGACTTCAACATCCTTTGCACCATCAACGCAGAAAACAGTCAACATCCCCTTGAGGTTTACCGTTTTTTCCGTGACGAACTCAAAACCCCCTACCTGCAGTTCATACCCATCGTGGAGCGCGAAAACGACACTGGAAACCAAGAAGGCACCTCCATCACTGAACGTTCAGTGCAGCCAAGGCAGTACGGAAAATTCCTAATCGAGATTTTCGACGAGTGGATTCATAACGATGTAGGCGGCATGTTTGTCCAGTTTTTTGACGGCGTCTTAGCCTCTTATGTTCGGGGGTATTCTTCGCTTTGTATTCTCAGCCCACGATGCGGCGATGGCGTTGCTTTGGAGCATAATGGCGATGTGTATTCCTGTGACCACTACGTGGAACCCAACTATTTTTTAGGAAACATCCTGAAAAACCCAATCGGTGAGCTTGTTTACAGCCGAAAACAGCGGGGATTCGGAAACGCAAAATATACACAGCTGCCTCAATATTGTCGTGAATGCGAGTTCTTGTTTACCTGCTGGGGGGAATGCCCAAAAAACCGTGTGCTTCAAACGCCCGACGGAGAACCCGGATTAAACTGGCTATGCAGCGGACTAACAGACTTCTTTTCGCACTCAAAACATTCTATGAACATCATGGCGGGTTTACTTCGTAGAGGATATGACGCGTCAGAAATCATGAAAATAATCCGATAGAGCGCAATACAAGAAGAAATATCTTCAAGCACGCCTAAACGTTCAGGGCGCGTTGGACATGCAGAAAAAGCTTCTTGCGGCAGCACTGGTTCTAGTGATAATTGGGTCTGTTTTCGCCGCGTGGTTTGTCATGCCGCCTTTAGCTGACGAAACCCCCAAAACCGACTCCTGCTACGTTGGGGTGTCTTTTTGCGGTAACACGACAAAAGAAGCCGAGTTGCTCATTGATAGAGTAAAGGATTGCACGAATTTGTTGATATTGCAGTCGGGTCCGGTGAGCAAAAATGAAACGGCAACCAACGAAATCTGCAACTACGCAGTTGATGCGGGGTTGAGCATTGTGGTTTATTTTGGCGACCTTGACCCAAGGGTTTTAACAGCTGAAACGTCATGGAGAACCACCTGGATAGGCTCGGCAAAAAGCCGTTGGGGTGACAAATTTTTGGGGGTATATTACTATGAAGAACCGGGTGGGATGTGGATTGACACCGACTGGCGTTCCTACGGCTTCCAGTCTAATGAAGACCTAAGCTATGATGAAGTCGCGAATCAGTTCATTAACAGCCTCAGTAGTGACCAAGGCATCAAAGACCTCAAAAATAATGGGGTGCCCATTTTTGTTTCTGACTACGCCCTGCATTGGTTTGACTTCCAAGCAGGCTACGATGTAGTTCTGGCACAAATTGGGTGGAACAACAGCTTAGCCCAAGACATCGCCTTAGCAAGAGGCGCAGCAAATCTTCAAGGCAAAGAGTGGGGCGCTATTATTACTTGGAAGTATCAGTCTCCGCCCTACTTAGACAGCGGACAAGAAATATACGCCCAGATGGCTGCTGCATATGAGGCTGGCGCCAAATACATCGCCATCTTTGACTATCCTTCCCTTGATGGGAATCCTTATGGCGTGTTGCTTGACGAGCATTTTGAGGCGCTGGAACAATTCTGGACCAACACCCAAGTCACCCACAAACTTGCCTTCAACTCTGTCACGGCAAAGGCGGCGTTGATTTTGCCTAAAAACTATGGATGGGGTATGCGTAATTCGCAGGATACCATTTGGGGGTTTTGGGGACCTGATGAAATGTCCCCTCAAATTTGGGCTCTTAGCCGGCACCTCTTATCGGAGTACCAGTACGCTTTGGACATTGTTTATGAGGAACCAACTTTTTCGTTTGTCGACATGTATGAAAGCGTTTACTATTGGAATGCCACCATACCCAATTAGCGGAAAGGGGTTGTTGACTTTTTGGAAGCCGCTTTTCTTCGCGGGCAATTGTGTCCCACGTAACCTAACACTCAACTTCATTGTGGAGCGGTGCGCTCCTCTATGCTAAGCTCTCTCTGGCGTGGGAATTGTGCCCGCGCCCACCGTGTCCCATGATTGGGTAAAACCCATACTTCACAAGGGCAAGATTTGTGGTGCTTGCTTCTTCCGTTGGGTCCGTCGTCATGGATTTAGCCAGTGGGATACTATATAATGTGTAACAGAACAGTTAAGGCTTACTGCGTACGAGTTGGTCCAACAGACCGCTTATCCCGAAGGTTTTATGGAGTCAGAGTAGAAAGGTAAACAAGACTTTTCTACTGCCGATAAATGAATTTTTAGTTCATATTTGTTGGTCATACATGATTATAGTAAATTTTGAGGTAAATGGTTTGCAACCGAAAATGGCTCGATGTAGCGGTTGAGGAGAACAAGATGCAGAAAATCTTAACGGCTGGCATGTATGCACCTTCAGCGGCTAATCATCAAGCCATACGGTTTATGGTTGTTTCCGACAAGAAGCGAATAGGAGAAGTCTGCAAGTATGCTTCGCCATGGTTTAAGAACTCACACCCTAACAAAATCGTATTGGTTCTGTTTGACACCGCCAAAAAGCACATAATAAGCTTAGACTTCAAAAATAAGCGTCACCCATGGATGCGTTTCCTCTGGCAGGACACCTCCGCCGCAACCATGAACATGATAACGATGGCAGAAGCACAGAACATAAAAAGCTGCTACGTCTCAATTACACCCCCAGAGTACGGTGACCAAGAGAAGCGGATTCGCCACGTCTTAGGTATTCCAGAACGGTACGTCCTTACCTGCATGCTTTTCTTAGGTTACAGCGACAGAAAAATTGATGTTGCAACGGCGAGGCATCAAGGCAAACCAATCCGCAGAAACCGCGCTGAATACATCTTGACGGCGCCTTTATAGAAGAGATTACTGATGGGGCCGGGGCAGGGATTTGAACCCTGGCGAAAGGCTCCACAGGCCTCTATGCTAACCAAGCTACATTACCCCGGCCACGCCAATGAGAGGTTTTCCGCCTCATTGCAGAGGCTCTTTTACTATTGTTTTCCTGAGGCATATTAAGTTGTCTTTTCAGCAAGCTCTTTGAAGCCCATCATTGGGCATTTGGCGTATTTGAGTTGTATGTCCAAATGTATTCAAAGGTTACTCTCAGCGTAATAGCCAAGCGAAAAATCCGAAGATTGTAGAAACTTGTGCTGTTAAGACACGGATAATTAAAAAAGGGTGTCGGGTGGATGAAGTTTATTTTGGTTTAGGCGGCGTTTACTCTGCTTCGCCGACTGATTCCAAACTGCCCGTTCCGAAGAAGCCTCGACCTTGAGCGAAGTAGATGTTTATTGGTTTTTCATTGCGGAGTATGTCTAAAACGCTTTGGAACATTGTGGAGGGCAAATGCATCTTTATGATTCCGTTAACCTCACTGTCGGCTTCAAAAGCCATGCCGGGGTCGTTGAATCGGACGTACGCAACTACTTTTCCGTTGTTGTAGAGGGCGATTTGGGCTCTGTTTGTTTGGTAGCCTTGTTGACTTCCGTAGATCAATACATGGTAGCTTGTTACGTTTACCATTTCATTCACCTGTTTTGTATTGCAGTACTGCTGTCTTGATTTAAAAGTCTTAGTTGATAATATTTAAGTCAAGGCTTAAATTTAAGCAACTGAAATGAATTTTTTAAATTAAATGCGAACGTAGAGCGGCTTATGTCAGGCTTTGCTTTTTATACAACAAAAAAGAAGGATACGGTTCGTTTTGGTTCTATCGGAGGGTTGCGTTGTTGGGGTAGCCTCTGCGTTCCCAGTAACCCAAGTAGTTTTCGTTTTGGGAAACCTCAATTTGAGTTATCCACTTTATCCATTTGTAGCCGTACTGGTTTTCTGCCACTAACTCAAAGGGGAATCCCCGCTCAGGAGGCATCGTGACGTTGTTCATTTTGTAGGCAAGCAAAATGTTGTTGTCTACGATGTAACTCATCGGCAAAGCAGTAGAGTAGCCATCAGAAGCGTAAAAGATGACCACCGGTGCACTCATGTTGGCATCGGCAGCCAACAGCAGGTCTTTTACTTGGACGCCTTCCCAGAGAATTTTTGCTTCCCACCCCTCAACGCAGTATATGGTGGCAACCCGAAGGTAACTTGGATAATTGTTGATGACCTCACTGTACGTTAACTCGAGCGGTTCCTTCACTGTACCATTCACAACAAGACGGTATGTATCGTGGTTGATGTCTTGAAGCCCTGAAATTTCGTTTGCTTGAACCTCAGCAATTGCCGAAAGACCCTCGCCCTGATAACTGCGGATTTCGCCACTATATTCTGTGGGAATGGAACTGGGTAAACCTGCAACTAACACTATGACGATAAGTCCAATTACAATGACTGCCATTGCATAGGGTAACGCCTTGGGAAGTTTGGGTTTTTCCATGTTCCTTCGCCTCAAATTATGGCCTTTTAAGCAGTGGCAAACTGCTATGTGGCAAGCCCCTTCAGAATACAAAGAGTAAATTTATCGCCTGCACTACATGTGAAAGGTGAACTTTAATGAAGAAGGCATTTTCAATTTACTCAAATAAATCCAAATGGGCTTAACAGTTAGTGGTTTCTCTGAAAAATATACTTTGTGAAGAAAAAACAAAAAATGTAATATTTAGAGGGCGACCTTATAGACGGCTTTGTTTTGCGTAGTGGTTTCGGGCATGTATCTCTAGTTGTCGTGCATCTTCAAAAAGGACCCCACACCAAGGGCATTGAAATTCAATTTTGTCTTTCGGCAAAAAAATCACCATTCGTGTTTTTGTTCGGGTTTGTTTTTAAAAATTTGTTGGTGGATAGAGCCTATAACAGTTACACTAAAACTTCATTCTGACCGATGGTTATGTTAAGAAAGAAAAGAAAGTTACTGTTTTTCTTCTACAACAATCATAGTTAGCGTTGAACGCACTTTGTCAAGTCTGCGAATTCGCCAAGTTACGATTTCTTTTAGTCGGTCCATTGTATCTGCACGAACGCGGGCGACGATGTCATAGACGCCGTAGACAGCTGATGATTCCTCGACGCCTTCAACTTTTCTTAGCTCTTTAAGAACATCGGCTTCAGAGCCAATTTCAGTGTTAATCAACACAAACGCTGTAGGCATTTTTATCCTCACCTACATTTGTCTCATCTGCATTAAAATATTTTTCTAACCAATTCCGTCAACAACAATGCGAACTTGAAAAAGATAGCTCTCAGACGCCTCAAGCATCTACGAGGAAAGAAGGGCCCCAGTGATTTACACTAGAACCTCTTCTTCTTGGCTGCGCTTATTTTAGTTGTTATTTAATTGCATACCACCATATGCAATCCTTACACTTCACTGGCTCTGATATTTCACGCCCTTCTATCGTAAAGGCGCTTTTTTCAGATTTTTTGTTTAGTACAGTTCGGTTCGCATTCGCCTCCTGTAGGAAACAGCGTACCTTGTGAAGGTTAACAGCAGAACGCCTGCCCCCAGCCCAATCCAAACAAGACTTGAAAGTTCAATCATCTTTCCGCCTCCTTTCAGATATGGCTGAAGTAAACAACGTTATACTTTTCTGCAACAAGGGTCTTTTTTACCGCCGTTTTGTTTTTCATTTTTCTTCGCCTTTTCTTGTTTATTAATTAAGCAGTAATTGAATAAAAGGCTAGTTGAGATTTATACATAAAAATTATGAAAACTTAAACACATCGATGCAAAATCAGGAAAATACGCTGCAAACATCCACAATAACGCCAATTTACAAGAAATGTGAACGGGTGACGTTTAACCTTGAAGCGACTAAGGCTCAGGCAAGTTAAGGTGCCAACGCCTTGCATCACATGAAATCAGTTAAGGGCAGGTGTTCCAAGGAAAAATCCGCTGTTCCCAACATGAACTGGGGGTGTTTTTCCAACGTAAATTCACGGTCGTAAGGTGTCTGCCGAAAAGCAGTCACGACAGTAGCGTTATCGAAGGAAACCTCACGAAGGTATCGGTGGCGGCTGCAGTTTTGACGGGAAAGGTATGTTGCGATTACAATCACTTGGTTTTGTCGGGCAAAGTCTTGAAGGTAGGCAGTTAGTTGACTGTAAGCTCGTTTGGCTTCTTCCTCAGGGATGTCTTCGTTAAGAAATAGCCCTGCGATGTCAGAGATTATTACAAGCTTTGCACCATTTTTTTCCATGATGCTGTGAAGGCGTTCTAAGATGATGTTGGTTATCTGGTATGCTGTGAATGCTTGTGTAAGGCAGATACGGTTTAATGCTTTTTTTGGGTTGAGGTGATGAATTTGAGCGAACCGCGCGATTTTTGCTTGGCGAAAGGTGTTTCCGCCTTCGATGAAGACGACGTTGCTGTTTAAGCCTCCTAGTTGGGTAGGCAGTTGGGCGCGTACGCAAAGTAGGGACATGACTGAGTTTATGGTTGGTGAACCGTAGACAACCGCGAAGTCTCCGGGTTTAAAGCCGGGAAATAGGTCTGTTACGTTGGGCATGTTTAGTGAGAATAGTGTTTGGTTGGTTTGGGTTGCTGTTGGTTGTTGGATTAGGAGGCCTTGGGACATGTTTTTTCGCCGTTTTGTTTTGGACTGTGTTGGTTGTTTTTCTGCTTTTAAGCTATCGTAAAAGCAACTCTTTGATGCAGGGGGGAGGGGTCAATTAAAGTGAAAGAAGCGCAGGTCTGGAAGTTGTGCGTTTTCTACTGTTTCGCGTCTTGGGTGGGGTTAGATAAACCTTAAATTTGCTTTAACCTTCAATATTCTTGATTAATATGTCACAAAGACTTGGCGACTTCCTATCCGACTATATTAGGTGCAGAACAGGCGTCTTCAAAAAATACCTCTTAGCCGCCTTAGAAAACAAAGAGCAAGGTTTATGGTACTTAGAGGCCAGCGCAGGAATGATGATTCCCTCAGCAGACCTTAAAAACTGCGAGTTGCTGCGTGATGCAGGTCTTTTCAATGAAGACATGAAAGTCTCAAGGAACGGACGTAACACATACAAAATTTACTACTTAACCGAGTTAGGCAAAAAAATAGCTGAAGAGTTAAAAGCGGAGAGCCTAATCAGCGAGGAACAAGAAAAACTCCTATGCCCTGCAACCTACCTATCACAATAGAGCCTAATTCGCCCTTTTCATTTACCGCGGCGGCTCTCCTTCACAGTTCCAGAGACCGATTTAGGAGAGAGATATACGGAGAATCTGCTAGCTGCGAATCTGGCATTAGGCGGCATGATTTCACCTAAAAAACCAGATGACCAAAAAATTCGGCTTTTCCTATGCGGAGATGTCATGACGGGCAGAGGCATAGATCAGGTGCTGCCGTACCCCTCAAATCCGTCACTTCATGAACCCTACGTGAAAGATGCCCGTGAATACGTCCGGTTTGCCGAAAAAACCAGCGGGGCTATCCTATGCCCTGTCGATTTTGACTACGTTTGGGGTGACGCATTGGAGGAGCTTGAACGCGCTGCCCCTGACGTGCGGGTGGCGAATTTGGAAACCAGCATAACCCAACGCAGTCATCCATGGGTAGGTAAAAGCGTAACCTACCGAATGAACCCAAAAAATGCTCTCTGTCTTTTGCGGGCGCACATCGACTGCGTCGCTTTAGCAAATAACCATGTGCTTGATTATGGTTATTCGGGGCTCTCTGAAACTCTTCAATCTCTCCAAAAAATTGAAGTGCAGTATGCTGGAGCTGGAAAAAATGTTGAGGAAGCAAGGAGACCCGCGGTTTTGTCCGTTCCAGAAAAGGGGCGCGTGCTTTTTTTTGCGTACTGCACCTTAGACGGTGGTGTTCCTAAGGATTGGGCAGCCACCGAAAACAGACCCGGCGTAAACTTGTTGCAAGACTACTCTAAGCAAACAGTCAAACGCATACACAATCAAGTGAAACGCTTCAAAAAACGTGGGGACCTCGTTGTTTTTTCCGTTCATTACGGGCAGAATTGGGGGTATAGTATTGAAGCGGACCCGACCACTTTTTTTCACGAATTAATTGACGACGCAGGCGTCGACTTAGTGTATGGGCACTCTTCGCATCATGTCAAGGGCATTGAGGTTTATGGGGGTAAACTTATACTCTACGGTTGCGGCGACTTCCTCAATGACTACGCAGGCATTGGCGGCTACGAAAAGTTTCGCGGAGACATTAGCTTGATGTACTTTTCTGATGCGGATGCAGGAACTGGAAACCTTGTTTCCTTGAGGATGGTGCCGATGTTAACTAAGAGTTTTCAGAAAAGGTGTCCTCAGACAAATGATGTAGCTTGGCTCGAATCAGTTTTGAATCGTGAAGGCGAAAAAATGGGTACACGGGTTAACTTAACTGAGGAGGGCAGCTTTAGCCTTCAATGGAAACTGTGAGTAATCAGGCTTTGTTAGAGGTATTTTTTAAACCAGTCCAGAGCTAACGCGGCGGCTTCCTCGAGTTTTCCAGGTTCCTCAAACAGGTGTGTTGCCCCAGAAATCACCTCCAGTTTCTTTTCTGCAGAAATGAGCCTGAGGGCTTCTTGATTCAACCTGAGAACTTCGGTGTCTTTTCCCCCAACAATAAGCAAGGTTGGCACCCTAACTTTGGTGAGGCTTTCTTTGGCTAAGTCGGGTCTTCCGCCTCGGGAAACTACCGCTTTAACTTCCACAGGAACTTGTGCAGATGCAATTAAGGCTGCGGCGGCTCCGGTGCTGGCTCCAAAATAACCCATTCTCAGGGTTTGGGTTTGAGAGTTGCATTTTAGCCATTGTGTCGCGTCCAGAAGGCGCCCTGCAAGTTTTTGCACATCAAAACGGTACTCGCCTGTGTATTCGTCTTGTTCAGCTTCGTTTGCTGTTAACAAATCAATCAACAGCGTCGCTACATCAGCTGTGTTAATCAACTGCGCGACATACGTGTTCCGCGGGCTAAACCTGCCGCTACCACTTCCATGTGCAAAAACTACAATGGCTTTTGCATTTTGAGGAATTGTGAGGGTTCCCCTTATGAATTCGTTCCCTACAGGAATCTCAACATCGGTTTTGCCAGCATGAACCGACCTCAATTTGTCACCTTCGCTTTTTGTTTTCTGCACAAACTCAGCAGCTCGATGACTTCTTGGTCAGTAGTTTGGTCAAAATCGTCGTAGAATTCTCCAATTGCGTAGAATGGTTCAGGCGTAAAAAGGCAAACTACCTGGTCAGCTTTTTGTTTAAGGTTGCGGATGACTTCGGGTGGACCCACTGGGACGGCTACGGTTACGGTTTTGGCGCCCCTTTTTTTGAGCGAGCGTATGGCAGCCGTAAGAGTTGAGCCCGTGGCGATGCCGTCATCAACCAAAATCACCTGTCTGCCCGCAATTTTTGGAGTAGGCTGGTTTTGGCGGTAGCTTTTGAGGCGACGTTGAATTTCGGCGGTTTGCCGTTCGGTTTCCGCTTCAACGTAGTCTTTAGGTGCCCTCACCATGGAGACTAACGCAGCATCAACCAGAGCGAATCCGTCTTCGGCGACGGCGCCTATGGCAAGTTCAGGATTCCCAGGTGCCCCAATTTTTTTGGTGATAATAACATCCAACTCAAGGTTCAGGGCGCGAGCCACTTCGTAACCAACAACGACGCCTCCGCGGGGAACGGCTAACACCAGCGCATCTTTGTCCGCTACACCTTGGAGGGCGGAGGCAAGTTTTTGTCCCGCTTCCGTTCGGTTAGTAAAAAAAGCCATAACCTCACCTTGGCGAATACTCATGCAAACTGCTGGATTCACCTGTTATAGTATAGCCGATGGTCTGTTATATTGTATGTGGCGCCCTCAAAAAGAAGCAAACCGGACTCGGCGCAACCTATTTGGAGCCTATTTGGATGCCATTAACAATTGTATGCAGAACCTATAGAGGGGTCTACTTTCCGCTAAAAGACAAGACCCAACAGAACAAAGAAACTTGTTTGAAAGAAAAAGGGTGGGAAGAAAAACTTCCCTTTGGGTTCCGCCTATATCAGGTGGAGCAGGTTGATGAACAGCGGGATGAACACGATGGAGAGCGTGCTCAGCAGCTTGATTAGCACGTGCAAGCTGGGTCCAGCGGTGTCCTTGAGGGGGTCACCCACGGTGTCGCCGACAACTGCCGCTTGGTGCGCTGGGCTGTTTTTGCCGCCTAAGTTGCCTGCTTCGATGTGTTTCTTGGCGTTGTCCCAAGCGCCTCCGCCTGTGTTCATCAGCAAGGCTAAGGGAACCGCGGTTAGTGTGGCGCCAATCACTAGTGCTCCTACGGCTGAGGGCCCCAGGAGGATACCCACAACCAGGGGAACCACCAGAACCACAACGCCCGGAAGAATCATGCCTTTGAGGGCGGATTTTGTGCTGATGTCCACTGCGCTTCCGTAGTCGGGTTTATCGGTGCCTTGCAGGATGCCTGGTTTTTCTTTGAATTGGCGGCGAACTTCGGCGACCATTTCTGAGGCTGCTTTGCCTACAGCGCTGATGGCTTGGGATGAGAACAGGAAGGGCAGCATGGCTCCGATGAAGGCAGCGATGAGCACTACTGGCTGGGAGATGTCCACGGCTAAGGTTATGCCTAGTTGGGCGTCAACTTCCTGCGCGTACGTTTGGAACAGCAGCTGAGCCGCCAGCAACGCAGAACCCAACGCGAAGCCTTTGGTTAATGCCTTGGTGGTGTTGCCCACTGCGTCAAGGGCGTCCATTGTTTCTTCGGCGCCTTTTTCGCCGGACATTTCGGCGATGCCAGCTGCGTTGTCTGCGATTGGACCAAAACCGTCTAAGGCGAGAACCATACCCATGACTGCCAGCATACCCATTGTTGCAAGGGTGGTGCCGTAGACACCGCCGATGAAGGGGTCAATGCCGATTTGGGCGGCAAATTGGGTTCCAAAGAAGTATGAGACAAGAAGCGCAATAACCAACGCGATTATGGGCAAGGCGGTTGTTTCTAAGCCGACGGCTAAACCTGTGATTATGTTCGTGGCGCTTCCGGTTTCGCTGGCTTTGGCGATTTTTTTGACTGGGGTTCGGTCTCTTCCTGTGTAGTAGTCAGTTATGTAATCAATGGCTACGCTTGCAGCTAACCCAGCAAGCAAACAGTAGTAAAGATACAGACTGCCTAACAGAAAGACGGAAACAATCCCAAAGAGCACTGCCGAAACAATGGTTGTCACCATAAGCCCCTTTCGAAGTGCCTTCATAGGGTGCTTTGCTTCAGCTTCATTAAGCTTAACAAACGGCATACCAACCAGTGTAGCAAAAATGCCCAACGCACGAGCGATAAGTGGGAATATCAGGAAAATCAAGTTTCCCGTAACCATGCTAATTAACCCACCAATAACCATGCCTCCAATGTTTTCGCCTGTTGCAGACTCAAACAAGTCAGCTCCTCGACCCGCGGAGTCGCCTACGTTGTCTCCGACGTTGTCGGCAATGCATGCGGGATTGCGGGGGTCATCTTCAGGTATGCCTGCTTCGACTTTGCCCACGAGATCAGCGCCGATGTCTGCAGCTTTGGTGTAGATGCCGCCTCCTAGCTGCGCAAACAGTGCAATCAGGGAGGCACCAAAACCCATGCCAACGATTCCGCTGGCTGCGTTTCTGCCTAATTCTGCAGCTTCAGAAACGGGTAGAGGTCCAAACAAAGCGTGATATCCGCCGTAAATCAAAAACAAAAAGCTTACACCTAAAAGGGACAAGCCCACAACAGCCATGCCCATGGTGGCTCCACCATAGAAGGCGGTTTTTAGAGCAGCTTCAGCGCCGTTTTTTGCTGCTGCAACAGTTCGGACGTTTGCCTTGGTGGCGTTGTCCATTGCGATGTACCCTGCGGCTAAAGAAGCAACTGCACCCACCAAGAACGCGATTGCAGTGTTAAAGCCCAGCGCAACTGTCAGCAAAACGAAAAGAACAGCGGTTATGATAGCGATGGTTTTGTATTGCCGTTTTAGAAATGCGTAGGCACCTTCGCGGATTGCTTCGCCGACTTCGACTGCTTTGGGTCCACCTGAACTCATCTTGCCAATGCGGCGCATGAGATAAAGGGAAACAAAAACAGCCAAGAAACCCGCGATGGGCGCAATCCAGAAGACAGCTGACGAATCAAGAACGGTTATTCCAAAGACATTTTGGAGAGGTAAGACCATTATTGAACGACCTTTTCCGATACGGAATGCTAGTGTGTTTATATAGCTTTTGTTTGTTTGTAAGCTTGAATGTCCAAGAAAACTTTAAAGTTAACTGGAACGAACAGTTTGAGGGGCTGGATTTTTAAGGCATATGGATATATCTGCAAGTGCCACGTGTAATTTGCAACAAAAAAGGGAATTTACATGTCTTCAAGATTAGTTGTGGTTAAAGTCGGAACAAGTGGTCTAACAACCGCCGATGGAGCACTTGACGAGCAGGAAATGCAGCAGTTAGCCCGCCAAGTTAAAGCTGCCGTTTTAGGCGGAGACAAAATCATTTTTGTCACCTCAGGTGCAGTGGCTGCGGGAAAAGAGGAACTGGGCACCTCGGGGAAACCCAAGGATATCGTGTTTCAGCAAGCCGCGGCAGCGACAGGGCAAGGCGTTTTGATGGCGAAGTACCGTAAAATTTTCGGCGAACAAGCCTTGAAAGTTGCGCAGGTTCTGCTCACCGCTGAGGACTTGTCCAACAGAGCTTCATACGTGCACATATGTGACGTGCTGGGGATGTTGCTTAAGATGGGGGTTGTTCCCGTAATTAACGAAAATGACGTGACCAGCGTGGAGGAACTCACGCCTGTTAACGAAGGCTACAAAGTCAACTTCAGCGACAATGATATCCTCTCAGCGTTAGTTGCCAACGCAGTAGGAGCCGACCTGCTGATTATTCTCTCAGATGTTGAAGGCTTGTACACCTGTGACCCCAAAAACCCCAACGCCGTGGTTATCCGTTCTGTGGAAAACATTACTTTGACCATGAAGAATTCGCTTGAGGGCAAAAGTAAAACTGGGCGGGGAGGCATCCAAAGCAAAGTGAGAGCAGCAGAAATTGCCACCACATGCGGCATCCCTGTTGTAATTGCCAACAGCCGACGAGAAAACGTCCTTGGGGACATATTGGCTGGCAAAGAGGTGGGTACCTATTTTAAGCCTCATGAGCCGATGCCTGCCATTAAGCGTTGGATTGCGTATGGCGCCGCGGTTAAGGGGCAAATTCACGTGAACAAGGGCGCTAAAGACGCCATTTTGGAGGGCTCCAGCCTGCTCCCCGTGGGGATTACAAAAGTTGTGGGGCACTTTAAAGCCTGTGATGTTGTGAGCCTCATTGACGAGGAGGGCAAAGAGTTTGCCAAAGGCAACCCCAACTACACCAGTGGAGAGTTAAACCTAATTAGAGGGTTACGCGTTACTGAAGTACACCAGAAACTCGGTGCTGATTGCCCCAACGAGGTCATTGAGCATCGAAACATCCACCTTATTGAGGCAGAAAAATGAGCAAAACAACCATACTGGAAACCTGCCAGAGAGCCCGCGCAGCATCCTACGAGGTTGCAAAACTCTCTGACACCCAAAAAAACGCGGCTCTATGCCAAATGGCTAACGCGTTGGAGACAAATGTGGAAAAGATTTTGGCGGCAAACCAGCTGGATGTTGATGCGGCAAAAGCCAAAGGCATGAAAGCCGCCCTGCTAGACCGCTTAGCCCTTGACCAAAAGAAGATCAGCAACATGGCAAAAGAGCTTCATGAAGTCTCTGCACAAGCTGACCCTGTGGGCAGCATCGAAAAAACGTGGACCCGCCCCAACGGCTTAATCATCGGGCAACTCCGAGTCCCGTTAGGCGTGGTGGGCGTCATTTACGAATCCAGACCCAACGTGACCTCCGACGCTGCAGGCATATGCATCAAGTCAGGCAACGCCGTAATTTTACGCGGAGGCTCAGACGCCATTAACAGCAACATCGCCATCGGCCAAGTCCTTCGCGACGCCTTAAAGGGCACGGGGGTTCCCGCTGACGCGATTCAGGTGGTGGATAATCCTGACCGCGCCGCAGCAGAGGAACTCATGAGCATGCGAGAATTCATCGATGTGCTGGTGCCTCGGGGCGGGGCAAGTCTAATTCGGACAGTGGTTGAGAAATCACGGATTCCCGTCATCGAGACAGGCACGGGCAACTGCCACATTTACGTATGCGAAGACGCTGACCTTGAACGCGCAGTCCTCATAGTTATTAATGCGAAGTGCCAGCGTCCAGGTGTGTGCAACGCGGCTGAAAAGCTGCTGGTTGATGCTAGCATCGCGGAGACGTTTCTGCCAAAAGCCATTTCAGCACTGCACGAGAGAGGCGTAGAGGTTCGAGGCGACCAAGAAACTCAGCGCATTGTGCCCACGGTGAAAGCCGCAACTGAACAGGACTGGAGCACCGAATTTTTAGACCTCATCATCGGCGTAAAAGTCGTTTCAGGCTTAGATGAAGCAATCGCTCACATCAACAAGTACAGCAGCAAACACAGTGAATCCATCCTCACCGCCAGCTTTGACAAGGCACTGAAATTCATCAAGGAAGTGGATTCAGCAGCGGTTTACTGGAATTCTAGCACACGCTTCACCGACGGCAACCAGTTCGGTTTGGGCGCAGAAATCGGCATCAGCACCCAGAAGCTGCATGCACGGGGGCCCATGAGCGTGCAGCATTTGACGACCATTAAATACTTCGTTTTAGGTAGGGGTCACATAAGGGAATAATTCGTCCCTTTTCCTTTTTGCTGAAGCGGTTTGTTTTTCGGTTTTAGGGTTAAAGAAAAAGAAATAAACGTCGGGCACGTGAAACCAAACGGTAATTGTCATGTCAGCAGGTAAACTGGAAGTTAACTCTCAGTACGCCTATCGGCTTCTTCACCCTATGCATACCGTTCTCGTCTCATGCGTAGGTAAAGCTGGCAAACCCAACATCACCACAGTTGCTTGGGCGATGCCAACCAGCAACAAGCCCCCACTGGTCGCCATAAGCCTCTCACCTCAACGACACAGCCACACGCTAATCAGCGAATCAAAGGAATTTGTTATCAACATTCCCACGCTTGAACTGCTGCAGTCCGTTTACGCATGCGGCTCCTTTAGTGGACGAAGCTTTGACAAATTCAAAAAAGCAGATTTAACCCCGATTCCCGCCCGCAAAGTCAAAGCTCCTGCCATAAAAGAGTGCATCGCCCACCTTGAATGCACCGTCGATAGCCAAGTCACCACAGGCGACCACACCGTGTTTGTCGGCTTGGTGGAGGCAGCTTACGCTAATCCAGGTGTCTTCACTGAACGCTACAGCTTGGAAAATGCCAAAATGCTCTATCACGCAGGCGGAAACAACTTCGCGGTCTTAGACCCCAAAATGTACAAGCCCTAAAACGGGCACACTGCCTCTTTTCTTTTCTGATGTATTTCATGGGTTAGGCATTTAAGCCTGTGGTGCATACTGAACCCTAAGCAGTCGAAGTGAAAAACTGATGCCCCTCTATGATGAAGAAGCGTTAGAAAAGTTCCGTTTATCCGGAAAAATTTTGCGGGAAGCACGCGAAGAAACCCGTGGTTTTGTTCAAGAAAACATGCCAATAATTGAGGTGTGCGAGAAAGCCGAAGGACTTATTCGGCAAAAGGGCGCTCAACCAGCATTTCCCTGCAATGTCTCCATTAATGAGGTTGCCGCCCACTACACTTCTCCGCCAGGCGACAAAAACACTATACCCGAACGCGCCGTGGTCAAAGTGGACATGGGCGCCCATGTAGACGGCTACGTCACGGATACAGCGTTTACGGTCAGCTTTGACCCCCAATATGACGTTATGGTTGGCGTCGCGCAAACCGCCCTGCAGACAGCAATTGATACTGTCCGCGCTGACGTGTCTCCAGGCAAAATCGGTGGAGCCATCGAAACCGCCATAACCAACCGAGGCTTCCGACCCATCCAGAACCTGACGGGTCACAGCGTAGGCAGGTACCTGATTCATGCAGGAACCAGCATACCCAACGTTCACCAAATGTCACTGGGCAAACTCAAGGCAGGCGAACTCTACGCCATTGAACCTTTCGTTACCGTGCGGGACGCTGTTGGCACCGTTGAAGATTCACCTCAAAAAACAATTTTTCGCTTAGTAAAAACTAAAACTAAGACTAAAAATCCTGACGCAAAAACGTTAGTCAAATACATCGAAGAAAACTGCCACACCTTACCCTTCACCGAAAGATGGCTCCAAGGCGTGTTACCCAAAAATCGTTATCACGAAGCATTCAAGGAGCTACTGACAACAAAAGCAGTTATGGGCTACCCAGTTTTTGTGGAAGCATCCCGCAAAAAGGTTGCCCAAGCAGAACATACGTTGTTGGTAAAAGAAGATGGGTGCGCCGTCCTAACTTAGTTAGCTCACCCAGTAGGAAAGTAACGTATTTATAGACGGTAGCTATACTTTGTATTGATGAAAAATGCTGAAGCAACGAAAACAGAAAAACGGCCGCACCACCAACAAAGAACAATTCCAGCAAACCTTCGGCAAACCTATACAAGAATATGAATCAATCAAACGCGCAGTAACCGCGTTAAGCGAAGAAACCAAAGAAAACTATTACTGGCAACTATCCGCGTTCTTCCTATTTCTAGGCGAAGACCCCGACACCGTCTTCAGCAACCGCAAATCTGACTTGTTCAGCGGCATCCCAGAAAACGAGGAACGCTATGAACGCCAAGTCAAACTGTACGCCAAGCACCTTTTAGCCAAAGGCTACACGGGTAGAAGCACCCAAGGGGTAATAGGTAGAATACAGGGGTTCTTTGCCAACAACTCTAAACGTTTAGCCTTAGACTTGAAGAACGAAATTAAGCTCCCAAAGGCTAGAAGACACAGAAAATATTCCCCTGAAAACAGTGAAGTCCGCGAGTTACTTGATCATGCGGATTGTGCAAGAGACAAATTCATCATCGCCATCATGTACCAGAATGGCTTTGTCCCCGTTGACATAGCAGCTCTAAACGTTGGCGATTACCCTTCTGAGCCGTGGCAGTATTTTGAGCGCAGCCGTTCAAAAACAGGCGAAGTCATCAGAGGCGTGTCTATGCCGGATGTTTGCAGCGCATTAAACGCATACATGAAGATTAGGGGAGAAGAAGCGGGTCCGTTGCTTCTTGGCAGAGAGGGACCCTTAAATAACAAGGCAGTTACGCAAGTTGTAAGCTGCATCATTCAGAACGTCCCCAAACTACATGAAGTAAAGGGGTTTAAGCCAACTAATCTTCGTGACGCTTTTGAAGATTCTTTGAAGGCCGCTGGTATTTATCCTAAAACCAAAGAGGCAATGATGGGGCACGCCAGCAGTATAGAGATGGAGTATGGCGGCTACAAGCAGATGATGGACAGTTTTGTTGACGCCGCCAAAAAAGTCTATGCGTTCTTACGGTTAACTGACGTTGCTCAAACCGAATATGACGAAAAAGTAAAGGAAGAACTTGAGGAATTATCGGCTAAGGTAGCGGAGAAAGACCAGGTCATTGAATCGCTTGTTAGAACTGGTGTGGAGCTTAAAGAGAAAATGCAGAAAATAGAGAGCTCCAAAGAAGGCATTGAAGTTTTGCTTAAACGAGTTATTGAACTTGAGAAGAAACTTGAAGAGAAGAAATAGGCATGGATACGCATTAAGGTTCCTGCGTTTGCTCCGTTTCTTTGTTTTCTTCACAGCTAAACTTAATTATTGTGTCCGCCCGTCTATTGACCTCTTCGTTCACCTGCTGAGCGATTATTTCATCGTATTCTCTCAGCAGGTCTTCAGTGTTTTTGTCGGCATGGTTCTCAACAACCACATTTAAGGCATCCAAAGTGCAAGACAGTTTAATGATGATTATCTGAGTGTTTTTGTCTTGGCTTTCTGTCCATTTGCTAAACTGTTCTTGGGTTAAGCCGTCGCCGCAGTCACCACGGAAGAGACCGTCGGTTGTACAATCTTGGATTGCTACTTTCCAGCGTGGGGCCGTGGTTTGGCGCTCAATTTTTTCAATTCTTCTGATTATACTTTTGATGTTTCACACCTCCTTTCTGGTTACTTCCATTTTTCCAATGTGCGTTCAGCCTCTATTTTGGTTAAGCGCTCTTCTATTGTTTCTAACTCTGTATCTTTGAGCAGGGTTCCATACGTGGCTATTGCAGTAGTCATAACTCGGGCCCAACCTTGCTTTGCTTTGTCGCTGTTGCCTTTACTGCTAAGTTTTTCGTCAGATAGGCGTATTACGTGGTCTAAATGGGCGAACAGCTTTGTTCTGTGCTTCTTTTTCTGTTGGTTTAATGTTGGTTCTTCGGTGGTTTTTTGTTCGGTCATTATTGACTCTCCTGTCGGGATTCCAGTTTCATGTTTACGGATTCGCATTCTTTGCGCATTTCGCGGAAATGTGTTTTGCAGAAGTAGCTTTCGTCTGCGTCTTTGGTTTTGATGTAGTGTGTCGCTTCCAATCCGCAGTTGTAAAATTCGCATGGGTGTGGCTCATTTGGCGGTAGCATAAACTCTTCTATTTTTTTGTTTTCAGGAATCAAAAGGTTTTCAGCCTTATTTTCTTGATTGGTGCTTGATTTGGGCGTAAAATCTTCTTTGGAAATTACTGCGTTTTTTTCCTCGGTGTCTAAAATTACTCTTTCAAGTTCTTCTAATGTTATTTCGAAAGCTGAACCGTCGATTCTAGGAATGATGAAAGGGGTGCGGAGCCAGCCTTTTTCCAAAGAAGTTTTCAGCCATTTTTTGAACTGTTCTTGTAAAACGGGCTTTAAATCTTCTTTGATTAGCATATTCAAAGAAGTTTCGCGGTTTTTTAACGGGTGATACGTGATTCTTTGCTGGTCAACATACCCCTTGCTTGTAAGTTGTTCGCCTTTACGTGCGTCTACCCACTCTAGTTTTGTTAGCTGCTCCAACCATCCATAGATTGTTCGGCTGGTAAGTTTCCGTTTTTTACCTTGGTTATATTCGTCGGTTATTACTTCTAAAGTTGTGCCGTCTCCTTGATGTTTTGAGACTGTTTCCCAATAGAACTGGATTAATCGGTTATCCGCGTTTGTTTGGGTGGTCTCTATGATTTTGTCGAATGTGTCTTTGGCGTCTAAAACGTCTCGAATTGTCGGGACCAGGTATCTTTGATCGTTTAAAATTACGACTGGGCGCTGGTATAGGTGAAGGATTGCGAAGGGGGCAATTAATTCTATGAATTTGTTAAAGTCTCTCATGTACCGTGTTGAGTCGCCATTGAAGATTGTGTTTAGCCCGTCGTATGGGCTGATTACGCTTATGTTTCCTTTTTTCATGGTTTCTCGGATTTTGCGGAAATACTCTTTTAGTAGTCGCTTCTGGAATCGATTGTTGTTGAATAGGCAAGGGTAGGCTGCTTTTTTAGCTGAGATTTCCATGGCTGCCTTGATCTTGTTTTGGCTGGTGTTAGGAGTTGCTGTTAAGCATCGGGTCGCAAACTCGTTATTGTACTCTCCGCTGTCTACGCTGTTGAAAATCATCACTGGCGAACCAAGAAGTCGAGTTTTGTGCACGCTTCCTTTTTCATCCACGTATTTGCTGTCATTGTATCCATGGTTTTCGTTGTCGCGGCTCATTGTAGTTTTGAGCATGGTGAAGAGTTTTTGGTCTATTCCTTCCATGAAAACCAGTATTTTGTTGCGCAGATCGATTTGATAGAATACTTGGCGTTTGAGTTCCCGGTAGCGTTTCATTTCTTCATTGTAGTTTCTACAGAGCTGTGCGTAGATGCTTTTGTCTGGTTCATCGGCGGGGTCTGGCTTTACGGGTTCAGGTATGCTGTCAAACGGTACATCTTCGCCGTCTATTGTGACCATGGCTTGGCCGTTCTCATGGATGAAAACTTTGGGCGAAACATAGTTTAGTGTCTCTATGTCTTCGTCGGGTAAAAAGCTGGTTGTCTCGATTGTGCAGTATGTTTTGCCGCTGCCTGACTCTGCTTTTAAAGCCAAGTTTAGGGGCTTGTTGTATGTGCTTAATCCTGCAGCCAAAGATACGCGGATAATGTGATTGTCGTAGTGGCTGACGGTTTTGTGTATTTCACTCATTAAAACGGATTCAACATCGGGGTTTACGCTTAGCTCTTCT
Source organism: Candidatus Bathyarchaeia archaeon (assembly GCA_041447175.1). Classification (NCBI taxonomy): domain Archaea; kingdom Thermoproteati; phylum Candidatus Bathyarchaeota; class Bathyarchaeia (SeqCode); species Bathyarchaeia archaeon. Next base: position 865,544 of record CP166960.1, on the reverse strand, counting down.
AGGGCTATTTCTAGGGTTTTTCGTTCTGCCTCTTTATCGATTAGCTTTTGCTTTATGCCTTTTGTGTAGCTGTCGGGGATCTCATCTATTGGAGTGTCAGGCGTTACGTCAATGTCTAGTTTGAAGGGGTCCCCGATTGGAATTATGTTTTTATTCCCCCAGAAATTCGCCGCATTTTCGGCAGCGGTCTCTCCACTTTGAATTCACGGTTTGGCAGTATCTACACCAGATAAAGTCGACGTTTAGTTGCATTGTCATTGGAATCGCTTGTTCCTTTTGGATGCATCGTTTTCGTTGTCTAAGATTTTCAGTGTCTCTTGTAGGATGAGGCGAACTTCCGCTAAGACCTCTTTGACGTCAACAGCGCTTTGATTCATTGGCGGTTCCCTCTTGAATTATAAGGTGTTCAAAAACGTGGTATCCACCATCTCGGTCATTCTGCAATAGTTCACTGCGGATATGTAGGGGATACATTTTTTCTATAGCGTTCAAAAGGTCTAAAATTGACGATTTTTTTCCCATTACTTTTAGGATTATGGCATTTGTTTCGGTCATCATCTTCTATCTTCCTTTTTGGCAGCGCGGTTTGTGGGTGGCGACCAGCTGTTGACGCTGGTATACAGAGCCGATGTAGTGCGGTTTTTTTGTCAGTGTTTGAGCCGTACCGAAGATGATACAAACGCGCTTTCCTATCAAAAATAGTATAGGAACGTTTATATTAACCTTTCCTATCCGATATTTGATAGGGATTAAGAAATATGCCTGCCCATAGTTCAAACGAATATATGCGGGAATACTTGCGGAAACGCAGAGAGAGGGCTAAAACCTGCAAGAAATATACTGAAATTTTCAATTTAGAAATCGGGGTTCTGTCTGACTTCAAAAAACTACCTGTGCCTGAGCAAGAAGCCCTTAGAAACCAATTCGTCAAAAATATATGTCTAATAGATGAAAAGATTGAAGAAAAACAGGTTGAACTTGAAAAATACGTCAAGTTGCGGGCTGACCAGTGGCAAAAAGAACTATTGGCGGTTGTAGAAAATATCTCAAAATTAAGGACCCAAAATCAGAAGCAAAAAGAGGAAAAACAATGTTAGACAACTTAACTCCGGACGAACAAGAGGCGGCAGAATTCTATTTTGAAGTTGCAATGCGCCAAAAAATGGGGCTTGAACTCAGCAGGTCCAAAGCGCACTTGGACGAACATCAAATCAAGGATAAACTACCCGAAAACCGACGCGCCGAAATAGAGAAAACAATGAACATCATAACATCCCGCGCACTCGACACTATCGACGCTTTGCTCTCCAAGGCTGAAGTCTATGCAAATCAACAATTGAAAAACATCGACTATAGACTAACCCTCCTCTGTGAGGCAAAACAAAAGGCCATATTAAACGACCTGAAAACAAAATCCATCATTCGAAAAAGCGACCTGGATAAAGCCATTCAGAAACACCTCTCATCATCAAACATTCAGGGAGGTGTAGTTTGATGGAAACTCCAGAAGAATTTGCAGACCGCCTCTTAATCAACATACTGAAGGCTAAACACCAGCAACCCTCAGAACAAAAACAATCACTGGAAAACGCAGCAGAAAAAAGAGATCCCTTTGACGTTGCCTACGAAAAAGCATTCAACAAAGCGGGCACGTTCACCAAAGCAAAGCCAAAACAAACAACTGAAAACCTTGACCCCTTTGACGCGGCAGTGAAAGCTAAGTTTTGCAGGGAGACATCCTGTTGAGTTCTGTTTTGCCTGCGAAAACCCGCATAGAAATCTACAATCTTCCACACTGTTCTTTGACCATTTCTGCAGCGGGGACTGCAGGCGGCTATGCACAACGGCATACTATCGGAACATGAAAGAGAACGTATCAAACGATACTTAGAAACAGGAGAACAGCTGGAAGGTTTCACAGTCATTTTTCATCGAGCAAGAGCAAAAACAGTTAACCTCCAGAAAGTAACAGAAGACCTTCTTTTGCTTGATGAATTGTTAAAGAAAGCCGGCGAGAAGCCCTGACGTGTACTTTTGTTTAAAAATGTCCTTAAATGTCCCTAAAATATACTGAACTGTCAGGGTGAGGCTCTGGAAGCAAAAGAAAAAAGGAATCACCCCATTGGACGCCCTGAAAAAGGGAAAGAAATTAGGGAAAATTTCCCTAAATATAAGAAATCCAAGGTTTCAAACATTTTGGGTTGCTTTCGAGAGGCCATAGTTCAATGCAGTGGGTGGCGCAAACACATTTCTTTATTGTATAAGTTTATATAACTGTATCTGTGTTATAGTATTAGCGTTTGAATAACGTACCTGAAACGTGAGCTGAAAAATATGGTGGAAAAAGTTCTTCACGAACCAACATTAAGCACACTCCTAATGATTGAGAAAGCCATCTTAGACGCTAAAGAACACCCGACAAGAACACAACTCTGGAAGAGCCTACCCAAAAAAATGCAGTACCAAACCTTCAAACGCGCCTTAGATTATCTGGAGGCTTCTGGAAAAATCGCTTCCAACTCAGACCACATAATATACACAGGCGTCAACAATCCTAAGTTAGCAGCTATGATAAAAACAAGCGTCAAAATCTAAGTTGTCTTGTAACCAAACTTCAAATCGTATTCTGCATGAGTCATTATATCAAGGATGTACACGCAGCCTTCTGCTATGGTGTAGCAGGAGCGGTGCCCTTCTGGATGCTCGTAGCGGTACAAGTTGTTAACACCATATTTTTCGACATAAACCGCTGGAACCAAGCTTTTTCCAATAAGATCGCCTGAAAACATGTGCTCTTTGAGAACAAGTTTCATGCCGTTAATCCATTTCTTAAACTTATGATCGGTAGGCAACCCTTGGAGTGCCTGGTTAAGGTCTTCTACGACATAAACCTCACGAGCTGGCGTTCTGCGTCTCGGCATAGCTATAAAGATAACCTGATGGGACACTTAAGATTTTTGCGTCATTTGCCGAACCCCAAAGCGTTGAAGAGAGCAAGCGTTTAGAAGTGGGTCCGTCACAGGGGTTGGCGGGGGTTTGGAAGAAGTCGGGTAGCCCGGACTGGACAAACATAACCGTTATCGAATGGTACTTCGAGTTCTCAAAGTATAGTCTTGGTTTCTATTTGGACGGTGTAAACTTTGGGGAGGGTGCTTTTCGTGCAACTGAAAACAACACATACAGTCAAGCGGAGGCTTGGGGTATCGTGGAGGCTGCCCCTGAAGTTGACACCAGCCTAAACAGCGACGCAGAATGCACCTTGCGAGCGCTTGCATTACTGGAGGAGTCCGCGTATGCTTGACCCTGTTATTGTGGATGGGGACGCGGCGTATTTGCCCACTTACCGTGTTTACCTAAAAGGGGAATGGTACGTGATTAAGGAAGTTGTAGATGCGGTAGAGGACAACATGTGGGATACTGAACTTAAAATTTAAGACAGCGAAAGAAAATAACCCCAAAACAAGCCCCAATCACCCCCCCCCCCCCTCTACACCCACAAAATGACTTAGCAGAACATAGCAAAATCAGAAACAACAGCTCAGGAGTTATTATTGAAAGCTTAAGTAGCGTTTAACTGCATAAACTAGCTGTATAGGTTAGGAAAATGAAGGGGGATGTAAATGGCTCGGACAGCTCCCGTGACCGATAAAGGCTGGACAAGAATTCGCCATATTTAACTTTGAAGTTTCCAGAAAGTGAAGGGGAAAAAGAAAAAGAGAACAAAAGGGAAGGGATAATGGAAAATTAGCAAAAATAGGGGAAGACCCTGCTAAATTTGAGAAGTTGGAGCAATTCCTCATAAACCTGTAGCTTTAGCAGTTTCTCTTATTCGTGAGGCCTCACTTTTTAGGGTAATCTCCTATTGTCGGTTGTTGGGGATACGTCTGGATGCTTGGGTTTTCATGAGCAAGTGCGGCGAGATGAAGCATCTTCTCCATCCGCGAAGCGACCGCGTCCTTAACCAGGTCTTCAGGCGAATCATAACTCAGGTATGGCAAAGACCGCAGGCAAAACTGAAGCATACCTAAATCGACCTCAACCTCCACTTTCACCATCACGTCACCTCCTTATCGGCATACTCGTGAATTAAAGCGACCAGACCCTGTTCGATTGACTCATCAGGATGCTGGCTTTTCAATAGGTGAAGCTCAACCTTTGGAAGACTTACTGCTACCCGTTCTGCGTCTCTGTTTGTGGGATTGTTGTATATTAATTCTGCTTTGGACATTTTTCTCATATGCTCTTGTCTCCGTTCACCAGTCCAAGCTCATTCTTTCGCGGCGTGCCGCGCTGCATTTTTTGCAGTAGGAGATGTCAAGTTGGTCGTTTGTGCGTTCACAGAACACGGTGCCGTACTCTGGGAAGACTCGGGTTCTGTTAGGGCACGTTGGCAGCTTGTTTGCTGCGCAGAATTCTTGGTAGCTCATTTTCTTGTTGGTTTGAATCGTCACGGTTTCCATATTGGGTTACTCCTTACTGGTTACATAATTTGTAACCAAGACCAATCTAATAAAGGTTACTAAATAAGCAACCAAACGCAGAAACCACAAACATTAACCTTATATAAGAAACCATCACACTTAGTTCATGATGGCTATGCACAGCGGCCTACTATCGGAACATGAAAGAGAACTCATCAAACGATACTTAGAAACAGGAGAACGACTGGAAGGCTTCAAAGTCATTTTACATCGAGCAAGAGCAAAAACAGTTAACCGTCAGAAAGTAACAGAAGACCTTCTTTTGCTTGATGAATTGTTGAAGAAAGCCGGCGAGACACCGTAGCTTACACTTCTTGTTTAAAAATTTTTAGAAAAGAAGGAAATGTGGTTATTAACCGTCTAAATCCACATTGTTTTCTTATTAAATACTGCCACTTAACTTAGACGGCTGCGGGTTTTTCTTTCTCTTTTTCTTTGGCGGTGGGTTCACGGTAAATTGCCGTGATAACCTGCATATCCTCGCATTTGCTGCATTTCTCGATTTCTTTGTAGACGTAGTCGCCGCGTTGGAAGTCTCGGGTGGTTTTGATGCTGCATTTGACACATTCGATGGTGGTGAGGATTTTTGGAGCTTCAATCTTTAGGTTTGCAGTGTGTTTGCGGGATTGCAGCAGGTAGTATCCGGAGAGAGCCATTGCGATGAAGCCTATGGCAAGTAGGTATAGCGTGACTTCGTAGGTGCCGGTCTCGTAGAAAGCGGCTATGCCAACGCCGATTGCAACGATGGACAGGATGAGGGTTATGTAGATAGCGGCCATAACCAAAGTTGAAATTTTGTTTGCGCCTGTAGAGTTAGCTTGGTTTGTCATTTTCATGTCTCCTATTGTCCTACTCCAATTGTGTTGCCTACACCGACTATTACCACATGGTCGCCTTCTTGCGTTCTTTCTTTAATGACCTCTCGGATTCGTTCAATGGCTTTGTCGGCTGCATCGGAGATTTCTTTACGCATCATCGAAACCGCGTCGCCGATGTCCTCTTTTATGATGACAGCGTACAGCGGAATCTTTTGTTCGACGACAGCTTCTTCAATCTTGAACTGGTCTACACCGGGTCCGCCGATTGCTGCGCCGATTCCTTCCGCAATTTCACCAAGAGCCTCGCCTTCTAGTTTCAAGCCTGCGTCAATCATTACGACCGCCGTGACTTTGCCCTTGTATTCCTCCAATAGGTACTGTACTGCCTCGCCAGGTTTACCCACGTTTCCGCCTGGGCCTTCAGCCTTCATCACTAAGGCAGTGCGGTTTTCAAAGGGCACCTCGGCGTATACGCAGTCTTTGGGGATTTTGTGGACTTCTTGACCGTGCATAATTCGGGCGGCGATGAGGGGACCTGCTCCGTCTCCGATGGGTTGACCGTAAGCGAAGGCCTTTAGCGCGCTTGCGTAGGCTTCTGCTTCTTTCATTACCATGGGCAGAATCATCTGTAGCTGCATGATGGTGTATAGGCTGAGCGTTTTCTTGCCTTGTAGATAGTAGTGGCGTACGACTTTGTAGATAAAGTTAAGCGCCATTGCTGCTTCCAAGGTGTTTTCTAAGTTGTAAACTTGAACTTCGTCGCTGGCGGGAGCCATCAGTTTTACTTCGTCTTTCATACGTTGGTCTCGGACGTCAAGGATGTGGTCCAGTTTGTTGACTATGCCTGCGGGGTCCATGTTTTGTGGGGATATGGTGAAGTAGTCTAAGTATCGGTCAACCTTGCTGGATGGGTCAGTGGTGGGTTTTCCGATTTCTTTGATGGTTTCCACAGCGGTTTTGCGTCCTTCTTCCTTCATCAGCTTCAGCTTGAAGAGGGAGTTTTCTACTTCCCGAATCATGACGTACATTTGGATTCGTTGGCCGTAGAAGATGAAGACGAAGATGAAAAGGTAAGAGAGTAAACTCAATATTGTTAGGACAGGATCGCCTGAACCGATGCCGAATTGGTTAGTAAAGATTGGTGACTGAGCCAGCGGGTTAATCATTTCTTTATCACATCTCTTCAAAACTATTTGCGGTTGGTAATAAAGTTTAGCCAAATCTAAGTAAACAATTAAAGATGCCGAAATGGGTTGCCAGCTTTCCCGGGTTCTCGCGGCCGAAGACCGCAATACAGCAGGGAACGGAACACGGCTTAACTTCTGAGTTCGGAACGGGATCAGGTGGAACCCGCGCCCAATGGCCGGCAAACCCAGCTTAAAGCAGAGGAGTTCCCTCTTTAACCTTTCGCTTTCAGGGTGGCATCGTGGCAAATATTTGGTGCCTGTAGGTTGGTTTTTTCTCATTAAGCGTGATAAAAATGTTGGTGGGGTCGGCCGGATTTGAACCGACGACCTACGGGTATCTACAGCTCCAGAACTTCGTCATTCCCCGAAGGGTCAGCATACCCGTTCAAGTAGCTTCTGGAGCCCGTCGTAATACCTGTCTATACTACGGCCCCACAACCCAAACTATTTTTAAAAACTCCTATTTAAAGGCAGAGGAAACACCCACAAAAACCGCGGCAACAAACAATCAACGCCACATGTAACAGCGAGTTCTGGATACATCAAAATTCAGGTTTTGATAGGTTACTTTTTATTGACTCCGTTTCTTTAGGTTTTTCAGATAGCAACCTGTTGATGAAACCATGAAGTGCAAAAACTGTGGACATATGCTCTCGGTTTCTGACGGCGGGTATAAACACAAGCAAGCTAACCACAGCGTTTATTGGCCCTGCAGAAAACCCGAACCCTAAGCTCTGACTAAGAAACTAAAAGCGCGTCAGAGGTGGATTGCAAACTTGCATTCTGAAGCCCCTGAAACGGCACTTTCAACGAACTGAACGCCCACGGGTTTTCCCACGACGGTTTCCCAGTATTTCTTGACAAACCCCTCTGCGCAGAGGGAGTGGCAATAAGTTTTTGACATGACAGTGCCTGAGGGCAGGGCTCTTATCAAACCGCAGTAACAACGCATCGGATGAGTAAACGCCTGCGGCGTATAAAACTGAAAAAGCTGCTTGCCCTCCCAGAGAAGCCTTGTACCTTTCTGCGGGTTTTCCATTTCCGCTTTCAAAAAATCCGCTGTTGAGTCAAATTTTTTTCTTCTGGCAAGGGCTTTTTGGATGACGCGTTTGTTGATTTCTGCGCAGTTGGCGCCGCAGCTATTCATAATTTGAATTCGTATGGGTTCATTAACTGTGCTGTCGAGGCGGTCCATGGCTGCTTTTGTCCAGAGGGCGGTTTTCTTTTTGTCGGTTTTTTCGTTGATGTTCGTGCTTCCTTCCATGACCGTTGCGGCGGCTTCTTTTCCGGCATAATGCTCGATGTTTTTCTCGATGGGTATGAGCATCTTGTATTTCATCACAAACGCCACATGTTTCTTTCTGTTTTTGGAAATAAATTGTTTGCCTAACTTGTACGTGTCTAATTCAGGTTCCACTGGTACAGGAGCTATGTAGTGTTTGTAGCTGCAGGATAGTTTTTTGGGCTGAAAGTTAAATGGAAGCACAGCATTAAGAAAAGTGATGTGTTTGCCAACCCAGCCTAAGCCAAAGTGGATACGTAAAAAACCAATCCAAATCAGCCTTGCTGTAGTAGTGGCTGTCATATTTGTTCTGGTTATTCTATATTTAGCTGGTGTACCCCTCACTTCAGGAACCCTGAAATTCCTCTTTGAAGGGATCCTGTTTCTCTCTCAGAATGTAACGGCGACTATCTCCGCTTGGAGCTATACGGGCGTGTTTATTTTGATGCTTTTAGAAGCCACCAGCTTACCCATACCCAGTGAGGCGATTTTGCCGTTTGTGGGGTACTTGGTTTTGCGTGGCGAACTACACTTTTTGTTATCAATTGCTACTGCAACATTGGGCGGCTTGGTGGGGTCGCTTATAGCCTACTACATCGGACTCAAAGCAGTCCATGTTCTCTCAAACCACGGCATTTTAGGCAAAGTCTTTGTTACACAAAACCAGTTAAACACCGCCAGCAACTGGTTTAACAAATACGGTGCCATCGTGGTTTTCTTTGGTCGGTTAATTCCGGGGTTGCGCACAATCGTTTCGTTCCCCGCAGGCGCGGTCAAAATGCCCTTGCTTAAATTCACGGTTTACACCACGGTGGGCAGTCTTCTGTGGAATGCGCTGCTAATTTACGCAGGGTATTGGTTGGGCGCTCAGTGGCAAGAAATCACCAATTTATCACAATACGGCATTGTTGCGGTTGCGGCGGTTTTGGCGGGGTCAATTGGGGCGTTCCTGATTTGGCGTCACCAAAGAAAAAAGGCTTCACCAACCACTCAACATAGCGGTTAACCTTGGAACATATTAAAGGCGATAACACCCCACAAGTTTATGGCAACGCCTAAACCAATGAGCAGTTTATGGTACCAACGTAGCTTAACACCCATACCGCGTATGGCTAAAACGAACAAAAACGGGTAGAAATCCATTGCATATCGGTACCCCCAGCCCCACCCAGACAAGCCTTTGGTGAAGATGACAAAAGCAACCGCGAAGATAGCTGCCCAAGCGGACCATGTGACGGCGTCGCGGAGCTTGGAGCGCAAAGCAAACACGAACGCAGGGGTGGTGAACCAAATGGCGACGCCTTGAATGGGAGCATGCATAAACGGCGCTGTCCAGTCAAAGGTGGGCAGCCCCGTCAGGAAAGGCACCAAGTTTTCGGGGATGTAAGCTAAGTTAAAGAGACCCAAGTGAAACCATGGTTCCTCCAGTATGCCTGGAATCATCCAGTACGCTACGTCAAAGAGGCTTCCAAACCGCACAAAATTGTATGCCATGTCTAAAGCCACAAACACGGCTGCGCCTGCAGCCAGCAGCAGGAGGGGTTTGAGGGATTGGCGAAGTTTTTGGGTCCAGTTTTGGCTTGGGGCTCGTGCGATAAGTAAGCCTGCGAAGAAGAGTATGCATAGAATGGTGGGTAGGCGGCACCAAAACGATGCGCCCACCAGCAGCCCTATCACGAATGGTCGCGACTTGTTGAATGCTTCATGGATAGCTAAAAGCAGGAAAAAGGCGGAGAAAACTTGGGCGATGAGCCACACGCTGCCCACGCTGACAAGCCACCAAAAGAGTGTTCCAAACCCAAACAGCACTGCGCCCCATACGTAAGTCTGGCGGTTACTGCTCGGCCCCGCCTCAGCTTTACGCAGTACATCCTTAGTTACGAAAAACGCGGCGACTACCGTAGTCGAGCCCACAACCAGCGAAACCAAAGTTTGATTCAACTCTAACCCAAAAACCGCAACCAGCGGGGTCATGAGTACGGCGGGCAACGGCGGGTAAACCACGTAAAATCCTGGTCCTGAAGGGTTGGGAACTAACTCGTTAAGCCAAGACGGATTATCCAGCAGGTAGAGTCTACCGTGGAGAAACGCGTCAGAGAGCCGCACGTAATAGTTGTAGTATGTAGGGTGCCCTTCACCCGTGAAGTAGTAAACTGTAAATGCAACGGCAAACAGCAGCAGGCAAAGCAGAGCGGTTTGGAGGCGGGGGCTTAGTTTTCGGGACATATTTGAAGCGCTCAAGGTCTAGTCGGTTTTGTTTAGACTTATAGTTTTTCCACAATCTGCCCACCCTGCATCCAAGCTAAAAGCATAAAAAGAGGTTTCCAGCCAAATGCCAGTTGACTAACAGTCCAGTTAGGTTCGTGAACTGCTTGTGAGGACAAGCGCACATTTTAATGCAACGACATTTGTCCCGCTTAAGCTGTACCTGACATTTACGCCGGATTTTTCAGAGGTGATTAACCCTGTCTCTTTAAGTTGCTTCATCTGCCAACTGAGTGCCTGCGAGGTTATCCCCAGACTGCACGCAATGTCCTTATGAAGAACTGAGCCATTCTGGGCAAGAACGGTCAGGATTTTGTTGGCTGTTTGATGCCGCAAAAGCGAAAACAGGGCAACGTTTGTTTCAGTGCAAGTTCTGGGGTCAAAGTACCGTCGGTTTTGTCCGTCCGCAAAAACGTCAATTAAACCCGCGTGTTGGAGAACGTCAAGGTGGTATTGGACTACCCCGACTGAGAGATGCAGTTTGTCGCATATGCCTCTGAAATGCACTCCGGGGTTGTCCTTGATGTAGTTGTAAATTTCTATTCGCGTTGGCTGATTAAGCGGCGATGTTGAGTTACCCTGTAGCCCTGCGCCGACAACAAGAGGCACAGTTACGGATAGTTGTTGTTGTGTATTGTCCATGTTTTGAAACGTGGCGGCTTGAGGAACGCTGTTGGGTGAGTAAGCAGCAGCAAAGGAAACCGATAACGCAAGCATAACTAAAAGAACCGTAAAGGCAGCGGTGGTTTTTTTGTTCAAACATATTCCCCCGAAACGGTTTGCTGCGGAGCTATTTATCATATTCTGTAAACCACTGTACTAAGGTAAAATCCTGTACCAGAAAGCCTTTCTTATAGTTGCAGCTTATTCAATGTGTTAAGGGCGAAAAAAATGGCTGAAACTCAAGCACAAAAGAAAAAGAGAAAAAGAAAACAGCTCTCTGCCCTTTTGCAGGTTCAGGAAGAAGAGGTTGCAGTTCAGAACGCGGTTGAAGTCTCGCAGGTTTTGGAGGAGTTGGAACAACAGGGCCAACATGTGGATATTTTGGTTTGCCCCAAATGTAAAAGCCCCCGATTGCGAAGGGTAAAAAGTACTGGGGGAGACTTGTTGGGACATATGGGTATTGTTCCGCCCAGTTATGAGTGCCCTGACTGCGGATGGAAAGAACGCTTCGCCATAAAAGCAACCAACAAGCCGCTTAATGTTAGGCATGTCGAGTTGATTCGTGAAGCCATGGAAGCGGACGACGAAACTAAGTAGCCCCATCGTTAAAATCAAACAGTGTTTTCTGCGTTTTCTCTTTGACAAAGAGGGAGTAGGTTACTTTTGTCCCTTCGACGTTTGCAAGGGGGGTCAGTTCATGAGTGGTGCTGCTGGTTTCCGTGAGGATATGCTGCACTTTAATGCCTCTTGCCACAAGCGCATCAGAGAGCAGACTTCGGTGGCAACGCCAAGGCGCCGCTTCTGCGCACATGAGGGCAACGCGGTTTTGCTGAATCAGCGCAACCAGCTCTAGCAGGTGCTCGGTGAACTCTTTGGTCTGCATGTAGTCTGCGTATCCACGCAGTGACTTTTCGACGGCAAGGTTCTCAGAGTCCGGTTTAGCTCGGCGCAGTCCTCCCAGTTCAGGTATGTGGATGTAGTGGATGGCCGCGGGTTTGAGGCTTTCAGGCAGGGTTTCTTTGGTGAATTGGATGTTGTGGCGGCTGCGGGGAACCGCACGTACATCAACCACCAGAGTTACATCATACGTTTTTAGGAGGTTAAGGAATTCGTCTATTGAGCGGGTAGAGTGCCCCACTGTGAAAACCGTGAATTGAGATGTCCCACTCAAAGAAACAACACGCCCAAAAAAAGGGTAGCAGGAATTTATAGTTAAATGTTATTGACGGATAATTCACTGCATGCCCTTTTGTGAAGTAAGGTACCATTCGCAGTAGCTGTCGCCTTTACTGATACATTTAGTTTCTTTGATTCGCACTTTTGTTTTGAAGAACTCGCTGTACATGCCCTCAACGAATGCGCCAACACAGTCGCAGTACGTGCCGTTGTTGCTGCGGATGTCGGCGAAGAAGTTACTCCATATTCTTAGTGTCATAGTGGATAATTCAGGGTTGAATTCTGTGAGTTCGATTCTTCCTAAACCCGCATTCATGAACCTTTGTACTGCGCAGGACATGAACTCAGTGGTGCTTTTCTTGTTACATTCGGCAACCTCGTTAACAAAGTTTTTTCCAGCCAACAGGAACCCCGCTTTAATGAGGGATGCTGAACTAGAGCCGAAAATTTGATTCAAGGTTCCGAGAATCTGGGAAAGTCGGGCTCTTGTCAATATGAGACATCGGTCGCGGGTTACTTTGTCTAAAATTATACCGTTGTCCTCATCAAAAAAGTACTCCATGGTAATCACAGGGTGGGTGCTTGTTTGTTTTGTTTGTGTTATAAGTTTTTCCAAAGTAGACTTGAGGAAAAACGCATTTCTGAATAGTAAGAAAAATCCGAAAAAGCATAAATAACCGAGTTTACTCCTTAGGTTAAGGAGAAAAAAATGAAGCAAACAGCCAGCAAAGAATGCTGCAAAATCGATGCAGTAGTAACCGTCGACCCTAAAGGGCAAATAGTGTTACCAAAAAACCTGCGCGAAAAAGCAAACATACAACCCAGCGACAAACTTGCAATAATAGGCGTAGAACAAGAAAACCAAGTTTGCTGCATCGTCCTGATGAAAACTGAGTCTTTAGAAGACACAGTGAAATGTAAGCTGGCACCAATCCTTAATGGGGCTTTCGGAAATGGAGATGAAAAAACATGAAACAAGAAGACATTCATAAAATTGTACGTAACGGCTACGGAAAAATAGCCAAACAATCAGAAACAGCATGCTGCTGTGGATGTGGCAGTTCAACCAACGTCAGCGAGCAAGTTGGCTACAGCAAAGAAGAGTTGCAGTCTGTCCCTAAAGGTGCCGACCTCAATTTGGGCTGTGGAAACCCCGTAGCTTTGGCCTCACTAAAACTGGGGGAAACGGTTGTGGATTTAGGTTCAGGTGGAGGTTTAGACTGCTTCATAGCCGCAGGAAAAGTCGGGAAAACGGGCAAAGTAATCGGTGTAGACATGACCCCAGAGATGATTGAACGTGCACGCAGAAACCAAAAGACAGGTGAATACACCAATGTCGAGTTTCGATTAGGCGAAATTGAAAACTTGCCCATCGCTGATGAAACTGCAGACGTAATAATCAGCAATTGCGTCATAAACTTGTCACCTAACAAACAACGCGTTTTTGACGAGGCGTACCGTGTGTTAAAACCCAAGGGGCGCTTGATGATTTCGGACATGGTTTTGCTAAAAGAAATCCCTGAAGCGATTCTGAGAAATGTCGCAGCATACGTGGGGTGTATTGCGGGGGCAGAAAAGAAAGAGAGCTACATTGACCAAGCTAAGCGGGCCGGTTTCAAAGAGGTACAAATTGTTGAAGAAAAAGCCATGCCTATAGAAGCGTTAATCACTAAAGAAACAACAGCCCAAATTCTTAAGGAACTTCAAATGTCGCTAAGTGAAGCCTCAGAGTTTTTTGGAGCTGCCGTCAGCATTAAACTTTCAGCCACAAAACCAAACTGACCTTTCTTTCATGCACAACCATCTAACTGCAATTTTCACCATTCTTTCTTTTTTCAAAAAAACGTAGAGGGATAGGGGTCTGTTTGAATAGGTTAACTACACTGGCAGAGCCTGGAAAAGGGAGCATACACAACATGTTTAGGCGCCAACCAACACACGCCACGCCACAAGGGCGCATATAAACCCGCCTCCAAAAGCATCATGTCTGATTCAGCAAAAGGCGTTTGATAACACGATAAGAGACATCATACATCGCAGTTGCAGTTTTAGTTGGTTATTCTGTCATAAACCCATACAGTTATTACATAGAAAAAACTAGGTTAACCTAAAGAGTTTTCTAGGATTGGAAGTCATGGCAACAGGAGCTTTCGCTTTTAAGGTTGAAACGGATGTCCCACCAAGCTATTTTGGAAAACTGTTTGACTTCATTTACACCCAGTACCTAAACCCGCAGAAACAACGATACATTAACCTCGTTAGACAAACCTCGCCGACAACTCAAAAACTGTCCTACACCGTAGTCGACCTTCAAGGTAGATACCTAATTGATGTGGTTATTTTTGCAAACACTCAAAACATAAACGCCACAATAACCCCCCTTGACCCTGAACTTCCAAGCCAAGCCATTGACGAAGCAAAACAAGACTTAACCATAGTAACAAAAATGTTTGAGGAAAAAGCCCGCAAAGCCACATGGTATTTTGCGTGGCGCGAAGGCGAACAAATTGTGCCCGAAAAAGTTAAGGAAAAAGAAAAGAGCTTTAGGCGGCTTTTTCTTGAAACCCAGATACTGTTCTTTGTTGTGTTCATTGTTTTGGGTATGGGGCTTTTCATTGTTGTTTTCACTTATTACCCTGACTGGTTCTGGATTGCCCCCTTGGCGTTAATTGGATCCCAGTTTATTTTGGTCTTCTACAGCAACCGCATTATCGCACGCACGGGCGATTGGACCATAACCGAAAAAAACCCTATCATACACTTCCTCGAATACCACCTTCCAGTAGGCACACTGGGAACACTTGATGACTTAAAAGCAACTTCTCCTCAACAGTTAGCCGCCATAAAACGAGAAGTTTACGAGGAAATTCTCTCTAAACACGGAGAAATTGACTGCGCCCAAGCCGAGAAAGTCTTCAACAAACATAACGTCTCATGCAGTGAAGGCACTCTGTCAGCAAAAAAGGTTAACGTGTACGAATTGGTCAAAAAGGTCGCGGACAAATTCGGCTACAAAGTCCCCAAAATCGTTGTCTCAAACACTATGACCCCAAACGCGGCGGCATCAGGACCCAGCCCAAGCCGGGGAATTGTCCTCATCACAACCGGCGCTTTGGTACAGCTTGATGAGCCGGAACTCATAAGCGTGCTTGGACACGAGTTTGGGCACTTAAAAGGCAGAGACCCCTTGATTCTTTATGGGTTAACAAGCGCAGAATTTTTGTTCCGCTTTTACGTACTCTTCGTCTTTGTTCCCTACATCTTTGTGTCCTTTTTGTTCTTTGTTTACTTCTGGGCAATCATGACCGGGATATTTTTCATCGCCAAATTCTTTGAAGCAAGAGCAGACTTAACCTCCGCCATCATGATGGGGCAACCCAAAGTTATGGCGCGGGCACTGGAAAAAATCGGCTTCCAACGCCTTCTCTTCGAACGCACCCCAAGCTTTCGTCTCCAAGAATGGATAGGGCTGGATTCGCACCCACCCATTTATTGGCGCGTTGCCCGCATGGAAAACCTTGAGGAACCGGTCAAAGTAAGGTATCCCTTGATTCGAAGCATAAAAGAAGTCTTCAAAGGATTCGCTGAAACTCTGTGAACCTAAAGCTGAAGTGCATAAACGTGCATAACCATACAAAAAAGAAATAAACCTTAAAACAGATTAAGGGATGCTCAGGACACACGGAGGAAAACTCCACCCTTGAAACTACTCTACATAGTGATAGATGGCATGGGCGATTTGCCCAACAAAGACATAAACAACCAAACTCCCCTTGAAGCCGCCAACACTCCTAACTTGGATGCCTTGGCAAAAAACGGCAAAACGGGACTCATGTACAGCGTCCGAAAAGGTGTCGCCCCCGAAAGCGATGTGGCAGTTATTTCACTGCTGGGGTATGACCCCTTTAAGTACAGCACTGGACGCGGAATCATCGAAGCTGTAGGCGCAGGCGTCCAACTCAAAAACGGCGACTTAGCTCTAAGATGCAACTTTGCAACCATGGGCAATGGAACCGAAATCGTCGACCGCCGCGTTGCCCGCACCCTTACAACTCAAGAAGCCATTGAACTAAGCAAAGCCGCCAACAACGAAATCCAGCTTACATCTCACCCTGCCACATTTGAATTTGTTAACACTCTGGGTCACCGAGCAGTTTTAGTAATTAAACACAAAACTAAACCGCTCAGCAGCAAAATCACCAACACTGACCCCGCATACAGCAACGTGAACGGTGTAGGCGTCGCCGAAACCAACGTGGACATGCATCTAAAAACCTGCAAACCTCTTGATGACTCTGAGGAGGCTCAAATCTCCGCTGACTTAGTCAATGAGTTCACTTTGAAAGCACGGGAACTCTGGGAAAATCACCCTGTTAACCAGAAACGCGCCGCTGAAGGCAAACTAAAAGGCAACGTGGTTCTGTCCCGTGACGCCGGTAACCAGCTGCCTAACTTTTTCAGCATAAACGAACGCTACGGCGTAGATTTTGCGGCGCTGGCGGATATGCATGCGGAAAGCGGTATCGCTAAACTTGCAGGCATGGAGGCATCATTGCTTCCTCCTCCGTCAGGCGACTTGGAAAAAGACTGCACAATCCGCGTTCAGCGGCTTTTGGAGATTTTACCCAAGCATGACTGCTTCTACATCCACCTTAAAGGTCCTGACGAGCCGGGACACGACGGCAACTGCCACCTTAAAACCAGCATTATCTCCGCTATCGATGAGCACTTCTTTGGCAAACTGTTACCCCATCTAAACCTGAAGGAGACTTTGTTCTGCATCACCGCTGACCACGCAACCCCCTGCATCTTGAAAGTGCACAGCGACACCCCCGTGCCAGTGCTAATCTCGGGTGGTCCTGTTGCAGACGAGAAACTGGACAAGTTCTGCGAGAAACAGTGCCTTCAAGGCAGCTTAGGAACATTAGATTTTGGCTATCAGCTCATGCCGATGCTAATGGGGCTGCTTAAAAACGGCGCCTCATAATTTTTCTTATTTTTTGCTGGCGTACAACTAGTTTCTTCGGCTTAGCCTTTAGGCGCTGCACAGAATATAGGTGCAGCCAAAAAGACGCCGAATACAGTAATAATCCCTTTAGAGGCGCCCAATTACATCAGGCAACTCTTTGAGGGTTTTTACAGTCTGATCGGGCTTGTGGAGTTCAAGGTCTTTTTGGGGTCGACGCTCAATGTAAACTGTTTTCATGCCCACCTGTTTTGGACCCATCACGTCCGCGTCCACCGTGTCACCCACAAAAACTGCCTCACTAGGACTAGCCTGCAGCTGCCTTAAAGCAAGGTTGAAGATGTCGGGGTTAGGCTTGCGGCAGTTAACCGCAGCGGAAACGACGACCACATCAAATAAGCTGTTGAGCCCTTCTTGCTCAAGAAGCCTATGTACGCATTCCGGAATGGCAAAATTCGAAACTAAAGCCAAACGATATAGGTCATGTAAAGTTTTTAGAGTTTGAGGAGCCTCTTCATCAAGGGTTACATACTTCATGAATTCCCCGCAGAAAACCGACGTTGCTCCCTGTACAAGAACACTTTCAGATTCTTTGATATAGCCAAGTGCTTGAAGAGCGTTTTTTACGCGCATATCAAAATGTGGCTCAGTCATTTTTAGGTCAGCTTCGTCATAAAGTTGGTCACGCGCTTTGATGTAGGCATCTCGAAACGTAGCAAATGGAACTTGAATTCCGTTTTCATAAAGAAACTGGTGCATTCCTTTTACGGCGGGACTGTAGAAAGCATGGTCTTTTTTAATCAGCATAAGCGTGTCGAACATATCAAAGAGGACAGCTTTAATGGGCATGCGATTTCCTTCTTAAGTGCAGTCTGCAGTGAAGGTTAAAATGTTTTTGCACGAGAAATGCGTTTGGCTTCTTTTAGAACCGAATTAAAAGAGTAAAACTGGATTTAGGGCTCGGAAGCAAGCGGGGTCGTATATGGATATGCATAACCAGAGGAAAAGAGAGCCCGTAAAGACAGCTGCTGTTAATTCAGCGTTCAGATTCCTTCTACGTAACTCTTAACTTTCTCCACAAGCGAAGGTGTTTCATCTAATATTGCTTTCATTATTTGCCAACGGAATTCTTCAATTTCAACATCACTTTTCATTTTCACATCTCCTATCCACGTTTTTCTTTGGAGTGAAAGTAAGCTTTACTCCATCTCCAAATACGGATGCATCGTTAACTAGACCCATGATTGTTTGCTGCTGCCTCAAGAAGTCCTTTCCTTTTTTAGTTGCAATGTACCCCTTTTTGCCGTTGTCGTTTAGCGTGGTTTTTTCAAGAAAACCTAACTGCATCAACAGACTAAGGTAATCAGTGAGTTGAGCAAAGCTAAGATTTGCTTTGTACATGATTTGGGTTTTCAGAGCGCCTGTTTTGGTGATTTCCAGTATTTCAGCCATTATCACCAATTTGTCTCTTCGTTTACGGGTATCGGTCGTGGTTGTATTTGAATTCATATTATGGGTCCTTCTTCTAGATGAGACTTCTGTAGCGGACTACGTGATTATGCATATTAAGGCGTGTTTCGCGGGGTTGGATATGTCAGAAATCGAAATATTACAAGCAACTGGAAATTAAAGCACGAAAACATTTTACTGCCTTGACACGAAACAAAATGCAGAGAGTGAAAAAATGCTCATCGGAATAATAAGCGATACCCATGACAATTTACCTCTTGTCGAGAAAGCAGTGAAACGCTTAAACGACGAAAAAGTGGCTCTTGTTCTACATGCAGGCGACTTCACATCACCATTTGTCATCCCCAAATTCAAAGCCCTAAACTGCAAACTCATCGGCGTGTTTGGCAACAACGACGGCGACCACGAACTACTCAAAAAACGCTTCAATGAAACAACCAACTGTGAAATCCATGGACGCTTCACAGAAGTCAACGCAGAAGGCTTCAAAATAGCGCTGTTACATGGTGACGAAAATGAATTGCTTCACGCACTAACCAGCCGTGAATGTTTTGACGCAGTAGTTTACGGACATATACACTCAACCGTCTGTAAAACAAACGGAAAAACACTCATCATAAACCCAGGCGAGCTATGTGGATACTTAACTGGTAAATCGACTTTTGCTTTGATGGACACCGAAAAACGAGAAGCAGAAATACTTGAACTGTAACGATAAAAGGGCGAAGCAGGACGAACATTCTATGCATTTGGAAGAAATGAAAAAAGAAATCGAAAACCTCGTACTCACCAAGGGCTTCTACAACAAACCGGAAGACATCCCAAAAAAACTCCTGTTTGCCTTCATTGAATTGGGGGAAGCAAGTGACGCATGGAAAAAAGGCGCTGATGAAAAGAAAATCGCTGAGGAGCTTGTTGATGTGATGTTTTACATTTTAGATGCAAGCCGCCTGGCGTGCCCCAGCGTGGACATGGATGAGATGTTTCGGTGGAAGCTGGAAAAGAACTTGGGCAGACCCTATCAGTATGGTGAAGGACACCGCAATAAATGACCAATTCAACGTGTTGGCGTGAGCGTTTTTATCTGTGTTCACACACGTCTTATCAGAGGATTAACGTTTGAGCTTTAGCTACCCTTTGGGCATTCAGTTTGTGTGCTCTAAATGTGGCTTATGCTGTGGCGACACAAACAAAAAAACACGACATATTCTTCTTTTAAAGAAAGACACAGAACGCATAGCCACATACATTCAAAGGCCAACCGAAACATTCGCGACCAAAAACATGGGTGGGCGGACACCGTATGTTTTTCAAATGCGGAAAAAACCCAAAACAGGGCAATGCATCTTCCTACAGAACAATCAATGCAGCATATACTCTGTTAGACCGTTGATTTGTCGGTTTTACCCCTTCGAGTTAACCACAAACTCCGAGGGCATTTATGTTTTCAGGGAAACCCAAGAATGCCCAGCTATTTCAAGCCCAGATGCCGCTGAAAAAACAGAGCCCTTGGGCGAGCTGTTTTTCGAAGACCTGCTAAAGCTTGCGCGTTCAGAGATTGAGGAGGAAAATTCTGAAACTAAAACTGTTTGAGCACGTCTTGCTTCTCAAGTGAGTAGCCGCAGTAGTGGCATTTGAGCAGCAGGGGGTCTTCTGTTTCCACTCTGAATCGTGGCGAGATAGGTTCGTTACTGTTGCTTATGCATGTTGGGTTTATGCATTTCACGATGTCTTCAATTACGGTGGGCAACTTGACTTCTTGTTTTTCCACCACAGAGTAGTTGCGTATGATGTTTATGGTTGCTCGAGGCGCAATAAGCGCAATACGGTTAACTTCTTGTCTGTTTAATGCGCGACCTTCAATTTTTATAAGGTCTTTTGTGTGCAACTGTTTGCTGGGAACATTTATGGCTATGGTGACAACTTGATGCTCGTGACCCGTGATTCCTAAAAGCCGCACCACATCCAAAGCATAACCGCTTCTGATGTGGTCAATGACGGTTCCGTCCTTAATTTTTGAGACACGAACTTCCTTGTTTACAGCAGCCAAACCCTTCACACCTGTGCTGTTCATTTTTCCTCGACGTTATAGATAATAGTTGCTGTAGCTGCCGAGCCGAGTTTACTGCTTTGCGGTAGCAACATCGGGTTCATGCTGCAGTTTTGCCTGCATTGCTTTTTCGACGTAGCTTCTAAATTCGCGGTCTTTGAGGTTGAGGGTTTCAGGTGCGTACGCTAAAGGCAAAACCGCGATGAAAAGAAACACACTTGCAAAAGAAAACACCGCCAAATTGGGTACATTCAGAGAGACGTAGGGTGCGAGGAGCTGCATGAAAAAAGAAAACAGGAAAGGCAAGAAGCCGATGGCGTAGTATTTTTCGCTGCTTTTTTCTTGGGCTAAGTCACCCCAGACACTCATAACAAAAACGATACTGAAAACGCCCCAAGCAATTCCATCGGCTACAGCAAAAAACCACCAACCCCAAATGTTGCCTGAAAACAAACCCAGACTCGCATACCCAAAACCCAACATGGCAAAACCGAGAACTGCAAGACGTTTGCGCCCGACGCGGTCTGCAAAAAACCCGAAAAATAGAGCCAGAAAACACGCCAAAACAGTGCCTATTAATTCAATATATTGGAAGAGTTCAGGGAAAACTTGTTCAACCAGAGGTAGCGCCAAGAAGTTTATGATTATAAACATAATCCAGGGAATGAGGTAAAGCAGGAAGGGTCGGTTATGCAAGATTTTGCTGTAGGGCACTTGGTCGTTTGGGTTGATTTCTTGTTCTTCAGGTTTAACAAATGTTGTGATGATAAAGCCGATGCTTTGCCAAGCTGCCAGCAAAAACGCATTCAGGGTGATATCAGTAATTCCTAAAGCGCCCAGAAGAAACACGCAAAAAAAGGAAGCGAAAAAGATTATTCCCCCCAGTCGTGAACGGTTATTGGTTTGGGTTGAGGCGGCAAAGTAGGCAAAAGCAACGGGCATACCAAACCCAAAGTAGAGTCCTACTAAAGTGAAGAAAACCGCTGAGGTAACAAACCCGCTGACATCCAGAACAGTGGGCACTAAAGAGAGGACAATTCCAGTAAGCATCCAAGACTTGAGGAAAACTACTCTTTTTTTGATGTGATAAACAAGGTAAACGCCAAATATTGCTGCGACAACAATTCCAAAAAAGTTTAGTCCCCGGACTGTAAACTCAAGTGCATTTGACAGGTTAGATGCGGCAGTTACTAAATTGAGAAATCGAAAACTGTAAAAGCCCCACACGAACGCGTTAGCGACTAAAAGGGTACTTGCAAACGCCTTTTTTGGAGCAGTGCCAACTGTGTCCAAGAAGTTCTTACGCATTGTTATCGCATACCGGTGAGTTTTGGAAAAAGATAGTTAAGGATTAAGAATTTCAAAGATGCATTTTGCATCAGCAAATGAACCGCCTAACGGATGCATTTTAAGTGGGGAAAGAGGAAAAAAGGGTAGTTACGGATTTTACCACCACATGTAGAATGCTGGTTGGGCTTTTGCGCGGACTGCACGTTTCTTAGCCATGGATGCTCACCTCCTGGTTGATCCAAGTTTGGACTGCGGTTGTGTCGAGTCGGGTGTGGTAGCTTACTCCGACACAGTTGGGGTTGGTTACGTAAGAATTCAAGGCGAGGATTTGGTTTGTTTGCCCCAGGAACACTGGGCCGCCGCTGTCGCCGAAGGCTATGCCGCCTCTTCCGTGACCAGGATTAGCGGAACACCGCAAAAACTCGTCGCTCCAAGCAAAGTTTGTTGATAATGTTTTGGCTTGGGCGCTGTTGCGCATCACAAGCCCTATCCATGAGTTTTCGATGCCTGCTTTTTTAGGTGCCGTCTGCTGCTGCACGCCGTAGCCGACTAGTTCAACTGCAGTGTTTACGGGTAAGGTGTCTACGACTCCGATTTCTGGAAGTGCACCAAACTGGTCGACGACTGTTGAGGGTACGGGTTGGTCAAGAATTACAACTGCGACATCGTTGCTTAACGTGTAGGGTAAGCCACTCTTGCCATCCACGTTCATTGTGAAAGCAGGATTAGGATAAGCGGTTCCCGTGAAAACTGAAGTTACACCTTGAAACTGAAGTTGACCATTATCCAACAGCAATGTAAGCGGTCCAACATCAAAGCACACAAGCACCGATTGGGTTACACAAGCATGTGCAGCAGTCAAAAGCACAGTTGGCGAAATCAAAACACCACTACAATACGCTAAAGGAATCATGTTTCCGAAAGCATCAGTACTGTAAAAAACAACTACACCGACACAACTACGCGAGGCGCTGGGTTGAAAATTGCCAGTAATTGCAAACGCAGAACTAACACAAGCCCCCAAGATTACAAACGACAATACTGCAGATAAGGCTACAACTCTTTTTTGAATATGAATTGCCCCCAAAACCCAAATACCCTGTAGTAATATATAAGAATTGCAGACTATAGGTGGAGGTCGCTGTTTGAGTACAACACATCAACTGTTTAAACGGGTGATTAGCTGACAAATTTGATAGTTGAAGCGCAACGTCTTGTTGCTGCTTACGGTCAGAAGGGTTACCAGTTAGCGAAAAAAAGCATCCGTGAGGATGCTTTGCTTGTTGGTCCTGTTGCGGGGGTGGTTTGTTTTTTTATTGATGATTCGTGGGCAAATGTGCAACATCCTGCTTTGGTTTCTTTGGCTTGTGAATCGGTGGGTGGGGACGGCGAATTGCCCGATGAGGTGGGTGCGGCGCTGGTTCTTCTTACGGGCGCAGCGGACATCCATGATGACATCATCGATAAATCGACAGTAAAATTTGGTAAACCAACCGCATTTGGAAAATTTAACCCTGACCAAGTGTTGCTTGCTGGCGATATCTTGCTTCTGAAAGCTCTAACCTTGCTAAACAATGCCACCGAAAAACTCGCCCCCAACACGAGACCCGCTATCAGAAACACCATTGAACAAGCCTTCGTAGAAATTGCGTGCGCAACAGCCCAAGAACGCCTCTACAAAGGCAACCTCAGCCTTGAACCCGAAAAATACCGCGAAATAATTTTTGCTAAAGGTTCCGTGTCAGATGCGTTTGCTCGTGTCGGCGGCATCATTGGAGGCGGAAATGCCCGGGAAATAGCTGCTTTGGGACATTTTGGCAGGACCTTAAGCGTGTTGATGTCGTTACGGTCAGAATTTGTGGACTTGGCTAACGTTCAAGAGTTGCAGAATAGGGCAAAAAACGAAGTCTTGCCGCTACCTCTCTTATGTGCCATGCAAAACAAAGCCGTAAAGCCAGAGTTGTTGGCGTTGCTGAAAGGCAAAATAACCGTTAAGAAAACGGAAAAGATAATGGATCTTGTTTTGCCTACGAAAGAGGTTGAAGCGATAAAACTGGAAATGAGGATGCTTGCCAAGCGGGAGGAAACTGGTTTGAAAACGTTGAAATTTAATGGTGAGGCGTTCCAGATGTTGCTTGATGTTGCTGTACAGGGTTTGTAGGGTAGGTTACAATAAGCGGCTCTATTTCTTATTTTTAATACGTATTTTACGGACACAAGTGACTTAAATAAAAAAACAAGGTTTAGCTGGGAGACTACATGATAGAATCATTTACCACTAATCAAAACGTCGATGGTAAAAATTCCTCCTCCACGCTGGAGGCAAACCAATTCGAAATATATCTCAAAGGAATCCAGACTCCAGTTATGGTTATCGATACAGATTTCAACGTCGTCTACATGAACCAGTTTGGAAGAAAACTGCTTGGAATGAAAAAAGCCACGGTTTACAGGAAAAAATGCTACGACCTTTTCAAGACTGAGGAGTGCAAAACTGAACGCTGCGCTTCTTGTATTTGCATGCAGAAAACGCAGACGCCCGAAACCTCACAAACAACCGCCCATTTTGGCGAGAGGGCGCCTTACCCATTCAGTACACCTCATCGCCGTTATACAACAATGAACGAACCCAAATTGTCGGCGCAATAGAAGCCATCACCGATGTTACGCAGCTTAAAGAAATGATGAAACCAAATAGAAGCTGTAATCAAATCCGCAACTTTGGCATCAGAACATGTTGAAGCCTTATCGGGGCAAGTGTTGGAATCATCAAAAAGTGTAGGCGAAATGGGGATTGAAGCAGCTAAGGAAATGGAGAAACTGCTAAGCAATATGCGGCAGCTTCAATCGGCAAGCCAAAACGTTTCCAGTGGAACCCAAAATTTGGCGGGTTTAGCTCAGACTACCGCTAAAACAGTTGAAGACCTCATGGCGTTAATGACGGCGGTTAACAAAAACACCGACGAAGTTAACTCCCAAGTTAACGAATCCAACAAGCTTGCATTAAAAGTTCAAGAAAACGGCAAAGTAACCTAAAATCCTTGGGCAACATTGGAGATTCAGTGTGTAAAGCGGACCAAACCATCAGTGACGTAAATGCTTCGGTTAAAAACGTTGCCGCATTTGCCAGCGACATATCCGAAATTGCGGGACAAGTGAACATGTTGGCATTAAACGCTGCCATCGAAGCTGCACGTGCAGGTGAAGCTGGGAGAGGATTTGCAGTGGTTGCAGATGCAGTTAACCCAGTTAGCTGGACGCACCAGAACAAGTGCGGAGACGGCAGTCAGAACCATTGATGACATAACCAAATCTGGAAGCAAAGCCGTAGTGATGACTCAGTCAGCCGCTAAAGCCGCTACAGAAGGCAGCACTTTCGTTAATGAATCAGTTGAAGATTCACGTCTTGTGGCTTGCTCCATGAACGACATTCTAAAAATTACAAACAACCTTAGAGAAAATGTTGCCAAAAGCGTCAGATCCATTGAGGAAGTTAACGAAGCCATCCAACAGGTCGCGTCAGTTTCTGAGCAGTCCGCATCCGCCGCAGAAGAATCCACTTCAACCGTAGAAGAACAAACTGCAAGTACAGAGCAGGTTTTTGCAGTCTTTAAAAAAGTTGAGGCTGAAAGCAGTAAAGCAAACCAGTTAGCCGAGAAAATCTCCTCTGAGGTAACCAACCTTAAACAGCAACCGGCCAAGGCACAGGCTGAAAACTAGCAGCGACACGCTGCCTTCTTCTTTTAACCAAACATGATAAGTTGTTATTGTTTTGTTAGGTCTTTGATGGTTTTGTGACACTGGCTACATTCAAACATGGCGTTTTTGCAGAAGGGACAAAAAAGCTGTTTGTCTTCCAGTTGCTTTTGAAAATCCAAAAGTGCTGCCCTGCTAGCACTTAATTGTGGGTCTTCTTCTACGTTTATTGAAATGGTGGGGGCATCTTGCAGATTGCCCGCTTCTTTTTCAGGAGCAACAATTTCTTGATAAATCCTTGATATACTCACTTTTCCGTCCCTAAGCTGTTGCTTATCCTCTTCGCTGGCCTTTTCTAGAATTTTTTTTCCTCGCTCAAAAGTTCGGGTTGATAGGCCAACTTTTTTTGCGACAACTTCAGCGGCTTTACCCACAAACACGGGCGGTGAGGGCTTAGCGTCATTTGGCGCTATCCCCAACTGCATGTCTCGCCCAAGTTTTCCGCCCTCAGCTTTCCGTTTTTTTGCTAATTGCTTTTCGATTTCCATAAGGGGAACCGCTAATTCGACGAGTTGAAAGTTATTTAGGTGCCGCCGTCGCAGGTTGGCTTCTATAACAAATTTTTTTTCTATAAGCTTGTCTTCAAAATGGCGGACTTCAAAATCAGGTTCGATACCCAGCTCTAGGCATGCGCGAAAACGGTGGTGTCCGTCCAGAACTTCGAGGTCTTGGTTGGCGATGATAGGGTAGTGTTGTCCCTCTTCTTGTATGGAGGTTTTGAGCTGCGCAAATTCTTCTTCTGACATTTGAGGAAGAAGTTTCTCGTAAAGGGGGTTTATCCGCAAACTCATTAGTGAATCAAGCCTTGTTTCTTTTTGTTTTAACCCTTATTTAAAACCCAACCTCAATTTCTGGTGTACGGAACTGTATCTGGGTCGTTGACAAGTATGGGCGTTTTTGGGTTTTTTGTTGATCTGTTCTACAAGTTGCTGTTTGATGACGAAACGGGTTTTTGCTTGTTGTTTTTGCATGTTTTCGATGTTTAGGTATGTTTATTTGGACGCGCTTTGGGTTTTAGCTTATGCTTTAGTATGCTTGGATTATGTCTATAAATTTATATTCAGTTTTTCAAGTGTATAAAGACGTAAGATATTCCCAAGAAAGACATGATGATAATCATAAAACAATCCTCTGGAGAAATGAAAAATGGCAAACTATCAAAAAGAAATTCAAACCAAACTCACCAAAGGGCTCTTAGACATGATTATCCTGCAATTTCTTGACCAGGAACCTATGCATGGCTACCAGCTTATCGTGAAAATTCGGAAAAGCTTTGGCGTCTATTTTGGTCCAAGCACGGTTTATCCGCTTTTGAACAGTTTGGAAAAGAAGGAGTACGTCAAATCTACTTGGAACATGAACACTGAACGCCCACGCAAGGTTTATGAGTTAACCAAAGAAGGCGAAACAGTGCTAAACTTCACCGAAGGCTCACTAAATCTCATCTGCAAAACCATTGCCAACGACAACAAAGTGAAAATTGAAGCAGCACCAATCGGCGTTCCGTTCAACCGCGAATCTCGAAAAACTCACTAAACGCAGACTCAAAGCGGTTACCCACTACAACTTCTCGTTACGGTTGAGTTAGGGTCGAACGCATTCGGCTTTTGGCCTGTAGGGTCGCTTTGAGGTGCGTTTTCGTTTATGATATTCGCACTCTTTGACGCGGGTTAACAACCAGCCCTTATCTTGATAGGCACAGCCACAGGGCAAGGTGACTGTTTTGTTGGCGGGTTGGTTGGGTTCCTTGGACGGCTTGCTCATTTCGGGTTCCCAAATTTGAAGGGGCATTTAAGAATTTATACTTTTTAACTAACGCCACCGAAGTGAAAAAGAAAATAGGGATTTCAGTTTGTTACATGTTAATGTGTGCTACTGCGGTGGTTAAGTCGCAGATGTCAACTTGGTAGTTGAAGTTGTAGTCCATGCTTGGACGTAGTTGCTTCATGCAAGGACTCATATTACGCTTCTTGCGGTTGCGGTGGTTGGGGTTTACGTTGGTTTGGTGTTTGTTGAGAGGCGGTCAAAAAGAAAGCGGATTAACACAAAGTAGCCTCAAACAACGGTTTACTTTCTGGGCACTCTGCGTTTAAATAAGGCTTTTTGGGTTATCGGTTGTACATCCAGTTGATGTACTCTTCTGTGCTCTCAAAGTATTGATCCATATAGTCGCTGAACACGCGGTAAACGTGCACGTCGTTGCCCAGTGAGGGACGCCAGATTTGCATCCAGTTATAAATCTCTGAGGAAATTGTGTTCAACGCAATGTTACCCAAGGTGTCGTGGCTAAAGTAGTCCCTGATGGGGTCTAAAATGACGATTTGGTCTCCGCTGAAGGGAATAACAACGGCTACGTGTCCGGCGTTTTGGCCTGTTATCCAGATGCATTCAACAAGGAACTGGTTGTCAAAGTATGCCCGAATCATCGAAGTCAACAAAACTGCGATGTCTTCGCAGTCCCCCATCCTCACCCGCAAGGTTTCGTTGGAGAGTTGCGCCATCTGGTCGGTCTGCAACAAACCGTCTGCAACCACGTCGGCGGGGGAGGCAGGCAGGTTCGGGTACAAGCCGTCGTCGCGGTACTCGATGTTAGTGTTCACCCAGTCATACATGGCTTTGATGTCTTTCCAGTACGAGTTGGGGTCGGTGGTGTTTCCAGTTTTCCCAGTGACGCTGTAGGTTAGATTCATAACTTCGGGGTCGTTAGGCGTAATCAACGAGCGAAGGTCGCCTCGCATTAGCCGCTGGTCCATGTTGCTTTTCAAGTACTGGTAATCGGCTAAATACTGGTTGTATTCGTTTTGCAGGCTAATGTAAAGTTGTTGTAGGGCTTGGTATCGGGTGAGCATCTGCTGGGTTTCAGTTCCGCCTGAACTTGCAGGGTTAGGCACTGAAACCGGATTCTGCAAAAGGACACTTTGATAGTTGTATTCCAAGGCACTGTAATTACCCAGCAAATTGTAGTATTTGGCTTCTAATTCATCGTAGGCTTCTTGAAGCATATCCAATTCGTCAACTGACTCCGTGTTTTGCGTGCCCGAATTGTTCAAACTAAGAAACGTCACCGACACAAGAGACGCAATGATTAGGATAGTGAAAAAAGCCAAAATAGACTTCTTCATGCTCAGTGCCTCCTTACAAGACGCGCAGTTTATGTTTTTATACCTTGCTTATCTCCACAACCCCGAACACGCAAAACAGTTTTACCCAGAAAAACGAGCAAGGCTTACGGGTTGGGTGAAATGCGCCCCTTAGTGTAGGGGACAAACTCGCGTATGTCTTCAATCGAAGCTTTACCCAGTTTTATCCGTTGTTCCTTTGGCAACTTTAGCAGCAGCGACCGCAGCACCTGCTTGAGGAAATCCTTGCCCGATGAATCGCCGGGAACTAAAACCAAGTAGACTTTTGTTTGAGCCTTCACTGCTTCAACCGGTCCGCCAATGAAGTAGGGTTCCTCAGTCTCAACGATGCCCAACCCAAACCTTAATGGGGTGCCGCGCATCCAGCTTCGTTTGCCGTTAACCATGAAGGCGCCTCTGGGGACAAATTCGCCTGAAGGCCCGCTTTTGCTGAGTTGCTCAGGTTTAACCCAGTAAACATCCACTGCACCCATGCTTTCCCGCCAAGCCCGAGAGTAGTCGGCTGCAAACTCTGCCGTCTCCGCCAAGGTTGCCTCTCCAGGCTCTTTGCCCTCCGTCTTTATAACCACAAACGGAGAGCCAACAATGTCAACGTGAAAAACCAGGTCGTAAGCGTCAGTGTATTTTTTGACTAAAACCTCGTTGCTGACCACATCTTTACCCGCGACAACAAGAAAGCCTTCGCTGGATTTGAACCAACGGAACTTTTCAAACCACTCCTTAGTTTGGACCCTGCGGGTTTCCACTTCTTCAATGGCTTCTGCGGGGGCAGCGGCTTTTAGGGCTTCTACTTTGCCGAGTTCTTTTTCAATTTCCGCGAGTTTTTTGCGTGAATCCTCCATTGCCGCGACAACGTTGGAGGTTTTTTGTTTGGCACGTTTACCGCGGTCGTAGAATTCATTAGCGTTCTCGTAGATGGTTTTGCGCAGGCTCATGCTAAAGGTCAATTCGCCGACCGAGACGGTGATGGCAAGGTTTTTGCCGTCAAAGGAGTCAAAGAAGGCTTCGGGGAGGCTGCCGGTTTTTTTGGCGGCTTTAACTTGTGCAACCAGAGCAGGCAAATCTGCACCGCGCCTCCAGGTGGACGCAAACCGTTCCAGAAGCGGTTGCATCTCGTTTAGGTGCTCGTAAATTGTGTTGCCGATTTGCTTATCCTTGGCAGTTTTGCGGTCTTCTTCCTGCAGGGTTCGTTCCTGCTCTGCAATCATCCGTTTGAGCCGTTCAGCTTCCCGCCGAAACTGCCCCACATCAATACCTGCAACAGCTTTCTCAGCGGCGGTCACCCGAACATAAAACTCATCCAAAGCCTCGCCAAAGCTGCTAAAGCTTTGCTGCGTAAAATCCTCATACCGCTTAAGCTTCACGGGCGCAACATCAACAAACCCTTCAGCCGAATCCAACACAATGTTGGGCTCCAAGGTCTGCGCCAAAAACGGCGAAAGCAACCCTTGAAGTGCACCAAACACCGCGTCCACATCCACATCAGTCAGCGCAGTACAAGGCGTAGTTTTTTCCACACCCGCCCGAAGCAGAAGCTCCTCGGCGTATAAGCCTCCAACCCCTAGATAACGAACAAGCACCCGCACGACGGCAGCGTCCCCCGCAGCTTGAAGTCCACGGGCAAGTTCTTCTTTGGTAACTTGAAAGGGGTTCTGGGCGTTGGAGGGCGGGAGCTGGTAGGTTTCTTTGCGGACGATGCTGCGGTCACGCATCCGTTTAAAGATGAGAGCTTGAAGAATTTCGCCTTGCTCTGTAGCTAAAATGAGGTTGCCTTCGCCAAACAACTCCAAAACCAGTTTAAGGGTGCCTTCGCGGGCTTTGAACTCGAAGGTAACTACCCGTTCAAACCCGTACTGCTCCACATTACTTATCCACGCGCCTGGCAGGTATTTTCGAAGAGCCATGCAGAAGGCGGGGGGTGCTTGGGGTTTTTCTTGAGCGTAGTTGGTGAGGTGAAGGCGCCTGCCTGCTTCAAGGATAAGCTGAATGGGTGGCTGGCTGACTTTATGCAGCTTGAAAAGCAGGGTTTTTGCGTCAAGTTGGTAAACGTTGTTGACGCGGGCATCCAGTATTTGAGGTTTAAGCTCTTGCACTACGGCGTAGAGGTCAAAGCTGGTGAAGTCTTTTTTGGGCATGGCAGTCACATCAGTTCTGGGTTCATATAGCGGCGGCTTGGGTTAAATAACTCTTCGCGCGGAAATGGCTTTGGCGCAAAAACGTGGTTTTTGGTGGGAGAATCATTAAAATAAGTCCGCATAAACCAGTTAACTGAAGTTCAGGTTTCTCTTTTGAGGCATGTTTGAGGTAGCTTAGGAAATGGCAGATAACTGCGTGACCATAAGACTTCATAGACCCAGCCTAAATGAGCTGCTTTTTTTTGTTCTTTCGGGAGCCATCGTAAGTGTACCCTTAACTTTGTTTGTGGAAAGTTTTGCTGACCCCCTTCTAGTTGGGTTCTCAGCTTTTGATATCACGGTAATCACAGTTATCCTGTTTGCGCCCTTGGTGGAAGAGTTCGCCAAAGTTTTTCCGCTTTTCTACCGTCACGGCGAAACCCAACGTTCAATCTTTAACTTAGCCATATGTGTAGGTTTAGGGTTTGGCATCGTTGAGTTCCTTACCTACGTGGGCACTTACGGAACGGAGGTGCTGCCCGCCCGAATCCCAGGGCTTCTTTTCCACCCTGCCAGTGCCGCCATAACCGCTTACGGCATCGCCACCAAACGCCCCCTCCCCTACTATTTGATGGCGGTTTCTCTGCATTTTGCAAACAACATTTTTGCAATAGCGGGGTCAACCATCGTGCCCTCCACCGCCATCGTTTTGGGAATAACCCTTTACACGTCTTGGTATCTTCGGGGGAAAACAACTGAAAAATTCATCGAAACCGACTATGCAACCGTCAAGGTACTGCAGGACCCCAATCAGAGGCCCCCTTTAGATTAGGGGTTAATTTGGGTGAGAATCTGAACAGTTTTGGCAATGATTTTGGAAAACCGATTAATACGCTACAGCACTGTTCTGATATTGCAAACTGTGCCGACAAGCAAGAACCCGCCAAGCGGTTCAGTGTGTCAATGGAAGAGTGCAGCCACGAAGGTTGAAGGAGCAAGCCTGGACGTAATCATGCTAGCTTTTAGGTTAGCAACGGTTTTTTCTCCTTTCTCTCTCTTTGTTGGTCGTCTGGGCTTAAACCTTCAACCACCTTCCCCTCTTTTCGGGTCAAACAGAAACAAATCTCACAGTCAACAAAGACTCAAAACATCTTCTGCAGCGGTTTTTCTTGATTGCTGAACTCCTAAACAAGAAGGCAGGGCTAAACAAAAAGTAAACTATTAAAGAGCAAACTTCAGTTCCATACGTTTGGCAGTGGGTCTTAGGCGGGGGGGTAGGGGTCCCTTGAACCGTAAACCCTCTACACGACGGGCCGACAGCAGAGGCTGAGGCGCAAAAGGCCGTCTGGGCCCTCACTTCCGAAACAGTGACTATCCGTCCTTTGAGGCTGGCGGTCTCCGAGCGGTTTCCGTAGGGCAACCGTCTTCGGGGTTTAACAGGCGAATCCGGCTAGGCTCGGGAGAGAGCAACCTAAGTTTGGACGTTCAGCGCACAAGGGGTTACGGGTAAGAGCGTAGGATTTGAGATGACAGGCGGAGTCTAGGCGTCAAACCCCTGTGATCCACTGCTACTTCTCCAAAAAACGTCAATGTTCCAGCATTTTTGCGTGGTTAAAAAAAGAAAAGGTGGATCTTTGTCAACGATTGAGGGGCTTATTCTTCGCAGTCTTCGCATTCACAGTCGCAATCGCAATCGTCGCAGTCACAGTCTTCTTCTTCAAACCCAAACAAGTGCTTCAACATAGGTAAAACCCACTCTAACCCGACTGTCTGAGAACTTAAACCTTTTGAAAAACAAAAGCCCAACACCAAAAAAAGCAAAACAGCACCGCTGCATGGTCAAGTACAAGCGCCGCAGGTTTATCTACTCGCACGACAAAAGAGTTGTGAACCCAAATGACGCAACGTTTAGCAGTAATCGGCGCAGGCATAAGCGGTTGCTCCGCAGCGTACATCACACACAAAACATTCCCAAACGCAACCATAACCATCTACGAAAAACAACCCCACGTAGGCGGCAGAATCCTCACCCAAACAGTTGAAGAAACAAATATTGAGTTGGGAGCCGCCTTCTTTAACGACCTCAACCCCACAATCAAAAGCATAGTTGAAGCAGAGCAACTTAAATTTAGGCAACTAAACGAGCACGCGAATTTTGCGGTTTGGAACGGTTCAGAAATCATTTTCAGGTCCAACAAGCATTCCCTCATGACCGAAATGGAGCTTTTGGCAAAATACAAGCTAAGTCTAACGCGGACAGCCCGCTTAATAGCCGAAGCCAAACGTCAATTTGTCAAATTACATCAAACAGCCCAGAAAGCGCCCGCGGAAGTTGGCGAACTGTTTGAGGCGGCAGAACTGGACAAGTGGTACAAAAAACCGTTTGACCAGTTGCTTTCAGAGGCGGACGTGGAGCAGGACTTTATTGAGGAGGCGGTTTCGCCCATCACCCGAACCATCTACTCCCAAAACGCCGACCTTGGGGGACTGGCAGGAATATCTAGCCTAATAGGTGTGTATTCGGGGGCAATGTACAGTTTAGTCTGCGGCAACAGCAGTTTGCCTGCCCACCTTTTGGATGCGTCTGAAGCGTCAATTCAGCGGGGAACCAAAATTGAAGCAGTCGAGAAAACCGCCAACGGCACCTACTTCATCCACACAAAAAAAGACAGCAAGGCGTTTGACGGCGTGTTTGTTACGGCGCCACTGGAAGTTGCGGGCATCAAGTTTGAAGGCGTAGCCCTGCCAAGTTTTTCGGAGCAGACATACCAAATGGTGTATCGGCGGGTGGTGCGGGGAGTTTTTGAGCCGTGCTTTTTACGTTTAGAAAAGGAAGCGGATGTGCCCTCGGTGGTGTTAACCACTAAAGCAGCTGACCCCCTGACCCAGTTGAGTATTCAACGCATCGAAAACGGGGAAGTCTTGGTGACTGCTTCTTCGCCGCAACCCATCAAGGACGCCATGTTTGAAGGCATGTTTAAGGCACGGTGGGTTACAGTTTTGGAGCATCAGTGGAAAACCGCTTACCCCCAGTTCAAACCCGTCAACAAACTGCCACCCACACGCATTGACGATGGACTTCTGTATGTTAGTGCAGTTGAGCATGCAGTTGCAACCATGGAAACGTCCGCGTTTTCCGCATTAAACGCCGTTAAACTGTTTCGTCAAAGGGTTGTTTGACAAGAAAATATTGAAAACGGTTCTGCCTGTCTTGTTTGTTTTTTATTTTAGGTGACAGAGGGCTTTTATATCCACTTTGTGAAGTGGGGTTAGATAAAATTGACTATAAACTATGTTTGCCAAAAATGCAATGTGGGCTATTCTGAAGAAGAGGCAAAACAAGTCTTCCGATGCCCAAAGTGTGGCTCGCTTCTTGCAAAAAAATTCACTGTACCCACCGCGAGGGCAAACGTAGAGCCTCACCTACCTCAATCAACACCAGAGCCGCCCAAACAGCATGAGCAAAATGGGGAGTTGCAGCGGGTCGCCCAAAACTTACGGCTGAAGGTTGAAAAAGAAAAAGAATACCAAATCATCCCCGAACCAGAAAACCAAGTGCCCGAGGGTTTTGCGTCCGAAGGGTACCTCTTCAACTCTGAATATGACCAAGCTCTAAAGCTCAAAACGGAACTTACCCGCAAATATGCAGGCAAACAGTTGGAGAAGGTAATTGCGGGAGAAGTTGTTTCAAACCCGCACGGTCAATGCTACTGCATCACTGAAAACCACAAAATCAGGTTTCAAAAACCAACCGCAACTGAAACCAAACAACGTTTGCTTTCCGAGTTAAAACTGTTGTCAGGTATTGGTCCCGCAAGAGAACAAACGCTAAAACAGCAAGGCTACCCAACTATTGAGTCCTTAAGGGGGCATCCGCGGTGGCAAAGGCAAGCAAAGGATTTCTTGAAGCTGGTTGAAGACAAAGACGTTTCAGGCTTACAAGAGCAACTACGACAACGTTTGCCTAAGTCCCACCCTTTAGTGCACTATTTGGCTGGGTTTTGCCAAAACAAAAAATTCGCCATCATTGATGTGGAAACGTTAGGTTTGTTTGGAAGACCCATCATTCTGGTAGGTGCCGCCAACATCGTGAAATCAAAAATTTGCACGCGACAGTTTTTGGTGCGAGACATTTCCGAAGAAGCAAGTGCCCTTTGGGAGTTTGTCTCCACTTTGAACGGGGATTCGGTTTTGGTTTCGTATAATGGGCGATGTTTTGATGCCCCCTTTATTCGGGAAAGGCTAGCATATTACGGCTTGCAATCATCGGGATTAGAAAGTGATTTTGGTGTGGTGCATTTTGATGTTTTGCATTTTGCGCGGCGTGCGTTGCGGGGTAGGTTTAGAGACTGCCGTTTGGAGACGTTGGAGCCGTTTCTGGGAGTCCACCGCGATGTCAACATTCCAGGTGCATTGGTGCCTGAGTTTTATGACGCTTATCAGAAGAGTGGGAATGTGGGTCCGTTGGTTGCCATCGTGGAGCATAATAAGCAGGATTTGGTGACGCTGGCACTGCTGTTTTGTAGCCTTTACAGGGAGTGGCAGCTTTAATGGATATTGGCAAGTACATTCGGCATCTGGAAAGCCTGAAGGGGTACAAGCAGCAAATTGTGCATATTGAAGAAATTCCCGCCCGAGAAGCAGCCTATGGCGATTTGGATAAGCCGTTGCCAAAATGCCTCCAAGATTACTTGCAGCAGGCAGGCATTAGGCTGTACTCTCATCAAGCCTGCGCCATTAACCAAATTCGGCAAGGCAAAAACGTGGTCATAACCACACCTACTGCTTCGGGTAAAACGTTGGCGTTTAACCTACCCGTGTTTGAAGCGTTGCATACGGATGAGAAGGCAACTGCGCTCTACCTGTATCCCAGCAAGGCGTTGACCAACGACCAGCTTAAGGTTTTGAGAAAACTGGAAGAGGAAACAGGCGTCAGGGTTTGTGCTAACGTTTATGATGGTGACACTCCCAAGCATCAGAGGGCAAGTATCCGCGAAGGTTCCCGCATTATCCTCAGCAACCCTTACGGACTGCACAGGTATCTACCGTGGCATTACTTATGGCGCAAGTTCTTTCAGAACCTAAAATTTATCGTAGTTGACGAAGGTCACTTCTACCGAGGCGTCTTCGGCTCAAACGTAGCCATGCTTATGCGGCGGCTACTGCGCATCTGCGAAAATTACGGTTCCCACCCACAAATCGTGCTCAGCTCCGCCACAATAGCCAACCCACAGGAACACGCGCAGAAACTCACCAGCAAAGAATTCGAAGTCATCTCCAACGACGGCTCCGCACGCGGCAAAAAATACTTTGTCTTCTGGAACCCACCCTTCACCGACGCCCTGCGCGCGTTGAGGCGTTCAACGCATCAAGA
Source organism: Candidatus Bathyarchaeia archaeon (assembly GCA_041447175.1). Classification (NCBI taxonomy): domain Archaea; kingdom Thermoproteati; phylum Candidatus Bathyarchaeota; class Bathyarchaeia (SeqCode); species Bathyarchaeia archaeon. Next base: position 829,512 of record CP166960.1, on the reverse strand, counting down.
AACCAAAGACCTCTTCGTCTTAAGCATAAGTGAAAACCTTCAAACCTTGTGTTTTACCGTTTCGCGTCAGATGGCGGAACTTTTGGTGAGGTGGACGCGTGAAGACCTCAAACGCAAACGTGCCCTTCCTAACGCTTCGGAGGCGGTTACGGCTTACCGTGCAGGCTACTTACCTGAGGAACGGCGTGCAATTGAGAATAAGTTGCGCTCCAAAAGTTTAATCGGCGTTGCATCCACCAACGCCTTAGAATTAGGCATCGACATCGGCTCATTAGACTCGGTCATAATCTCGGGCTACCCGGGCACAGTAATCTCGACGTGGCAGCAGGCAGGACGCGCAGGCAGAACCACCGCGGACTCGTTGGTCACGCTGGTGGCTTTCCAAAACCCGCTGGATCAGTACTTCATGAAGCACCCAAACGCCTTCTTTGGTCGAGCACACGAACAAGCCATCATCGACCTGCATAACCCGTACATCTCGCTTGGACACATAATGTGTGCAGCCGCGGAACTGCCCGTCACGGAAGGGGACCACAAGTTTTTCCCTGAAGTCTTAAGCGAAAGCCTAACGGCGTTGGAAAACAAGCGGCTTGTACGGAAAACGGGTTCGGGTTGGGTGTACTGTGGCACGGCAAGACCCTCCGAGGTCGTGAACCTAAATAACATATCCAACAAAACCGTCACGGTGCTGTGCCTCGGAAAGGTTTTGGAAACATTGGAGCTAACCAAGGCTTATGAGGAAGCCCATGAAGGAGCGGTTCTGCTGCATCAAGGCGAAACCTACGTGGTGGACGAATTAAACCTCAAAACCTTAACGGCGTCGGTTACAAAAAAGGATGTCAGCTACAACACGGAAACCCGAAAAACCGTCGACATCGACATCAAAAAAAGGTTCCAAGAAAAAGACACAGGCTTCAAGATGGGGTTGGGGGAAGTTCAAGTAACCGAGCGGTACCACCAATTTGTGCTGAAAAACAACGAGGTCATCTTGGACGTGGAGCCACTTAACCTTCCCCCGCTGGTTTTCTCGTCCGTAGGCATGTGGTTTACGGTGCCCGAACAAATCAAAGCACAGGTTCAGCATGCGCTTCAGTTGGATTTTGCAGGTGGCTTGCATGCAGTTGAGCATGCGATGATTGCGATGGCGCCGCTTTATGCGATGTGTGACCGCTGGGATATAGGGGGTGTTTCCACGCCGATGCATTTAGACACGGAGCAGCCCACAATTTTCATCTATGACGGCTTTGAGGGAGGCATAGGCATATCCGAAACGCTCTACAGCATGATGGAAAAACTGTTCAAAGCAACCCTTAAGCTGATAGAGAAATGTGAATGCACCGAAGGCTGCCCCAGCTGCATTTACTCACCCAAATGTGGCAACGAAAACAAACCCTTAGACAAACGAGCCGCAAAAATAATCCTGAAACTGCTCCTAAAAGAGTTAAAGAAAAAAGCCGAAAAAACCGACAGCAAGGTTATTTGAGGGATTCTTTAAGCCGGGCCAAATATACCATGACTTCGTTCACGTCGGGGTCGCTCATGGTGAAGGCAAGTTTGATGGCGGAGCGGGCGTCTCGTGTAGGTGAAGCTTGCACGGTGGCTACTGCGTTTTCGAGGTTTTCCAAAAGCGGCTGCCAGGTTATCTTGGTTTTCTGTTGGTTTAGCGCGTAGAGTGTGAGGATTTGTGCGCTGAGGCGGTTTAAGCCGTCCCTGAAAACTTGCAGCGTTGCCATAATTTCAATCGTGTCGTACTGTTTGCCCATCACGTAATCCCTTAACGTGGCGTAGTGTTGTTGAAGTGCCTCAATTTCGGAAATTATGGCGATTTTTACTTGTAGGTCTCTTCCGTCCTGCATACCCGTAAAGTCTCCTCTGTTTATGTTAATGGGGAAGTAGATAAGAATTTTTGAAAAAACCACATGGAAAAAAAGGAGAAAGCTATTTGTGGGTGGCTTGTTTGAGGTTTCGGGCGGTTTCTTCAAGCGCTGCATACATCTTTTCAGGGTTACCCTGATTTTCGCTGATGAGGTTGACAAACACGCTGCCCACGATGACCCCGTCAGCGCCTGCTTCAAGGATTGCTTGGACATGCTCAGGCTTGGAAACCCCAAACCCGACAGCCAACGGAATCCGCCCCGCCGTGAAAGGCAAAACCCGCTTGACAAGGCTTATGGTTGAGTCCGCAACCGAGCTTTTGGTACCAGTCACGCCAAAATGCGAAACCAAATACAGAAACCCTGAGGAGGCTTGAACGATTTTGGGGAGCCGCTGATTGGTTGTAGAGGGCGCGGCAAGGAAAATCTTGTCCACCCCCACCGCAGATGCAGCCTGCTGCAGTTCCGCGGATTCCTCCACAGGCAAATCAGGAATTATCACGCCGTCAACTTGATTTGTTTTTGCGGCTTCAAAGAACTTCTGTAGACCCATTTTGAAGACGGGGTTAAAGTATGTCATGGCAACAACAGGTAGGGGGTGCTTTTGTTTTATGGCTTTGACGATTTCAAGCACTTTTGTGGGGGTGGTCTGTGCGTTTAAGGCGCGTGTGCTGGCTGCTTGAATGGTGGGTCCGTCGGCGATGGGGTCTGAGAAGGGGATACCCAGCTCCAAGAGGTCTACGCCGCCTTTGATTAGGGCGTCAGCTATCTGCATGGTCTTTTCAGGTTGGGGGTCACCGCCCATCACGTAGCCGATTAATGCGCCCTCTTTTTGTGCCTTGAGTTTTTCGAAAACTTGGGTTATGCGGCTCATATTTTTGCCCCCATAAATTTCGCGACTGATTCCACGTCTTTGTCGCCGCGTCCCGACAGTGTCACCACAACGGTTTGCGTCGACTTCATTTGCGCCGCCAGCTTCATGGTGTATGCTAAAGCATGTGAGGACTCCAACGCGGGTATGATGCCCTCAGTCTGGGACAGCGCGAGGAATGCTTCAACTGCTTCTTTGTCAGTGACCGAAACATATTCTGCCCGCCGCAGCATGTTCAAAAACGAGTGTTCAGGACCCACACCGGGATAATCTAAACCTGCAGAGACGCTGTGGGTTATCTGGATTTGTCCCTCGTCGTCCTGAAGGACATAAGTTAGCATGCCGTGAAAGACGCCTTCAGAGCCTGCGCCCAGGGAGGCGGCATGTTTACCTGTCTCGATGCCTTGACCCGCGGCCTCTACCCCGAAAAGCTTCACTTCAGGGTTGTCTTCGAAGGGGAAGAACGTGCCCGCTGCGTTGCTTCCACCACCCACGCATGCAACCAAGGCGTCGGGAAGGTGCCCCACTTTTTTCTGGAACTCAGCTTTGAGTTCTTCGCCTATGACGCGTTGGAAGTCGCGCACCATCATCGGGTACGGATGCGGACCAACAACCGAGCCGATAAGGTAATGGGTGTTTTCAAGGTTGGTTACCCAGTCGCGGAAAGCTTCGTTTATGGCTTCCTTCATGGTTTTGCTGCCCGCATCCACAGGATGCACTTCTGCGCCAAGCAATCGCATGCGGAAAACGTTGAGCCGTTGGCGTTCCATGTCTTCGGTGCCCATGTAAATCTCCGCCTTCAACCCTAACACTGCCGCAGCCATCGCCGTCGCCACCCCATGCTGCCCCGCCCCTGTCTCAGCAATCACGCGGGTTTTACCCATCCGCTTAGCAAGTAGTGCCTGCCCCAGTGTGTTGTTGATTTTGTGGGCGCCTCCATGGGCAAGGTCTTCACGTTTGAGGTAGATTTTGGCGCCACCCACCTTACGAGTAAGATTCTGAGCGAAATAGAGCGGGGTAGGTCGACCTGCATACTCGCGTAAGTAATAATTGAGTTCTTCCTTGAACTTGCTGTCCGATTGGGCTTGAGTGTAGGCAGCTTCCAATTCGTTGACGGCTTGCATGAGCACTTCGGGAACAAAGCGTCCGCCGTACTTGCCGTATTTGCCATCGACGGGGTAGCTGCTCAGTTTTGGTTTTTCAATTTCCATTCAGTTTTCCTCCATCTTTAATTATCTTGAATGTTAGGCAGTCACGAGCTCCTTGACTTTTGCTTCAACATCAGAAGCCTGCATCACAGAGGAGCCAACAAGAAATGCCTGTGCGCCGCATTCGCGCAGAAAACGCAGGTCAGCTGCCGTGTTGACTCCGCTCTCACTCACGACGACTTTGCCGTTGTGGGGGCAGTTCGCCAGCACGTTCTTGGTAACAGCGAGGTCAACTTGCAGGGTTCCAAGGTTTCGGTTGTTGACACCCACAAGGTCTGCGTTGGATTGCACGGCGCGGCAGAATTCGTGCTGATTATGGGTTTCCAGGAGCACTTCGAGGTTGTTCGAATGTGCCTTCGCAATCATTTCGGGCAGTTCGAAGCCACAGTAACCCCGGTCAAACACCGCTTGGATGAGCAGGACAACGTTAGCGCCAAGTTTTGCGGCTGCCTCCAACTGTATAGGATTGACGACGATGTCTTTCATGAGCACAGGCAACTCCACTGCGCCGCGGACCAGCCTGAGGTTTTCCAGGGAGCCGTTGAAGTGTTTGGGTTCAGTTAAAACCGAGATGCCCACTGCACCGCCCCGCATCATGGCTTGGGCGACCGCTGCGGATTGGAAGTTTTGGCGGATGGTGCCTTTAGAGGGCGAGGCGCCTTTAACTTCGGTAATAACAGCCGTTTTAGCGTTTAGAATCGCCTCACGCATGCTTACCTGGACCTGCTCCACACAGGGAAGGCTCTGGTAGTAGCCTTCTGCCACGATTGCTTGCGCGTCTTTGGCAAGAACATCAAGAAAGTCAGGCATACCTCTGCTCCAACTCCTCAAGTTTTGCGGAATCACCGCCCGACCCCTTGACCAGCGCCTTGAGCTTATTGTAGGCGGCTCCGCTTTCAACTACTTCACGCGCTACCTCGACGCCTCCAAGCAGGTCGTCTGCTTTTCCGCCCACAACCAACGCCGCGGCGCTGTTGGCAAGCACGATGTCGGTTTTCGGGTCACCCTTCAACTGTTGCCCATACAAGATTTTGAAAAGATATTCTGCATTTTCTTGTGGTGTTGCGCCCAGCAAATCCGAGAGCGTAGCCTGCGGTAAGCCTAAGTCTTGGGGGGACACGTGGCGGGTGGTTACGGTGCCGTCTTTGAGTTGGGCTATTGTGGTTTTGCCGACTGTGGATATCTCGTCTAAGCCGTCCACGCCGTGCACTACCATGGCTTCACTGCAGCCCAATCCCTTGAGCGCGAGAGCCAGCGGCTCGGCAAGTTCTGCGGAGTAAACACCAAGCACTTGCACATCAGCCGAGGCAGGGTTAGTTAGCGGTCCCAACACGTTAAAGACGGTGCGTATGCCCAGTTCCCGTCGGGGCGCCACTGCATACTTCATGGCGGGATGAAACGCAGGCGCAAACATAAAGCCAATTCCCACCTGCTCAATGACTGCCTTGACACCCTGAGGCTCCAAAGCCAAGTTAACGCCGAGGCGTTCAAGCACGTCGGCGCTTCCGCTTTTACTGGTCACCGCGCGGTTCCCATGTTTAGCTACGAAAACGCCTGCGCCTGCAGCCACAAACGCGGCTGCTGTGCTTACGTTGAAGGTTTTGAGTTTGTCTCCGCCTGTGCCACATGTGTCCACAAGACGACCCCCCACTTTGGGTGAGATTCGGGTGCAGTTATCCCGCATAACCTGCGCAAACGCCACCAACTCCTCAACGGTTTCGCCTTTCATGCGTAGCGCTGTTAAAAACGCGGCGATTTGGGCGTTGGTGGCTTGTCCAGTCATGATTTCCTCCATGGCTGAGCGCGCGTCTTGCGGGTTCAGGTTATTGCCTTCGATGAGGGCTCGTATTGTTTGCACAATCATGGCGCGTTGCCCTCAAGAAAGTTTTTGATTATGAGTTTGCCGTCTTCGCAAAGGATGGATTCAGGATGGAACTGAACTCCCTCGATGGGGTACTGTTTGTGTCGAACGCCCATGACTTCACCGTCATCCACTGCAACCGCTGTTACTTCGAGGCAGTCGGGGATGGTGTCCTGCTCCCCTGCCAGCGAGTGGTACCGCGTCGCTGTGAACGGGTTCTCGACGCCGCGGAAGAGTCCTTTGCCGTCGTGTTTTATGACGCTGGTTTTTCCGTGCATGAGGCGTTTGGCGGAGACGACTTTGCCGCCGAAAGTTGCGACGATGCCTTGATGCCCCAAGCACACGCCCAAGGTGGGTACGGTTGGGCTGACTTGTTGCAGTACTGCTTTGCAGACGCCAAAGTAATGCTCATCCTCGGGGTTGCCTGGTCCTGGGGAGATGACTATGCGGTCGGGTTTGAGTGCCTTCACTTGAGTGAGGGTAACTTGGTCGTTGCGGTAAACAACAACTTCGGTTCCGAGTTCTCCCACGTACTGTACGAGGTTGTAGACAAATGAATCATAGTTGTCAATAACTAGGACCTTCATTGGGTGCTGCCTCCTTCGCATGCCTGCAGTGCCTTCATGGGCGCGCCAGCTTTATGTTCGGTTTCAAACCACTCACGCTCAGGAACAGAGTCCGCCACGATGCCTGCGCCTGCCTGCACAAACGCGCGGTCCTTTTCGGCAAAGAGGGTTCGGATGGTTATGGCAAAATCCATGTTGCCGTTGTAACTGAAGTAACCCACAGCACCCGCGTAAGGTCCTCGACGCGTGGGCTCAAGCTCCTCAATAATTTCCATGGCGCGAACTTTAGGTGCCCCCGAAACAGTGCCTGCGGGGAAAACTGCGCGCAGGGCGTCATAGCAGTCATATTCATCTGTAAGGTCGCCGATCACTCGCGAAACAATGTGCTGCACGTGACTGTAGCGTTGCACCTGCATGAATTGGGGCACACGAACGCTGCCAAATTTGGAGACCCTGCCTACGTCGTTGCGGGCTAAATCCACCAGCATCACGTGTTCGGCGCATTCTTTGGGGTCAGCCAAAAGTTCGCGTGATAGTCGCCTGTTTTCAGCTACGTCGGCTGTGATGGGGCGGGTGCCAGCGATGGGGAAGGTTTCGACGGTGCGGTTTTCGACACGCGCCAGCATTTCGGGGCTGGAACCCACAATTTGCCGGTCTTCGGCTTTGTAGAAGTACATGTAAGGTGAAGGGTTAATGGCGCGTAATGCCCGGTAGAAAGCGGTGAGGTCACCTTTAAAGCGCATGTCGAAACGTTTGCTAAGAACGACTTGGAAAATGTCACCTTGGGTTACATATTGTTTGGCGGTTTCGACGGCTTTCTCGTAGCAGTCTTTGGAGACGTTTACGTTGGGCGGGCTAACACTGAGTTCTGGCGGTTCTGTGGTCTGGCTAAGCAGTTCTTCAACCTCTTGCAACCGGTTTTTGCCATAGTAATAGTAGTAGGCACGTTTCTGTTTGTGGTCAAAGACAATACCGTCGTCAAAGACGCCCATCTCCACGTCGGGGAAATTCAAGTCGTCAACGGTGGAGGTAGGTAGTTTTTCCCAGTAGCGGATGGCGTCGTAGCTGATGTAGCCCACGGCGCCCCCTGCGAAGCGGAAGTCCTTGTTGGCGGTTGTTCTGCCTGCGAGTGCCTGTTTGATGACTTGCAGTGGGTTGGTGGTTTCTTGTTTGGTTTCGTGTCCGGTTTGGGGGTTGCGGGTGGTGGCGGTTCCGTTTTTTATTTGGATGGTGAGTTGAGGGTCAAATCCGAGGAATGAGAATTGTGCGAGTTTTTTGGGTCCTTCGATGGATTCGAGCAGGTACGCGTGTGGGTAGTGTTTGTAGAGTTGGTTGAAAATGTCGAGGGGGGATTTTTTGAAGGGGATTTTTTTGAAGCTTAGAGGGTTGACTAAGTTACTGGTTGTTTGTATTGTTGTGGTTGGCGTTTGGTCGCCAAAGACGATACCCCATTTTGTTGTTCTCCTATGGTTCACACTTATACTCAAATGCGCTATTTAAGGCTTGTCTGCACACAAACGTACGTTTGCAATGTGTTGTCACCGCTTCAACGATTGCCCCAACCAACTCAAATAATCTGCCGAACCAGCAATAATAGGCAACGCCAGCACCTCAGGAACCTCATAACTATGCAGCACCAAAATCCTCTCCGACAAAGCCTCAAACAAGTCCAGCCGCGACTTCATCAAAACCAAAAACTCCTCCGCTTGCTCCACCTTCCCCTCCCAACGGAAATGAGACGAAACTGGCCATACAATGTTTGCGCAGGCAATCAGTTTCTCTTCAAGCAGCGTTTGGGCAAGGGTTTCTGCTTCCTGTTTACTTGCCGCCGTCACAAGCACAACGATGTACTGGTTCTCCACAAGGTTCACCAATTAATACTTGTAGGGGTTTCAAAAAAGCTTGCCGCTGCAGATTTTTGATGCGTCAAGTTTATTTTCCAACACCCATTAAGCATAACGTGACGTTCTTAAACAGCTAGGAGTAGAGGTAGTTGACACATATGAAAACCATTGGCGTAGTAACCACAGGTGGAGACGCACCCGGAATGAACGCCGCCATCCGAGCCGTCACCCGAATTGGTGCTCAAAAAGGCGTACAGGTGTTGGGGTTTGAACGCGGCTGGGAAGGCGTAATCACCAACAGTTTCAGACATTTAACGCCCCGCTCTGTAGGCGGAATCGTCCAGCTAGGCGGAACCATGCTACACACGGCGCGTTGCCCCGAATTCAAAACCATAGAAGGCATGCAAAAAGCAACGCACACATTAAGCCTTAATCATGTGGAGGGACTAGTGGTTATAGGCGGCGACGGCTCTTTTCGAGGCGCGCTTGACTTAAGCAAACACTGCGACACGCTAATGGCAGGAATCCCCGCCACCATAGACAACGATGTTTACGGAACCGAAGAAACCATCGGATTTGACACAGCGGTAAACACGGCGGTTGCCGAAATTGACAAAATCCGAGACACAGCCATCAGTCATGAACGCATCTTCATCGTGGAAGTCATGGGCAGAGAAAGAGGCTTCTTGGCGTTGACAGTTGGGATTACGGTGGGCGCTGAGGTCATTCTTGTTCCTGAAAGCCACTGTGAGTTATCCATGGTTGTGGATACCCTTCTCGAGAATAGTCGTAAAGGCAAAAAAGCAGGCATAGTCGTCGCGGCGGAAGGCTGCGGGAGAGTTAGTCAACTTGCCCACGAAATCGAGACGCAAACAGGCTCCGAGGTCCGCCTGAGCATTCTGGGCTATGCCCAAAGAGGAGGCAGCCCAACCGCGCGCAGCAGACTTTTGGCAAGTGTTTTTGCTGAAAAAGCCGTCAACCTGCTCTGTGAGGGGCAAGGCAACCAAGCGGTGGGACTGCAAAATGGAAAAGTGGGCAGCATGCCCCTTGAGGAAGCCTGCAGCAAAACCAAACAGCTAGACGCTAATCTGCTCAAACTCGCTGACATGCTCGCAACATAAATTAATTTTTCTTCTTTTTCAAGTTGTTTTTGGAAAGAAGGTTAGGGACGCATTGACTCATAGATTTTGAGGGTTTCGTCAGCGACTTTGCGCCAAGTGAAAAACTCCAAAACCCGTTTGCGCCCATTTTCACCCCAAACACGGGCATTTTCGGGGTTACGCAGGGTTTCTTTGATGCCCCAAGCAATGTCGGCGGGGTCCTCGCCATTTATGTGTAAGCCACACTGGTCGGGTCCTGAAGTAATAACCTGCTCGCGAAAACCCACCACGCCGCGGGCACCCACAACGACGGGTTTCTCCATGGACATGGCTTCGAGGCTGACAATACCAAAGGGTTCGTAGGTTGAGGGAAAAACGCACATGTCTGCCGCCGCATAATGCAAGATGCGTTCGCTTTCAGGAACAAAGTCAAAGCGGTACACCACGTTGTTTTTGATGTTAAGGCGTTCAGCAGTTTCCACGATGTCTCGTTGCTCTTCACCCTTGCCCAGAATCACCAGCTTAGTTTTGGGGAATTCTTTAAGCACCGTTGGCATGGCTTGCAAAATGTTGCGCACGCCCTTCACCCAGGTCAATCTGCCCACGTAAAGAACCATATTCCAGTCATCAGGAATGCCGTACAGCTTTCGAATGCTTTGCACTTCTTCTTTGGGGTATAGGCGGGGGTCGTAACGTTTGGTGTCCACGCCGTTCCAGACCATGCTGATTTTGTTTTGCGGCCACCCGTGCTGAATAAGGTCGCGTTGCATTGCGTAGCTGACGGTGATTATGCGGTCGGCGTTTTGTGCCATGGCGCTTTCAAAGTGGCTGACCACTTCGGAGCCTTGACTACTGCTTCTGCCCCACTCCGTGCTGTGGGCATGAAAAACTACAGGGATGTTTGTTTCGTTTTTCACAACCAAGCCGGCGATGCTGCTGAGCCAGTCATGAACGCAGACGACGTCAAAGTCGTATTTTTCTTTCTTGATTAGTCCATTGATGAATTTGGTGGCGCTAAGGATGTTATAGGTGAAGATGTCACTGAAAAGTTTGATGTTGGTGCCCCATTTTTTGAGGTCGTCAGTTACGAAGAAGGGAAAAACGTTGCTGGCGTCGGCAATTAAGGGGCGGTGAACTTCGACGCCGCGCAGGATTTCGCGGGTTTTCAGGTTGCCGGGGTTGAGGGTAAAAACGGAAACGTCGTGTCCAATGTCAACGTATTCTTGCGTTACGTATTCTGCGTAAGTTCCTAAACCGCCAACGAGCGCTGGCGGATACTCCCAAACGAAAAACCCAATTCTCAAAACTTTTTCACCTTGTTTATCTTTCAAAATATTGTCTGATACATATTTATAGATTCTCAAGGATTTGAATTGATTGCCTGAGTATATTAATACTTCCGCCTCAAGAAGGTTTAAATCATGCGGCATGACACTACATTCGTGCGCTATTTTCCGAAGACAAATGTTTCAAATTTTTTAATATGAAACCTTTGATGTCTCAATTTAGCGCATCATGAGCACTTAAAGGAGAATTATGAAAAGTGGAAAAGAAAGATAAAAATTCCCAACCCAAAAAGCCACTTTCACATAACGCACTTCGCCTGACTTTTGAATACGACCGAGACAAAATACGCTTAGTTAATCGGCACAGCGTTAACATGATTGTTCCGCCCCCCACCACAACGCCGCTGACTGAAAAACACAGCGGATTCTGGATTGAGATTAAAGACAGCGAAGGAAAAGTCCTTTTTTCACGCGTTGAATACAACCCGATACAATACGACACTGAGATTTTCTTGGGCACAGCTAACAAAAACATAGTACGTCGACCCATCTTACATCCACAAGGAACCTTCGTGTTGCTTGTTCCAGATTTGCCAGAGGCAGAATCGATTGACCTTGTTAGTAGCCCACTAGACGCAAAAAGAGCACATGAACCTGCGAAGAAACTCGCCAGCTTCGCTTTAAAAGAAAAACGACAAAAGGGGGACACACCATGACCACATCTGACGGATACATAATTGGCACAACAAAGGTTGTGGACCATGGACCAGCGTCGCTACGCTACAATTTAGTGTTTTTGGGTGATGGCTATAGCGCATCAGAGATGACCAAATACCATAATGACGTCCGAGACGCCATTGACGGAATCTACGCAACAGCGCCATTCAATGAACTTTGGTGCGGAATAAACGTCTACCGCGTTGACGTAGTCTCAACAGATAGCGGAATTGACGACCCCGCAAGTTGCAGCGACGGCAGCGTAGGTTCAGGAGCAAGTGTACACACATATTTCGACGCAACAACCTGTGGGGATGGAACAGTTCGTAGATTAGTGACAATAAATAACGCCTCTGCATTTGCAGTAGCAAGTGCACAAGTTCCCCAATTCCATATGGTGTTTGTTATAGTCAATACGTCATTAGGTGGCGGTTCTGGAGGAGCAGTTGCTAAATTCACAGCAAGTTCAGGAATTGAATGCGCAATTCATGAAATGGGGCATACCGCGTTTAAACTTGCAGATGAATATCCATACTATCAGGGATGTAATTCAGGTGAACTGGGGCATGATCACTATTCTGGAGGGGAACCAACCGCAGCAAATGTCACGAAGGACAGTAATGCAACAAACAAATGGGATGATTTGATTGCAACAACGACACCAACCCCTACAACTACAAATGCAGACTGCACAAAATGCGATACGCAAGGAAACCCCGTAGCCCCAGATACCGTTGGAACTTTTGAAGGCGCATATTATAATCACTGCGGAATTTTCCGCCCCCAATATAACTGTAAGATGCGGAATCTGGGCGTACCCTTCTGCGCTGTCTGTGAACGGGCCATACGACAAACCTTAGCGCCTTTTCAGCCAGCCGAATACATAACACTTTTAACCCCAAGCATCTCCTTCACAGATATTCCTGAAGGCATCGGCGGAACAGGCATTACAACCTTTCGAGCAATAGTTTTTGAGATTGTCAATTATACCCCAAAAACACTAAATATCCTTTCAGGTCCAACAAGCGGCTTTGGCACACCTTTTGGGACATCCATTGTTGTCCCTCCACCGAAAACCACACCCGTCAACAAGGCTCAAATCTGGCTTTCTTATACCTCCACCACCGCAGGCGCAACAAGTTCAGGCACCGTTACAGTTCAATGTGCAGAAACGGGACAAACGTGGGTCATCAACATAAACGCGAATACAGTTTCTCGACCAAAAGCAGCGGTTGTACTGGTCTTAGACCGTTCGGGCAGCATGATTGAAGACGCAGGCGATGGAGTAATTAAAGTAGAAAAATTAAGAGAAGCCGCAAACCTCTTCGTAGATGCCATGTTGGAAGACGACTCCATAGGAATTGTCCGCTTCAATCAAGCCGCTGACCTTCTTATGCCGGTCACACAAGCGGGACCAGAAATGACCGGCGCGGGGCGCTCAACAGCAATAGGGCACATAGCAAGCTCCGAGTTGGACCCAAACGGAACAACTTCCATTGGAGCGGGAGTTGTTACCTCAAAACAGGCTCTTGACGCAAGCCAAGCGGGCGCCTCAACGCCTTTTGATGTTCTCGCACAACTAGTTCTCACGGACGGCAAAGAAAACACGTCACCTTACCTATCACAAATAAGTTCCAGTATAACAGCAAACACTTTTGCGATTGGTCTTGGAAATCCCGAAAACATCAGCACTGCTGCTTTGAATGCTTTGACGCAGGGACACAATGGATATTTGCTTATAACAGGAACTTTGACGTCGGATCAGGAGGCGCTGCTTAAAAAGTACTTCCTTCAAATTCTCGCGGGCATCACAAGCGCTAACGTAATCTTGGATCCCCATGGAAATCTTGACCCTGGCGTAGAACATCGTATACCCTTCAACGTAATTGAATCCGATAACGGTATAGATGTTTTCCTGCTGTCCCCTGTTGCTCCAATTATTGATTTCCAGCTTGAAACACCCAACGGAAAACTCGTTACCCCTTCAATGGTCGGCGGGTCCTCACCTGTTAAATTCGTAAGCAAAAACAATTTCAGTTACTACCGAATCGTACTGCCTGCAATACACAGTGACCCCAAAGGCAGCCACAACGGCACATGGAAGGCAATAATCAAGCTTGACCAAAACAAGTTACGTTCTACCGACGTAGATTCTTCTCTGAAAAAAGCAGTCCGTAAAGGGCACTTGCCCTACGATTTAATTGCTCATTGCTATTCAAACCTGTTCTTCGCAGTCAAGGTTCAACAAAAAAACTTTGCGCTGGACACGGATGTTTGGGTTTTTGCGAGCTTGAAAGAATATGGCGTGCCAGTTGAGAAGCGTGCGAAGGTTTGGGCAGAAGTAACATTACCCGATGGAAGTCAGCTGGAACTTAATTTGGAGGAGTATGCACCAGGTCAATTTCAAGGTCGCTTGAGAACTACGTTGTCTGGGCTTTACAAGTTGCGCGTTAGAACAATGGGCGAGACATTGTACGGGTCTCAGTTTTGGCGTGAACAAACCTTGACTGCTGCAGCATATTTTGGCGGTGACTCAAAGCCAGACGGTCAACGGGATAATGAACAGAGGTTATGTAAACTGTTTAGGTGTTTGATTGACAACGAAGCCATAGATGACAAAATGATTAAACAACTGCAACGGTTGGGATTTGATTTCAAGAAAGCAACCAAGTGTTTCGAAGGATACTGTAATGACAGTAATCCAATAGCGGAAGACTCAGAGACAAAGAAAGAAGCGGCGTTTAAGAAAAAAGTGAAAAAGTAGATCACAACACTAACCCAAAAAGGAATACGCTACGCGCGACAAACCCATTTTCTTTTTCTGGTAGATTTTTTATGAAATCACGGATTTTTGGCGTTCTAGCAAACAAAGAAACCAATCTACTCAGGACAAATCAGGGAAAATCTTCACTTCCAAAACAGCGTCTACTTGTCGCCCCAACAAAAAACTCCAACCAGAGCAACAACCAACGCCAAAAAATGCCTTTTCATACCATCTGACACCATATTTAATCGTTTTAAGACGCAACAGGAAGACTTTTCAAGTTCTAAATTGAAAAAGCAACCTCAAACAACCCCCGCCAAAACACGAAGAGGAGAGCTGCTTAAGGCAAAAAAGGGTTATGACTGAAGCTGCTTTTTGACGGCTTCTTCAGCAGTTTTAACCGCATCCGCAAGTTTGTCAGGTTTGGTTCCGCCACCCTGCGCAAAATTCGGTCGCCCACCACCGCCACCTCCGAAAACAGGAGCAGACAGCTTAACCACATCGCCGGCGTTCACGCCCTTTGCCACGGCTTCGTCGCCTGCCATTACAAGAAGTTTTGCGGTTTTCTGGTCTGCACCGTAGAACAGGATAGCGGTTGCTTGGTTGCGTTTGATGATTTCGTTGGCGGTCTGCACCATGCGGTTTACGTCCGCGTCGGCGCCAAAGTCCCGTTTGACCAGTTTCACTCCTGAAACGTCTTCGGCTTCAGCTTGAGATTCCGCCAACGCGCCGCTTTCTTTGGCTGCAAGCTCTTTAAGCAGCTTCTTCTTATCCGAATTAGCTTCTTTCAACTCACGAACCATGCGCTCAGCAGTTTTATCCGCCTTCTCGATAGGCGCGTTTAGTGTCTCGGCAACCTTCTGCAACAGGGTTTCCTGCCTCTGAACTGCTTTTACTGCAGCCATGCCAACCGCGTAAACCAGCCGCTCCACACCATCCTGCACCCGCTCGGTGCTGAGGATTTTGACGTAGCCGATTTCGCCTGTGCTTTTCAGGTGCGTGCCCGCGCAGGCTTCCACGTCCCAGTTGCCCGTTTTCACCACGCGGATGTCTTTGCCTGGAACTGCGCCGCCTTGGTAGAGGCGGAATCCGTAGCGTGCTTCGGCTTCGTTACGCGGGTACCAGGTGGTTTCCACGGGCATGTTTGCCAGCACTGCCTCGTTGGCGAGTTGCTCGATTCGGTGCACTTGCTCTTGGGTTAACCTGCAATAATGGGAAATGTCTAACCTTGTGCTTTCGACGCCTTTTTGGGTGCCACTTTGCCAAACATGCTCCCCAAGAACGCGCCGTGCAGCCCCGTTAATTAGGTGCGTGCCCGTGTGTGCCTTCATGAGAGAGTAGCGTTTCTCCCAATCCAGTATCCCGTGCACATTGGAGCCTTCGGTGGGTAGGGGGTTTTCGGTTTTGACTTTGTGCAAGACAACTCTGCCGACCTTCTGCACATCCACAACTTCCGCCTGCACGCCACCGCCATAAGCGAAGTAGCCATGGTCAGCGGGTTGCCCGCCGCCTTCAGGGTAAAAGCAGGTCCTGTCCAGCACAACGTACTGTTCGTTGACGACTTTGAGGACTTTGGCGTTCCATTCCCGCATGTAAGGCTCAGGATAAAACATCAACTCTGTTGGCGTAAGCCCCTGAACCGCAACCTCCAACGCATGCTCCGCCGCAGGCTCCTCCTCCGTTGCCTTGTTTGCCTGCATGTGACGACCAGCCACCAAAGAGTAAAAGTTCTCGGGAACCTCAACCGCGACACCTTCAGCTTCCGCAGCTTGTTTCACAATTTCAGGGGGCAGCCCATGTGAATCATACAGCTCCGAAAGTGTTTCGTTGGAGATTTGGCAAGCGTTTTTCGCTTTAAGGTCGGCTGCGATGCGTTTGACCATGCCTTCGCCGCGTTTGAGGGTGTCTTCGAACTTTTCCTTCTCCATTTTGAGCATCTCGATGATTTCGCCGTGCATGGTTTTTATCTGTGGGAAGTCCTTGCCCCACAGCGCCACCTGCAAATCCACCACGTCAAACAAGCGGTCAATGTCCATGTTCAAGCCGAGTGCAAGACGGTATGCTCTGCGGAACAGCAGTCGCGCAAGGTAGCCTTCCTGAATGTTACTGGGAACTACGCCTTCGCTGAGCATGAAGCAGAGGGTTTTGGTGTGGTCGGTTAGTGCCCAGGCGTTCTCGATTGGGATAAGTTGTTTTTCCAGCGTTTGCAGGTCAATGCCTGTTAGCTGGGATACGCGTTTGCGTAGTACCATGCGGTTTGCGGTTTTGTCTACATTCACCAAGCCGGAGTATTTGCCGACTTTTGCGAGAAACTCGTTGTCAACATTAGTGATTCCTGCCAGCGAGTAAACCTTCTCTAGCATGTCGCCGTAGATGGCTTGAAACAGGCTTGGAGTACCTTGGCTTATCCACGTGAAGCGGTCAATACCGTAACCAGTGTCTACGGTGCGTATGGGCAACTCCACAAACTCGTCGCCTACAACCTTGTACTGCATGAACACCAGCGTGCCCACTTCCAAGCCGCGCACGATGCATTCCACATCGGGGCCAGCGTTTCCTCCGCCAACCCAGACACCTTCCTTGTAGATGACTTCGTCAGATTTGATGCCCAAAACCTCAGTGGCAAACTGCTGATGCAAACGCGCTGTTTGGTCCTTCCAGTAAACCTCCTTGTCGGGGTAATTGAAGGCGTGTGCGCCGCCCATTTCAAAAATGGTCAAGTGCCTGCCGAAGGTTGGCCCTGTGTTGGGGATGTCGGTGAGGCGGATGCTGGGTTGCGAAATCACGAGCGGATTTGCTGGCGGCGGCGAGATGCCCTCAGTAACGTAGGGTTGAAAGTCAATGATGCTGGCGTGGGTGAGGTAGATGTCGCTTCGCCAACGCGCGACCACAGGGTAGGGTTTGATGCGGGTGTGACCGTTCCGCTCAAAGAAGCTCAGGAAGGCTTCACGCATTTCATGCAAGGAGAATGGTTTGCTTGCAGCGGGGTTACCTATGAAGGTGTAGCAGCCACATTCATCGCTGCTGGCTTCGCCGCAGGTTTCCATGTCTGGGTTTTGGGTCCAGAAGAAGTCGCCACATCGAGGGCACTTTTTGCGGATAAACCCCTCCTGTTTGAAGAAGGGCAAAGCATAATGTTCCGCTGGGAAACTTTTTGACATCGTAGGCACCATGAACTGAGATTTGATGGTTGGGTTTACGAGCACGCAAGATTTAAAGCATTTCTGTAATTCGAAGACAAAGCGCCACTTGCCCGCTTCTTCTTACAAAACCAACACCGCCCAAGATGCAAACAGTAAGCTACACGACAAAGAGAAGTGAAGTTTGGGTAAGTTGGCTTGAAGGCTCAAATAGGGCTATCTGACTTAGCAGCTACAACTGCACTGGGAAGAGTAGGGTTATTCGTTTTCAAGCTGTTTTTTGGCGGCTTCAATTGCCTTGCGCTTCTGTTCATCAACCTCGGGGTATTTGAGGTTAAGCGAGTAAATACTACTCGTGATAATGTCCCCGACTAGAGTACGGGCTACCCATTTGTAATCCGCCGGAATTATGAACCAAGGCGCCCATTTGGTACTGGTGTTACTCAACATGTCCTCGTAGGCTTTTGTGTATTCATCCCAGTAGTCGCGTTCTTTGAGGTCGGAGGCAGAAAACTTCCAGTGCTTTGCCGAGTTATTTAACCGTTCCAAAAACCGTTTCTTCTGTTCATCCTTAGAAATATTGAGGAAAAACTTCAGAATTAAGGTGCCATTACGTACAAGGTAACATTCATAATTGGAGATGTCTTCGTATCGTGCCGCCCAAAACTCTTGCCCATAGTTCCTGGAGGGAAGTTTTTGGTTATCCAAAAGATTCTGGTGCACCTTAACCACTAGAACTTCTTCGTAGTAGGACCGGTTAAATATGCCAATCATGCCTTTTTCTGGTAACGCCACGACTTGGCGCCACATGAAATCGTGGTCCAGTTCCGTGGCGGAAGGCTGCTTAAAGCTGGTAACGCGGCATCCTTGAGGATTAACACCCGACATAACATGCTTTATTGTGCCATCTTTCCCTGCAGCGTCCATGCCCTGAAGAACTATCAAAATTGCATACGTATCGTCCGCGTAGAGAAGTTCCTGCGCCTCTGCGAGATCTGCACGGTTTTGCTCTAACAGTTTATTGGCTCTTTCTTTCAGCTCGCTTTTTCCTATGATTTTCATTTCCTCGGTTTGTGCCCACCCCGTTTCTAACTCTTTTAAGCAGACTTTTTTGCCGGGCTTAACCTTGGTTAAGTCCATGAACCGCTTTGTTCGTTCATACCTTTCCATAGCGTTTATGCTCCTTTTGAGTTGTATCTGCGCATGAAAAACTTACTCACTTCTTCAATAAGAATCAAAAGCCCAGTGAAGCCAAAGCAAATCAGCCACTGCGTACCCGTCAACGGTGTTGTGTTGTCAACTACACGTAGTAAAAACGTCCCCGAGAAAATAAACAGCAAAGACAGCCCATAAAGCCCCAGTTGCCGCCAGCCCGGCAAAAGGTCTTTGCTGAATATGGTTCCTTTTTCGCTTCTTGAAGTGATTCCAAGAGCAAAGCTGAGCAGGGCAAAAACCACGAACCCCATTGTTATGGCGTGACTTGAGCCTATTTCACTGTAATAGGCTTCCACAAACAACGTAAAACTGGCAATGATAACGCCTAAGAAGACGATACGTAGCCACTGATTGCGTGAGAGCACGGGCTGCGTAGGCGGACGGGGTTTGAGCTTCATCAAATTGGAGGAGGGTTCATCAAAGCCTAAAGCTATCGCGATTGGAGCTTGAATAAGGAAATTTATCCACAAAACACTAATCGCGCCAAAAGGTGTTCCGCCCAGTATGGAGAAAAACGCTGCCCCAAGAAAAGTAACAATAAACGCCACCAAGGTACTCATCTGGAACCGAATGTACTTAACCAAGTTGTTATAGATGCTCCGTCCGTACTCCACTGCGTTCACAATTGTAGCAAAGTTGTCATCAGTAAGAATCATCACTGCCGCATCTTTAGACACATCCGTACCTGTAATACCCATAGCTATTCCGATGTCGGCTTTCTTAAGCGCAGGTGCATCGTTCACCCCGTCGCCAGTCATCGCGACGATGTTGTTTTGTTTTTGAAGTAAAGAAACCAGCCGCAGCTTATCTTCAGGAGCAACACGTGCAATCACAGCAATTTTGTCCAGTTCCTTATCAAGCTCAGCATCGGTCTTGGCAGAAAACTGGGTACCCGTAAGGGCTTCGCCGTCAATCCCCAACTCGTCACCTATGGCTGCTGCCGTAGTCACATGGTCTCCAGTTATCATGCGCACTTGAATGCCCGCGCTGTGACATTTAGCAATTGCATCTTTAGCTTCCCGCCGCGGAGGATCGACAATGCCAACCATGGCTAAAAGGGTCAAACCACTAATTAGCTCCATCAGGTTACCTTGGCGGTTAAACGTTTGCGGGTCAAAATCCTTTCGCGCCACCACCATTACTCGTTCGCCGGCTTTTGCCATACGCTCATTCTCCGCGAGGGCTATCGGACGGTTTTGGTCGGTGATTGGAAAAACTTCGTCGCCCGGCGTCCAGAAGAAGCTGCCACGGGCAATCAGAACGTCTGGCGCCCCTTTAACAAACGCCCGCACAACGGGTTTGCCTTGGTTATCGGTCATGTTGTGGAAGGTTGCCATGAACTTGTATTCTGAATCAAAGGGCACTTCAGCTATGCGGGGAAAAGTTTTCCGGGAGCCCTCAATATTGATGCCGCCTTTTTCGGCTAAAACAATTAACGCGCCCTCCGTGGGGTCTCCAATCAAGTTATCGCCCTCCAAGGAGGCATCTGAGCATAGCGCCATCGGAAGCAGTATCTCATCAAGGTCAATTTTGGCTCCGCCGTCGTGCAATAATTGTCCCTGACTGCTGTAGCCTTCCCCAGTTACGCGGTAATGGTTCCTGCCGGGGATGGTGAATTCCCTTGCTGTCATTTTGTTAAGGGTTAATGTTCCCGTTTTGTCGGAGCATATTGCAGAAACCGAACCCAACGTCTCAACCGAGGGAAGACGCTTAACGATAGCATTATGTGCTGCCAGTATTTGGGTACCCATTGAGTACAGGGTAGTCACCACCGTGGGCATGCCAGTGGGGATGGCGGCAATTGCCAAGGTCACGCCTGCAATGAAAAGAGCTTGAAATTCCTGCCCCTTGCTTAACCCAAGAATAACCATTATGACAAAAGTGATTCCCGCTAGTCCAGCAATAACAAGCGTAAGCTTGTCAAGCTGTTTTTGCAGAGGAGTTTTGGCGGTTTTGGTTTTGTTGAGCAAGTCAGCGATGTGCCCCATCTCGGTGCCCATGCCGGTCATTGTGACAACCATTTCGCCTCGGCCACGCGTGACTGACGTGTTCATGTAAGCCATACAATGCCGGTCCCCTAAAGGCACCTCAGAAGCAGCTAGGGGATCAATGTTTTTTGGTGAAGCCAGGCTTTCTCCAGTTAACGCAGCCTCTTCAATTTCAAGGGAGGCAGCAAAAAACAAACGTCCATCTGCAGGCACACGGTCGCCCGCCTCAATCAAAACAACGTCCCCCGGCACCAAACTTTCCGCTTGAACTTCAGTTTCTTGCCCATTGCGGCGGACTTTAACTACTTTCTTCAGGGTCTTGGCTTCCAAAGCGGCTATGCTTGCTTGAGCTTTGGATTCCTGTTTGAGCCCTAAAACAGCGTTAACAATCGTCAGTAACAGCAGAACTAAGGTGGTGTTTAATCTCGCGGTGAAGATGAAGCTCAATAATGCGGCGGCAACCAAAATAATCTGCATAAAGTCGCGGTACTGCCGCAGAAAAGCATGAAGACCCGACTCTTTTTTCTTGCCAGCCAACACGTTGGGACCATATTTTTGCAGACGCGACTGCGCCTCAGATGGGCTAAGACCGTTTTTAACGTCTACCCCCAAGTTGTCCGCGGTTTGCTGAACGCTCAATCGGTACCAGCCTTCCTTTTGGGCGGGCTTCCTTGACGGCGCAGACTTTGAACTCTTGGAAGAAGACATTTCAGCAAACCTTTCTTTGGCTTTTACTTAACACGCGTCTGGAGATGAACTGGAACTTACAGCAAAAGCAAGAACTACCTTAGAGAAAAGCTATTTTGACTTGATTACCTACAGCAAAGAAGAAACTCCGACTGCCAAATTGATGCTGGAAAAGCACATATCTATTAAATTTAAGAATTGGCGCAGTAAAAAAGTTTTCTCCCAACGCTAAAACCCACAATTCCAGGTTAAGTTAAGAGTGCCAACCCGCAAGCAACTCAACCCCATTTGCGCCGTGTTTTTCCAGACCGTAACGTCTAAGAGGCTTGGTCAAGTGCCGCTGCGAACGCGTCGAAGTCACATACAACCCCGTCTGCAAACAACGCTGTTTTGCGACCTGGGCTTTTTGGAGTGTCTGGAAGCGTGACTTGCATTTTTCGCATCGGAAACCTTGATTTTTACCCATGGATTTGAGGCGCTTGCCACAGTTGGGGCAAAGGGGGTTTTGCGGCTCAGTTTTCGTGGCGAGCTTTAGCACATCGATTTTCTCCAGATTCAGCGTCAACGGCTTATCAGCATGTGGCTTGCGCACTGCTCCACAGACTTTGATTTCGTCGCCAACCACCAGTTCCCGCGCAATTTTGCGAAGCTCACCCGTTGGCTCATAAGCTGCACAATCCACTTCTGCAGTTGAATCTTTCATACCAAAGATGACGTGGCGGACGGGAACAACTTCAGGTGCACGGGAAACGGTGCCCTTAGCAACCACGCTGCTGTACGGTTGGGCTTGGCTTAGGCTGCTTACAGGTTTGAGGTGCATGTCCGTGCCCTGATTGCTCCGGAAAATTACCCAGCGCTCCACCGGCTCCAACGCTTCAACCATGCCAAACGCCTGCTTCACGGTCTGGGCGGTTTCGCCGCGGATGCCAAACAGAATGGGGTCGGGTCCACGAGGCGTAATTACCACGCGTTTAGTCTCCAAATCCACATTGTTAAACGTGTAAGGCTGCAGAGCGTTATCCATTTGGGAAATGGATACTTCGTTTACGCGGCGTTTAGTTCCCAAGTTCTCTTTGGTGCGGTACGCGATAAGCTCATACGTGTGGTCGGCGGTGAGGGGTTCGCCGATGGCTGCCAACGCCCCGATGATTCCGCGCCGCGTGTTATAGCCCAAAGCTTCCGCGTGAAAGGTCCTGATTAGGTTGAGGGCTTCTTTAAGGGTGACGATTTCAGTTTCTGCTTTCTTAGCAAAAGCCGCAATTTCCGTGGGGACGGCGTTGGCGGTTAGGAAGACGATTCCGGGGTTGGTGCCTTTTGAGTTTAAGTCAGAATGTTCTTCCACCAAGTCTATGGTGCATTCCTTGATGTCGGCTTCCAACTCAGGGTCGGTTTGGAGAGTTAGGCAGAGGGCACCGTTTCCACGTGTTTTCCACGGAACATTCGGGTTAAGCCTGACCAAACGAGGATAATCCAGAAACGTCACGCCAAGCTGCTCCAGCCTTTCGACAAGCAGTGCTGCAACGTAGGTTGTGCAACCGTGCTTTGTGGAGTCGGTGTCGTCAAAGCCGATGTGCATCTGCAGGTTACCCGTGTTTTTTGTCAAGTTGTTCCCTAAACGTAGGGGAAGCATTGGACGCTAAAAAGATTATTTACGAAACAGAGAATTCTCTTATATGCCGCCCAAAGTCTTTAATGGAAACAAACAGATTGAGAGGAATCCTAATGAAATTACCGTTCTTTGTTGAGCAGGAAGTCGCCCAGATACATGCCAACTTGGCGCCTGAACACGTAAAAGTCAGCCTGCTTTTAGCCCAGCAAGAAACCTACAACGGACACGCAGTCACGATGCAAGGCACAGTCATCTCCGTGGTCAGCATCGACCAGATGGATGAACAAACCGTGAGCACATGGTTTTTGAATCTGCCCACAACCGTGCAAACCACCGCCTCAGCAACCTACTTTTACCTGCAGGACAGTGTAGGCGGAAAAATCCTTGTCAAGTACCCTGCGGACCTCGACGTAGCTGCAGGCGACCAAGTTGCGATAGCGGGAATTTTTAGCGCTCACGGCATAACTGTCCAAACCAAAGGGCTAATCTGGACAAAGCAGGAAGAGGTCACCAACCAGCTTGGAGAACCCTTCATTGGAGCAGTCACAGTTGAGAACCAGACTGAACAGAAAATGGAGTATATTCGGCAAGTCAGCTAATCTCGTGGTTCTCATTTAGGCACGATGCGGGAACTGTTTTTTGTATAGATTTCGTTGCGCCATTTGCGTTGCCAGCTTGCCCACCCCGTCTTCACGATGCTTTCCCGCAGATGCGGCTTCTCCGAGACCCAGTTTAGAAAAGCCCAAAACCGCCGCTTATCCCTAAGCAACTCCTGCGGCACGCCCTCTTCAACACACCACCGCACATAGCCACGCTCCGCCATCGCTTTCAAGTCGCCCGTGTCCTTAACCACCTGCACGTTAAAACCCCGCTTCTGCAGATGCCTAACCACACCCGACAAAACATACTCAGAGCAGACCTTAAAGCAAGTTTGCCCATCAGGAGCCATAACTTCCACAATTTGGTCGGCAATTTTCTCGGCGTTTTCCAAGTACTTTTTTTGGGCAAAGTTGGGTGGCTGAAATGCAGCGGTGGGGATGCGTCGTTCCATGAGTCGTGGGTCAGGCGGTTTAATTGCGCCTATGACAACGCCTAAGAGGAGGTCGCTCCAGCCTGCGGCGTCTATGAAGACCTCTTTTGTGGCAACAAAGCAGCCCAACGACAACACATGACCTCCAATTGAAAAGGTGAAGAGGCAGATTCACATTTATGTTTTAGGCAAGTGCTTGGTTGTGTAAAATTGTAAAATTTAAGTTGTTTAAAGAAGATGTCTAGTTAAGGCGGAAACATTGGAGAACAACAAGCTGCCCTTTGAAAAAATTGATGTGCTCAACAGATTGCTTAACGCCTTATTCGCCAACCTTGCCGCCCGCATCGCAAATGTAGAAGAGCATCTGCGCGCAGTAGAGTTGGATTATATGTATGGGAACATGACTGACGCTGCCTATTTAGAAGTGAAAAAACAGATAGACCAGCAAATCAGGGACTTAAACAGCGTTCTTTTGGAACTGCAAAAAGCCGAAAGCAGCCTGTCCTGAATTGGCGGCTCCATGTTTATGTTTTAGCGTTCACTATTCAGGTTAAAAGCGCCTGTGATGACAATTGCACGTTAGGACTCAGAGATTGGTATTCTCTGCCGATGACTGGAAGCAAACTTATTCTGAGGCGCAAAACAAGCTTTTTCTCATAAATCTTCTTTTTTAGTCTGCAATTTAAAAAACTCGTGAAATCAAGCTTAATTCGGAGTTTGCGGCAAATTGTGGTTAGGCAAGACTTTTATCAGATAGAAGACAAAGGTGATGTTGTCGGGATACAATGCCCAAAGTTGCAGATTTTATGACCAAAGGCGTCCTCACGATTGATTCGTCCAAAACAGTTCTGCAGGCAGCTCAGTTAATGACTCAGAAAGAAGTAGGTGATGTTGTAGTCACGATTAACGATAGCCCTCGGGGCATAGTAACGGAACGGGACTTTGTGCGCCGAGTCATCGCCAAACAAATCCCGCTGGACACCAAAATCGTAGATGTCATGACTAAGCCGCTGATAACTATTACACCAGATGCTTCTCTTGGGGAAGCCGCACGAAAAATGGTGGAAAACCGCATCCGCAGGCTTCCCGTCGTCAGAGACCACCAGTTAGTGGGGATAATTGCCGTCTCCGACTTCGCCAAGCACCTAAGCAGAAAAACGTTCTCGGAAAACATGCTGGAAGCAATCTGGCGCTACCCCATCCCTTAACCCCTCGAAGGCACACACCTCAAGCCAAATTGAAGGTATAATGAAGTGGAGAGGGAACGGGTTAAGGAATCTTTTCAACAATTTTCTTCACTTCCGTTAAACTAAACGCCCTCATCGTCGTTGTTTCTTGGTTTCCAGTTTGCGCGACAGCCAAAGCAAAAGCAGCAACCGTGTAGTCGTCGGGGAACTCAACTTTAGCAACCGCATCAAATGGCCCCATTGTTAGGTTCCAATCAAGCACTTTTCCACCAAACTTTTCAACTACACCATTAACTGCCTCCACATCTTTGGGCAGGGTCTTGGGGTCAGCTACGCCCTTCTGAGTGGCACGCATCAAAACAATATACGTTGGCATCGTCTGTTCACCTCCAAAGGTCACATAGTCAACATGAATTAGCATAGAGCCAATAATAAAACACTTGCTTTACGTTTCACCTAAAAAGGCTTGGATGATTTTGTTTGCGGTTTCTTCTTGTCCTTTGGGCACAGGAACACGGGTGACATATGTTTGGGGTCCAGCTCGGCCTGTCTCTGTAGAATACTTGAAAGCTAAAACAGTTACGCCATGACTGCTCTCCATTGAGACGCCCACAAACCGCGCTAAGGGTCCACGCCAACTGTACATTTTCTGATTTAGGTAAATGGCGTCTTTGGTGATGTAGGCTTCTCGTATGCCGTTTAGGTTCTGTTTGTAGTTTGTCCAGGCGGAAAAACGCCACGCAAACCCGACTACCCCAATTAGACCAAGCATACTGAGAAACACGATAAAACCCGCCTCGGAGTCTAAGACCCAAAAGAGCACGCCGAAAAACAAGGCAAACGCGGCAACCACAAGAAAAAGCCCCTTCTTCTGGGACTTCTCAGTTTCGTACTCGGTTTTTGTGTATTCACTCCAGTACTTGGGTTCATAGGTCCAGTGAGCCAATACCCCTTCGCCCCGCAAAAGGGCATCCAAGCGGCGTGCTAAATTAAAAAATAAAACCGAAACCACAGCCGCTGAAACCGCTACAAAAAGGCTCAAAAAAGAAAACGCGTAGCCCCAGTCAAAACCGTCCACACCCAAAAGACCAGGAACAAAAATCATAACAGTAAAAAGAACGGTGACAAAAAGTGAGAGGAGAGCGTTTCTTTTCATGGGGTTGCGGTTCATGGAGTGTCCCTGACGTTTTCATCTGCAGTTGAGTATTTAAGCTGACTGTAGGGTAAGCGGTTTATGTTGTGGGTAAAGATTGCCCGTTGAATGTTATGGATTGGATGGTGGCTTCGTTTACCTGCACAACGTTGAGGGGAAGTGCGGCGTACTCCAAGTCGGGAGCAACCTCTTGACCATCATGAACCATCCACCACAGGAACTGAACCAGCGCCTCTGCACGGTCATGTGTCATGCTGGGAATCACGTTAAGCTCTTGATAGATCAGCGTGTAGGAGAAGCTGACGATGGGGTATGCGTTGGGGTCAGGGGCGTTAAGAAGAGAGACCCCAGTCCAGTCGCCGCTGCCTGTGGGTAAGCCTTTGGAGGCGCCTGATTGGGCAGCGATTTGGGTAGATTCAAGCGATGGAACTACAAAGTTGTCAGAGGGATTCTGGACTGCGGCAACAGTCATGTCGTTCTCAATCACGTAGGCCAACTCGACATAGCCGATGGCGTAGGGGTTTGCTTGAACAACACTTGCCACGCCAGGGTTGCCAGTAGCACCTAACCCAACCGGCCACTGAACAGTTTTTGCGCTTCCAAGAGAGTTTTTCCAGTTAGCGTTATCTTCACTTAGAAAGCTGGTGAAGATGAAGGTGGTTCCAGAACCCTCCGAGCGATGCACGACGGTTATGTTTTCCGCGGGAAGCGTTACGGTTGGGTTGAGGACTTGAATGGCGGGGTCATTCCAAGTGAATATTTTTCCTAAAAAGATGTCCGCAATCACCTCACCAGTCAGGTGAAGCCCGGAAGATACGCCGGGAAGGTTGTAGGCTATGGCAACAGCCCCAATGGTTTCGGGTATATGCAGCACGTTAGGCGCTGTTGTACTGTCAGATGCGCTCAAGGGGGCATCGGAACATGCAAAGTCACACGCTTTGCCCCCTAAAGCACGAATGCCGCCGCTGCTGCCCACGCCATTGTAGTTTATTTGGATGTTTGTTTTGGTGCTGTTGTAAGTTATGAACATGGCATTTAAAAGCGGCACAGGAAAAGTGGCGCCCTCCCCAGATAAAGCAACTGAGGGGGAAGGCTGTGAAACATAAAGGTAACCAAAAGCAGCGGACACAACAACCGCTACCGCGAGTAAAGCAAACACAATTTTTGTGGCGGCTTTCATTTTCTAATACCTTCAGGAACTTGTTTATTAAATATTATGAAACTGGTATCTGAACCGCCAGTTTATAGGTGACCTTTGTAGACACAATAAAATACATAGCATAGACTTTTAAATTGCCAAGAATTATCCTCCGCAGACAATGCGTCGGTTTCCGAAAGCACAAGTATTGATATACTGGAAAAAACCGTTTAGGCTTGGAGCATCAGGTTATGTCAGGTAACAACTTTAGCAACATCCTCTGTGAAGCAGTAGATGAAGCATTAGCAGTTTTAGGAGAATCCGTAAAACGAGCCATAGTTTACCACTTAGAAAACACATTTGACTTCAAAATGGATGAAACTCCTCAAAGACTTTCAGACTTCACCCACGCCTTAGAAGAACTACTTGGCCCCGGCGCCAGCTACGTCGAAAATATGATAATCGACCAGCTCCAAACGAAAGCCAACCATGAAAAGATGTCGTTTAAAGAAGACGTAAACTTTGATGAACGACTAAGAGAAGTAGCTAAATTTTTCGCAAAGCCACAGTGAGTCGCCCCATGAATCTCCGAATGAAAACACTGGCAGTTTTCGTAGGAACAACAGTATGCCTCATCGGGCTTCTGCATGTCGTCTCGGAGAACATAATTTTAGACAACTTTACACAACTTGAACAAACCCAAGTTGGCAACGCCGTTGGACAGCTTCAAACTGCATTAACCAACGAATTTGCCCAGCTTCAAAACAAAGCCAAAGATTGGGCGCAAAGAGACAACCTCTACGAGTACCTTGAGAACCAAAGCTTAGACTTTAGCCGGTCCACCCAAGCTCTAAATTCATGGGTTAACCTTGGCGCCAACTACATACTTGCCTGCGACCTCACATGCAGCGTCACCGCAGGAATAGGATTTAATCTAACCACCTACCAGCAGGAACCCATCCCAGACAGCCTGCTAACCGAACTGTCCAACAACCCCAAACTCTGGAACCTAAAAAACCTTGACAGCGGCACCACAGGCATCATTGTCATTCCAGAGGGGCCTCTCATTGTGGCGTCCACGGCGGTTCCTTCTGCAGTTGCGGGGGAGCCGATGCAGGGCACACTTATTTTAGCCCGTTACCTTGACGCAGAAGTTGTCGCTGCGCTGTCAAGAAGTTTGCAGCTTCCAGTCACTTATAGCTTGTACAATGATTGGCTGAACACAAACGCACAAGTGACCCAAAACCCTGCCTCTTCTTTGACGCTTTCTAAACCGTTAAACACGAATTACATCGTTGGCTACAACGTGGTGGAGGGCATCAACAGCGAGCCCGCTATCGTTCTAGAAGTTACTATGCCCAGAAGTGTTTACGTCCAAGGGGTCATAACCGTTAACTACATTGACCGTCTGGTTCTCATAAGCTGCGTTGTTTTCAGCATAGCCATTCTCATTCTTTTAGAATTTCTGTATCTTTCAAAACTCAGCAAACTCAACAGCGCCGTCAGCATCATCACTAAACACAAAAACCCCTCCGAAAGACTACCCACAAAAGGCAACGACGAAATCGAAACGTTAACCAAATCCATCAACACCATGCTTGACGAAATTGAAGAAAACAACGTCAAACTCCAAAAAGCAGAACGGTTCTCCGCCATCGGGGAACTGGCGAGCATGGTTGCACATGACCTTCGAAACCCCCTGCAAGGCATCGCCAACGCAGCCTTTTACCTCAAACGAACCGCCAAGCCAACCGCTCCTGACAGAGAAAAAGATATGATTCGCTTAATTGAGAACAACGTGCGCTATTCCGACAAAATTGTGCGCGACCTTCTGGATTACTCGCGGGAAATTCGGTTAGATGTACAACAGACTACACCCAAAAAGCTTCTGTCGGAAACGCTGACGCTGGTGAACATTCCTGAAAAGGTCAAACTGGAAAACCTGACATCAGATGAGCCACCACTTGAAGTGGATGTTGATAAAATCAAACGGGTTTTCGCCAACCTCATTAACAACGCGGTTGACGCCATGCCTGAAGGCGGAACCCTAACCATCAGTGCCACAGGCTCAAACCCAGAGGTACGCTTCGTATTTTCGGATACGGGTGTGGGTATGACGGAGCAGACACGTGGAAAAATTTTCACGCCGCTTTTCACAACCAAAGCTAAAGGTATGGGTTTTGGTTTGTCGATTTGTAAAAGAATCATTGACGCTCATGGAGGAAAAATAGTCGTGAACAGTATTGTAGGTAAAGGGTCTGAATTCAACATTTACTTGCCAACAACCTCAGACAGCAAGGAGGTGAAAACCGTTGAGTAAACAGCCTTACTCGGTTCTAGTTGTAGATGACGATGAAAGCATACGATATTCTATCGCGGCGGTTCTGGAACTTGAAGGATACGACGTGGATACTGCTGAAAACGGAAAAGAAGCCCTTCAAAAAACAGAAAAACGAACCTACGATGTTGCCCTAATTGATTTTCGTTTACCGGACTTTGCGGGCACCGACTTGCTGGAAATGTTTAAGCCCTCAACGCCGCCGATGCTCAGATTCATTGTAACAGGGTTCCCCTCGA
The DNA here is from genome assembly GCA_041447175.1 of Candidatus Bathyarchaeia archaeon. Lineage (NCBI taxonomy): Archaea > Thermoproteati > Candidatus Bathyarchaeota > Bathyarchaeia (SeqCode) > Bathyarchaeia archaeon. The sequence continues at coordinate 799,697 of CP166960.1, read as the reverse complement.
TGCAGAACGCAATTGACTCAGTAAACAACGGAGCAGACGCCTATGTACAAAAACCTGTGGATACGGAAAAACTGCTGGAAACAATTGCGAAACATCTGAAAAAAAGGGAAGACGACAAAAAATACAGTGAACTCAAAGTAGTTGAATACATCGAAACTCGCGCTAAAGCTTTTGAGAAGACAATGGCGAAAAAAGCTGCGTCAGAGAAGTCAGAAAACAAAAATGTCCTCAGGTGAGGGGCTTTCTATTTTTACCCTTCACAAATATTTTATTACATTGAACAATTAACTTGTGTTTTACAGTGGGCGAGCCTTGTAGGTTCTGTTTTCGATGTCGTCGATTGGCGGCATGGGCGGTAGCAACTTGAAGTACGAAAGAACTCTTAGGCCTGATTGGGTAATTTTGTAAATGGTTTTTCTAGGGCTTTGGCCAGTTCTGGAGAGAAGGTTTTGTTTTTCTAAGAAATCTATATGGAAACGTAACTCTTTAAGGGCCCATCCTTTAGAATTTAACTGGTGAACGTCCTGGGCAGTTAGTGGACCACTGTCGGCGAAAAGTTTTAGAAAATTCAAGTACAGACTTAACTTTGACTCTTGTGGATGTAAATTTGCCTTATTCGGTTCCAGTTCCGACGTCAACGAATAGCCCCTCATTGCTCTAACATAAAATGTGGCGCTCATGCTTTTTACACGTTGTCAATATAAACTATATACAAGAAAGTGAAGTATAGAAAAATAACGTAACATTGCAGACATATGTTGACGAAACTAGCCAACTAACAGACGGATTTCCCCGTTATTAGAGGTACTTTGAATGCCACAACTTCCCACAACTTCGCATACAGCTTAACAGAAAAACTTACCGAAAAGATACTAACGCACTGATTCCTACAAAAAAGGATGAAGGCGGTTAGAACCAGCCTTTGGCTCGGAGTGCTCTGCAGGTTCGGCTTGAACAAACCAGCAGCACTTCGCCAGTATTGAGGTCTACTTCAGTAACGGTTCCCGACTTTCCACATCGCGGACAAATGGTTCCATCAGTGTGCGTTACCTTTTCACCTTCGCCATGCCTTTTATTCATCCCGTTTCTCTCCTTGTTGCACCGCAGTTTGTGCACCTAAAGAAGGTGACCGTTGACGGAGGGGCTTCGCCTCCAACTGCCACTACCCAAGTTTCGCTTTCAGCTTTGCCGCAAATCGGACAAATCGCTTTCACGGTGGGCAAAGGCCGCAGGGCAAACTCGTCATTTTTATCGATAACAGCGATTTCTTTTGACCGCCCAAAGTGAACGTTTTGTTTTGCCGTTTTTATGTGAGCCAATTGTGTTTTAAAGCGGCATTTAGGGCAATAAAGCGTAGGGACGCCCTTGTTAACTAACTTGAGTAGTTTCCCACACTGTGGACAGAAGTCTATTTCATGACGCACATCGTGGGGGGTTTCAATTTTTTTTGGTTTTTCCAAGGTTTGGAACGAGGTTTTTTGCATTTTGTTCTCATCCGTTTTTGGTTTGCTTTTTTTAAGCATACTGGTTTCAGTTGGACCTCCTTTTTTAGGGGAAGTTGGCTTCACTTGTAAATACACCATCATGAATGCTTAAAAAGGTGGTTGAGATTTCTTCATAAAAATTGTGAACTTATAAAAACTCTTCCAGCACCTCAACAGCTTCGTGTACAAATATGCGCCATTTCACCACGCCATGTGGACATTTGTAAAAATCACCCCAAAGGTCACATTCGCCAGCGGCGCATGATAGGGCAAAAAAGTTTAATACACCCCTAAAGATGGAACATGAACAGGGACAAAAATGAAAGTCGTCATCCACTGGAGCGGAGGTAAAGAATGCGCCTTAGCCTACCAAAAAGCAGTTCAACAGGGGCACCAAGTCGCATACTTATTAACCTTCGAGTACGCCAAACCCTATGTTTTTCACAGCTTCAAAATCATGGAGCTTCAAGCCCAAACCATGAATGTACCGCTCAAGAAAGTCAAAATCAAAAAACCCTACGAAGACATCCTCAAAGCACTCAAACAGCTACATGACCAAGAAGGCGTACAAGGCGTAGTCACCGGCGACATCGTAGGAGCAGGATGCGCAATTGTCCACTCCAGTTACTACGAAACAATGTGTAAAGAAGCAGGGCTAAACTTCATGATGCCCAACGAAAACCCCTCCGGCGACACCTACGACGTCCTCAAAGAAGAAATCGACGCCGGCTTACGCCCAATGCTTAACTGCATCAACCTGAACTTTTTCCCTGAAAACTGGCTTGGACGCGTCATTGACCCCCAGTCAATCAAGGAGCTTAAGGCGTTGGCGGATGAAAAAGAAATTGATGTCTGCAGTGAAGATGGACAGGGATACCACAGCGAAGTCGTTGAGGCACCCTTCTTTAAGCAGAACGTACAAGTGGACAAATTTAAAACGAAAAACCATAAAGAAAAGAGCAAAAACTGGAAACGCAACTGGCTGTACATGGACATCAAAGATGTGTCCCTGCAGCCTAAAGCTTAACTTCCTTTTTCTGTGTTAGCTCCGCTGGTTTTGCTGATTTCCCGCTGGTACTGACGCGCCCGCGTGCGCCCAATCAGCGTTTCCAGAGCTTTGCGGGGGTTGCGTATGGCTCGAAGAAGACGGTCACTGTTCAAGGTGGGGTTAATCATCATTGCCTTCGCACAGAGCTCCCGCAGGTCTTCTGCTGAAAACTCGGGCGTTTCAATAAGCGGCTGTGCTTCGGACAATGCCTCGTCGTTGAAGCCTTCTTTGAGGTATCCGCCACGTTTTGCTTGCTCATAAAGCTCCGTACCGTAAAGCGGGGTGGCAAAGCTGAAGTAGAAGCGGTCTGCACCTAGCTGGCGGAGTTTGAGGGCGAAGTTTATGGTTTTTATGATTTCGTTTTTGGTTTCCCCTATCATGCCGATGATGAAGAAGCAGCCGACTTTTATGCCGACTTTGCGTGCGGCGATAACAGCGTTCTCAACCTTTGAGAGGTCTAGATTCTTTTTTATTATGTCGGTAACTACGCGTTGGGAGCCCGATTCAGGCGCGATGAGAATTCGGTGGCATCCGGACGCCCGCATTTTCCTTAACAGTTTTTCGTTTAAGCCGTCAGCCCGCACCCCATTTGGCGTGAACCACTCAAACTTGAGCTTCTTCTCCACAATTAAATCGCAGATACGTTCAAACCGCGCCATGTCAAAAGTCAGGTTCTCGTCGTCAAAATCCACCTGCGTCACGTGAAACCTGCGTACCGCGTCTTCCAGTTCAGCAACAACGTTTTCTGGGCTTCTGGGGCGCCAAGTTCTGCCGTTCATGATGTGGTTGGAGCAGAAGATGCAGCGGTGGGGGCAGCCGCGGCTAGTGATGACGCGGGCGTAGGGTTTGCGGATTTCGCCTCGGATAGGATTCTTTTTTATAGCAGCAAAAAAACTCTCCAACGGCAGCAAGTCCCGCGCGGGAAACGGCAAGCTGTCAAGGTCAGTGTTAAAGGGGCGTCTTTCGTTGAGGATGACTTGGTTGCCGCTCCGAAAGCCTATGCCTTGGACCAATTTGAGGCCCGCCTCAGTTGCCCCCTGCTCCAGCTGGTCAGTTAGCTCCAGCGTAGTGAGTTCAGGTTCACCCAGAACCACGAAATCCACGTTTGGCTGATGGAGGCATTCTTCAGGACGCGAGGTCGGATGCAAACCCATCAAGGCAGTTTTGATTTGCGGATTTACTCTCTTGACGATGTTGGCGGCTTCGAAGGCAGTTTCCCACCACCCTGAAAACGGAATCGTAATCACCACAAACTCCGGCGCCAACTGCTTAACCCTAAACGCCATCTGCCCATTAGTTAAGCCAAGGCGGTATTTACGAGCCCCAATCTCCTGCAGGTTTGACCAGCCCTCAGCCGGTGCGTCAATAATGTGAACATCATGCTTTTCTCTGAGCACAGCAGCAACATATGCAAGGTCGATGGGTTGGAAGGGGCTGGGTTTTCCCCACATTTTCGGGTGCAAACGGGGTGGGTTAATGAGGCAAACACGCATGTTTTTGACCTGCTCTTGGGAATGCTCTGGAAAATTGGCATGTCCCCTTTTTGGTTGGCAGGTGCATATGGGATGCGGCGGGATTAATAGCTTGTGCAAAACCGCCAAAACACGAATTTGATGCACAATTCGGAAGCCGCGCGTTTGTTGTTAACTCAGCAGTTGCACCCCTTCAGTGGACACCGCGGGTTTTTTGCAAAACACATAATAGCGTGCGTCGCCAGTTTGGTCTCTTAACCAACGTTGGACGAAAGCAACTTGAAGGCACGCGTGACCCTTGTCAACCCACCTTACCCAGCAGGGGCTGTTCAAGCACCTTTTATACCCTTAGGCATTGGGTATTTAGCGGCGTTTTTGGAAAAAAACCAATACGAAGTCAATGTTATCGACTGCCAAGTGGATTATCCCTCGCCCAAGCAGCTCGCTGATGAATTTGCCAAAACGCAGCCTGACTTAGTGGGGTTAACCTCTGCCACGCTCACCTACAAACCTGCGTTAGAGATTGTGAAAATCGCCAAGGAAGTTCGCCCCAACTGCCTCACCGTCATGGGAGGACCACACGTCACCGTGTTGGACGAGCAGACCATGCAGGAACCCAACGCACCCGACGTGGTGGCTCGGGGTGAGGGGGAGCAGACGATTCTGGAACTGGCAGGGTTGGCTTCGGGCTCCGACCTTAAGGGACTGAGCAGAATCGACGGCATCACCTACAGGAACGACGGCGAAGTGGTCCGCACCAAAGACCGCCAATTTATTGAAGACCTTGATGAACTTCCGCATCCAGCGTATAATCATTTTGATTTACGGGGCTACAAGTTCGCGGGCAAAATGTATTTGCCCATCATAACCAGCAGAGGCTGCCCTTTTAACTGCGCGTTTTGTTTGGCGTCCAAGATGTGTGGGCGAGGTTTTCGTGCACGAAGCCCCAAGAAAGTGGTTGACGAGTTGGAGTGGCTACGGGACAGCTACGACGCCGACGCATTTGCGTTTTACGATGACACATTCACGTTTGACAAACAACGCGCCTATGACATCTGCCAAGAAATCATAAACCGCAAAGTCGACCTACCCTGGGACTGCCGCACCCGCGTGGACCAAGTCACGGTAGAGATGCTACAGAAAATGAAGAAGGCAAACTGCAAACTCATCCACTACGGCGTCGAATCAGGCAGCCAAAAAATGCTTAACCTCATGAAAAAGGGCACCACCGTTGAGCAGAACGCCCGCGCCATCAAGCTGACCAAAGAGATTGGCATCGGCGCAGCAATTTCGGTTGTTGTGGGTTACCCCGGCGAAACCCCTGAAATGCTTAAGCAGACCGTGGAGTTCATTGAGCGGACTCAGCCTGACTACGTTTACATGTGTCAAGCTATACCTTATCCGGGTACTGATATGGCTGAGCGGCTGGAACAGCTGGGTTGGGCGATGGATCCTGACTGGAACCACTACGATGAGGTGACGCCCGTGTTTAAGAGTCCCATGTTGCGGCAGGAAAACATCGACCAGACACGTCACGAATTCTTCAACAGCTTCTTCTCGCCTACTTATTACGTGCGGGAGTCGATGCGGGGAGACTTTTACAGCAAAATCATGGCTCGAACCGCCCTTAATCACCTGCTATGGCGCAGCAAGGTTCCCCAGCTGATTTCGACGCTTATGGGTAAATCGGGCGGCAAAGACCAAAAGTAGCAGTCGGTGTTTTCCTCGTTTCCCTACGGTGGGGCTTAAACATAAAGGTTGCATGGTTACAAAAGGTAAATGAACTGCCGTACGTTATGGGAAGTGCAAAGGACCAATATAGATTCAGGGACTAAGAATGAGGACAAACATAACTCTTATCAATCCGCCATACCCCGTTGGTTCCCATCAGCACCCTGCTTTTATTCCGTTAGGTTTGGGGTATTTAGCGGCGGTTTTAGAACGCGACCAATATCACGTTAACGTAATTGACTGCCAAGCCCAAAAACTTACGCTGGAACAGATGAAGGCGGAGCTTGGCAAAAACAAACCTGACATCGTGGGGATGACCTCCACCACCCTCACCTACAAGTCAGCGCTTAGAGTGGCAAAAATCGCCAAGGAAGTCTGGCCCAACTGCATAACCGCCATCGGAGGCAGCCACGTCACCTTCTGGGATGACAAAGCTCTGCAGGAAGCGCCATACTTGGATGTGGTTGTCCGCCGCGAAGGCGAAGCTACCATGCTGGAACTCGCTGAATGCGTGGAAAAAGGTAAACCATACACTGACTTGGTGGGCACGACCTGCCGAAAAGGTGACGGCATAGTCAAAAACCCTGACAGACCGTTCCTGCAAGACCTTGACAGCCTTCCGTTTCCTGCGCACCACCTGTGGCACACACAAGAAAATGCAGGCGACCTAAACAAGTACGGCACCATCCCTTACCCAATTATGACCAGCCGCGGATGCGTTTTCTGGTGTAACTTCTGCACGGCAGTACGCATGTTTGGTCGAGGATACCGTATGCGCAGCCCCAAAAACGTGGTTGACGAAATGGAGTATCTGCACAAAAAATTTAACGCCAACCAATTCACCTTCTACGACGACGCATTCACAGTGGACCAAGCGCGAACAGCCGAAATGTGCGACGAAATGGAGCGCAGGGGCTTGAAGTTCAAGTGGGACTGCGAAACCCGCGTAGACATGGTAACCAAAGAGCTCCTCGTTAAGATGCGCAAGGCAGGCTGCATCGGCGTCTGGTTCGGTGTGGAGTCTGGCAGCCAGCAAGTTGTAGACGCCATGGCGAAGGGCTTTTCGCTTAATCAAATTCGACGCGCCTTCCAATGGGCAAAAGACGCTGGCCTCATGGTTGTTGCAGGCGTAATTTTGGGCTTCCCAGGCGAAACTAAAGAAACGGCGTGGGAAACCATCCGCTTCGTTAAAGAACTCAACCCCAACGATGTGGGCTTCTACATTGCTACGCCCTACCCGGGTACACCCATGTATGACGAAGTTTTAGCAAAAGGCTGGCTTCGTATAACTGACTTTGACCGATACGACACCGCAACTCCCGTCTTCGAAATCCCCACTTTAAGCATGCAGGAGCTGGTGCAGATTCGGGAGCAGGCGTTCCAGCAGTTCTACCTTAGCCCAGCATACTTTGTCAGCGCTCTTAAAATGTTCAAGAAAGGCAAAATGTGGGGGCTAGGCGCAACACGCCTGATTTTGGCGCACGCCCGCAGAGCTGCCAGAGCTAAATTCAACCGCATAATGGGCTAACAAAGTGGATCCAGTTGACCAGAAGGCAGGTTACGATTGATTCATGCAAATCCTACTGATGACCACCGCTCCGCCTGAAAAATCGCCGTGGGGCATGGCAGGCAAACTTCCCCCATTGGGGCTGGCTTACGTTGCTGCCGCGCTCCAAAAAGCGGGGTTTGAAGTAGAAATCTATGACAATTACCTGCTTGAAAAATCCGCTGAAGAACTCAAAGGGGAAATCCGAAAACGCGCACCCGAAATTGTGGGCATAACCTGCAGTTCCCTAACTTTTGAGCGATGCATTGAAACCGCCAAAGCCGCCAAAGAAGCCGCGCCCGCCTGCAAAGTGGTTGTCGGTGGACCGCATCCATCATACATGCCCAAAACCATGCTGCAGCACCCGCAGGTTGACTATGTGGTCATTGGAGAGGGGGAACAAGCAATGACCCAACTCGCCGCAGCCATAATTAAAAACGCCAACGAAGCCGAAATCGCCAAAATCCCCGGCGTCGCCTACGGAAAAATCAAAAACCCGCCCCAGTTCATCAGTGATTTAGACCAGCTTCCTTTTGCTGCAAGGCATCTGTTGCCTATGAAGATGTATGACCGCCGCTTGCCCTACTTGAACGTGGAACCCGTGGACACGGTGAGCATAATTCGCGGTTGCCCTTACAGCTGCGCCTACTGCGAAACCCGTGAGCTCTGGGGAAATACCTGCCGCATCTTTACCCCCCAACGAACCATCGACGAAATCAACCACATTATGGCAACGTACGGCACTAAAGGCATCTATTTTGTAGGCGACAACTTCACGATAAACAAAAAACGCATCACCGAATTGTGCCACCTCATCAAAAAGAACCGCCTCGACATAAAATGGGTCTGTGAGACCCGCGCCAACTTGGTGTCTCAAGAGCTTCTGCGTGAGATGAAGGCGGCTGGCTGCCAGACCATCTTTTTTGGGGTTGAATCAGGTTCGCCGCCTATTCTGGAAAAACTCAACAAAGGCGTCACCCTTCAAGAAGTCAAAGCTGCCTTTGAGCTCTGCCGCAAAGAGGGCATACACACCGTGGCTTCATTTATGTTGGGTATCCCAGGCGAGACCTTCAGCGACATGGATGCCACCTTCAGGTTTGCCAAGCAGCTGAACCCTGACTGGTGCCAATTCAACATTTACGTTGCCTGCCCGGGAAGCCGACTTTACGACGAAGTCATGGAGAAGGGGTGGTATGACCAGATGGATAACTATTTGGCGCGCGTCAAAACCCCTGAATTTGACTACGAGATGTTGTTGAAGGTGCAGCGGGAATTTCAGGGCAGCTTCAACAAGTCGGCTGCGCGGTTGATGCGGGTCGTTAAACGAGAAGGCTTGATAAGCACATTAAAGAAAGGCGCCGCGATGATGCGGCACAAATAAAAACAAAAAATAAAACGAAAGCTGAGGGTAAGGCGTCCCGCGTTTATTCTAGGATTATGCGGGCGTCAACCGTTTTTGCGCCTTTCTCGTATGTCATGATGGGGTTGAGGTCCAGTTCTTTGATTTCAGGATGTTCTGTAATCAGTTCCGACACGGCAAGCAGCAACTGCACTATGGCTTCAATGTCTGCGCGGGGAGTATTTCGGTAGCCGTTTAGCAGGGGGTAGGCTTTTACGCCAGAAATCATTTCTCGGGCATCCCGCTCAGTGATGGGCGCAATCCTGAAGGTGACGTCTTTGAGGAGTTCCACAAAGATTCCTCCCAGCCCAAACATGATTGTTGGACCAAACTGTGGGTCTTTAATGGAGCCTATGATAACTTCGGTTGATTGAGGCGCCATCTCCTGCACTAAAACGCCAGTGATTTTGGCGTCAGGTTTGTATTGTTTAGCGTTTTCCAAAATCTGGTTGTAAGCTTCTTTGACTTCTTCTTTGGTTTTCAGGTTAACTTTGACGCCGCCCGCATCAGACTTGTGGATGATATCCTCGGAGACAATCTTCAAAACAACGGGGAACCCAATTGTTTCAGCTGCGGTGACGGCTTCGTCTTCATTTTTTGCCAAATCAAACTCGGTTACTGAAATGTCATATTCGGTGCAGATGGTTTTTGCTTCAGGCTCAAGTAGGGCATTGCGTCCCTCTCGGCGTGCTTGACTGATTATCTTATCGGTCTTATTCAAACCCAGTACACTCCGCTAACAGGATGCGTGAAGAAACATCAGTCAACTTTAAAACGCTTATGCCCCACATCATGCGAAACTTGATTACAACTGCCGCGTATGCCTAAATCACTGCCAAAAGAGCAAACACTTTTGCGTCCTCAACTATATTCTGCACTTTCGCGTATTCATCGGGCTGATGCGCCACTTCGTCGATGGTGCTCCAAACCGCCGCTGGAATGCCCTGTTTACGGAAATAAGCCGCACATGTGCCGCCTCCGACTCCGCCAACAACAGCTTCCAAACCTCGTGCCTGCTTGAGAGCTGCCTTGAGCAACAAAACAATCTCAGCGTTGTCTATGATTTCTTTGGGGGCAACTTGTTTCTGCAACACTTCTACGCGCAGGGTTGCGCCTGTTGCCTCAAACTCAGCCGCCACACGCTCAACATCATCCAATACCGCGTCAACGTTGTATTGGGGCAGGATACGGCAGTCAAAATACAAGACGTCTTCCCCGGGGACGATGTTGACGGCGTCCACGTTTTTGTCTTTTCTTGTTGGCTCAAACGTGCTGCACGCAGGCGAGAAGTACGCGTTTATGGCGTCGTACTTGCGGTGCAGTTGAGTGTCGAGGGCTAACGCGAACTGCATGCCTACGCGGTGGGCGTTTAATCCCTTGTCGGGTGTGCTTCCATGTGTTTGTCTGCCCGAGGTGGCGACTTTGAGCCAGAGGATGCTTTTTTCAGCGATTTCGATGAAGCTACCGTCGGGGCTACCGCTGTCGGGAACCACCACTAAGTCGTCTTTGCCAAAAACGCCTTCTTTAAGCAAGTGCTGAATGCCCATGGTGCTGCCCTGCTCTTCATCAGCGACAAACGCCAACGCCACTGAGCGCTTGGGTTTTATGCCCAGCTGCTTGAGGGCTTTTACGGCAAAAACGGAGGCCACTAAAGATTGCCCGTTGTCTTCGCTGCCGCGCCCAAATATGCATCCGTCTTTGTGGGTTGGCTCAAAAGGCTGGGTGGTTTTCCAGCCGGACAAATCGCCTGAGGGAACCACATCCAAGTGGGTTACAATCCAAAGCCGCTTGTCGGATGTTTCGCCGTTTAGGTAGGCAACGATGTTAGGGCGTTTTCCCGTGGAAACGCGGATGTCATCGGCGTTGTGGAGTTCAATTCGGTCAAAGCCAACCTCAGAGAGCACCTGCATGAGAGTTTGGGCTTTGGCGTTTTCGCCTTCGCCGCCGCATTCTGGACCCACAGCACAAACGCTGATGAGCCGCATCAGAGTATCAATCATTTCGGGTTTGAGTGCGTCAACTTGTCCAAAGAGCCCTTTCGTATCCAAGGTATCACCGCATAGCAAGAGAACTGGATGTTTTTAATGTTTACCAAACAAGCCATCATCAATTATTCAAGCATAGGCACACACTTTTTGCTTCAGGCACAGCAGAACCCTTTACTTGCGCGCCAACACAACAAAGGTGACGATTCCTGACGTTTTGTGACATTTCGCACTTTTTCCAGACGCAACCAAAACCCAAACTGAAAGCAGAATCAAAAAAGCAGCAAGCAGGAAACATTTTGCAAAGATAGAGGGAGGGAGAAGGATAGAAAAAGAGAGGTTACTAACGAAGCAAAAAAGACCTTGTTGGTTACGCGTTGGGGTTCTTGCTCAGTTCCTGCAAGGTACGTAAGCGTTTAACGATGTTGGGGTGTGTTGAGAGGGCTTCAATGAGTTTGTCGCCGAAGGTAAGTTTCTTAGCGAGAATGTCTTCGACGAGTTGCTGGTTGCTTTGGAAGGCATTTATTGATGCTGCGTCTTCTTTGGCGGTTTCGGGATTGGCGATAAAGAGGGATTTGAAGCTGCTAAAGTTTTTCATCTGCTCCTGCTGCTGCCTTGTCAGAACAGTGCGTGAGCTGGCGTTAACTATCTTGGCTAAACCAGTGCTGAGTTTGGTTGCGCCGTCGTCGACAATGGAGACGCTATGTCTGTCCGCGTAGTATTCACGTAGTCGGCTAATGTAGAGCGTGAACAGGTTAAGCACCCAGCTAAAACCCATAAAGCCGATGCCGATTAACGCACCGTACCCATTGTTGTTTCGTTGGTTGCCGCCAAACATGCCCGAAAGCATCAGCGTATATCCGATGTAGTAGCAAAGGGCGGGCAGGAAGCTGACCACCATCATGATTTGCACATCCCGATGCTTTAGATGCCCCAGTTCATGACCTAAAACAGCCTCCACTTCACCTTCATTGAGGTTGTTAAGCAAACCCTGCGTGACGGCAACGCGGCTGCCGGAAATGGGGGAGCCATAAGCAAAGGCGTTAGGCAAAGGAATTTGGGCGAGCATGAGTTTGGGGGTGTTGATTTTGCTTTTGTGGCTTAATTCGGAAACAATTTGGTGAAGTTTGGGGTTTTCGTCGGGCTTCATTTCGCGAACGCGGTAGAGCGAGCCCACGAGGTAGGGGGCAAAGAGCCATTGGGCGATGTTTAAGGTTACCACAAGAATGGCTATTGTTGTGAGGCTGAAGTAGCCGACCCAGGTTAGGACTACAGCAAAGACTAGCGTGGTTAAGCCGAAAATGGCGGCTAAAGTTGCAAGCATAGAAAGACGAAGTTTCCATAGCCCCATGTGAACCACTTATAGTTTGACTGCAAACACGCGCTTATAACATTTATCCCACATTTCAGTCAAAAACGCTGAATAGAAGACTCAAATGAACCAAACAAAAACATAAAAAAACGAAAAAACCGCCTGCTGGTTACGGCTACCACTTGTCGTAGTGGACAATTTCCGCTAAAGGCTTCCGCTCAACCACAGGACCCTTCTGCTCATCAGCATACCCCAAAGGCGTCATCGCCACTACCCGCACGTCCGCAGGTATTCCAAGAGCTTGTTTGGCTTTTTCTTCATCAAAAGCGCCAATCCAGCAGGTACCCAAACCTTCCGCGGCAGCCGCAAGAATCAGGGTTTGAGTAGCAATTGCAGCGTCGATTTTCCAAAATTCCTCCCCGTCACGTCGCTTCCAAGCTTTCTGGGGAGTTGCACAGACAACAATTATGATGGGTGCTTTTTGAATCCATGGGCGGTCATATGCCGTGTACAGGCGGGTTTTTGCGGCTTCATCTTTGACGACGATGAAGTCCCACGGTTGAAAGTTGACTGCACTGGGGGAAAGCCTGCCTGCTTCCAGAATTTTTTCAAGTTTCTGCGCTTCAACAGGTTTATCTTGGTATACGCGTATGCTGCGTCGGGTTTTTATGGCTTCAAACGTGTCCAAATGCGACACCATACTATGATTAAATGGGGAAGCTGATATTCTTTTTCTGCGTTTTCTTTTTATGTGTATATCTGTGTACCAGTGGACACAAACAGAAATAAGAGTCATAAATAGTAAAATAAAGTCAGAATTCATAAAACCAATAAGATTAACACACAATAAAGTAAACAAACGGTCAACGCAATGTCCAAAATCAGAATCCAAGTCACTATTCGAGATGACATAGTCAAATGGATGGATAAACAAATCGATACCCGCAAGTATGCTTCACGCAGCCATGCCATCGAATACGCTGTCCTACAACTCATCCAGGACGACAAAACAAGCTGATGAAAAACGTCATGTGCTCTGCTGGGCTGTGTATAAGTCCTCAAAATCTAAACCTAAATTTTAAGAACAAAAGTTCTGGACACGCAGAAGCGACAAACAAACTTGTGCATTCAGGTTAGGGTTTTGTTGTCTCCTCTTCAGATGGCGTCAAGTCCCATGCTTTTTCAAACTCTTCAGGAGACATTATGTTGGAGGTCGCCATTTTTTGGCGAAACAGGTCACGCGCACAGGGGTCATGCATGTGAGCACGGTAAACTTCGGTTAAAAGATACACTGCCATGCCAAGAGAGACAGGCTTTCTTGCCATGTCAGCTAATTCTTCTGCGACGGAAGCTAAATCTTGATACACCGAGTCGGGTAAGCTAACCATTTTGGGCAAGCAATCACCGCCTCATACTGCCAAGTCTTAGCTTATACTGTTTTCCCCTTCAACTTTAGGTATTGGTGATACACAAAGAATTTAGCGAAAGGAAAGAAGGACATAGGAAAACGTTGAGGAGTCACGATGCAACAAAAGAACAAGGGGTTTCTGTTGATTATCATTGCATTAGTTGGGGCTGTTTCAGGAACTTTACTGTACAGCGCGTGGACCCACAATCTGGAAACGCCCACACCCACTCAAGAGGGGGGGCTTTTTCAGATTGCACCGTTTAATACCTTCGCAGAAGGAAACTACGAGGGCAACTTGACGTTCGCTGAACTATCAAAACAAGGCGACTTTGGGATAGGGACCCTAAACGGCTTAGACGGAGAAATGATTGCCTTAGATGGCGTGTTCTACCAGATTCCTGCCGACGGTACACCACGCCAAATAAGCCCAACAGAAAAAACGCCCTATGCTACCGTTACCTTCTTTCGCTCAGACCAAACCGCCCAAGTGACAGGCTTAAACTACTCTCAACTATCCACTTATCTTGATGGTTTACGTCCTTCAGAAGAGGCAATTTACGCCATAAAAGTGCAAGGCACCTTTGATTATGCACTCACCCGAAGCCCCCAAATACAAACGCAACCTTACCCGAACCTAACTGAGGCACTTAAAACGCAGTCCATCTTCACGTTAAATGAGGTTAATGCAACTGCGGCAGGTTTCTGGTTTCCATCAAGCATGAGTGGCCCTGACTACGCAGGGTATCATCTTCACCTAATCACCGACGACGCAACCGCAGGAGGACACTTGCTGGACTGCATCATAAAAGACGCAACCGTGGAAATAGACCAAATCAACACATACAAACTCGAAATCCCCTAAGCACCAGTTAAGATTTGTTGAGGCTTTTTGCCACAAGCGCTTTTTCAATTGTACGCGCATCCAAATTGTGTTTGCAGGCTAGTTTTCTTAACGCCGCAAGAAAACGAAGATAGTTTTGGGTGGTGAACAGGTTCGGTGGCTCATTTCCAAGAAGGGCACAATACGCATGTTTGTTAAAGACGCCGTAGCGTTTGGGGTCAAAAAACGCAAGGATGACGCTTGCTAAGACGGGACTGACGCCGTTGAGCATGGTTAAGCTTCGCATGCGGTACGCATCTTCCGCTACAGCAACGTTGAAAACTTGGCTGGAGATTCGCCCCAAATTTTCAGGGTCATTCTTAGAGACAGCTTCCAGAACCTTGCTTTTTTTGGCGTCGTGGTCTTTGAATTGCCACTCTACGATTTGGACGAGGTCATCTGGGGTTAGCATTTTGTTTTTTTGAAGTTTAGCAGATAATTCGGCTTCTTTTTGGCGCCATATACCGGTTTCCTTGTCGTATTTACGGCTCCACTTCAAAAAATCCGCCTTATCCAACGTCAATCAACTCGCAGTGAATTCGACTTAGAGGGCAAAGAACGACAAAAACCTTTGCGTTAAAGATGTGAAGGCACCCGCAGGACAGCTGAAAACGGACAAACAAGCAGCACTAAGCTACCAACACACGAGGCAAATGAATGTTTTCCCATCTTTTAACAGGAAAAAACGCAAAAACATTCCAATATTCGAAATATTTGGACACCCAGAATATCAGTTATAAAATCAACAGCATATGACGAGTTAATAAATACGAATCCAGAAGAGGTTGAATGATGCACAAAAAAGCAATATACTCAGTAATCGTGGCGGCGTTTTTGGCTGCTTTCGTCCTCGCGCCCAACGTTTTTCAGGCTCAAGGAATCCCGCCGACGACAACCGTCAATTTTGCAGTAAACGGAGTGAGTAACGTAAACTCTGATATTTTAATCATTGATGGAACAGGCTACAATTACTGGAATATGCCCACCTTCAATTGGGCAATAGGCTCACATCACACGGTTCAAGCAATCACTCCACTTGAAGCGTGGGACCATGCAACATACCAGTTTTCCAGCTGGACCAACGGCTACGGCTTAACTGGCGCCTCAGGAACATTTAAGACACCAAACACAGGCGAAGTAACAGTAACCGCCAACTATGCGTCAGCAAGCGTCCAAATAGAATTTACATCAACTGACGTAAGCACATACAGCGGAACCATCCTCACCATCGACGGAACAGGCTACAACTACTGGAACCTACCCACATTCATCTGGACCCCAGGGTCAACTCACACCGTTGCAGCCTCAACACCCATAACAGGCTGGGATGAAACCGAGTACCGATTCTCCAGTTGGACAAACGGAAACGGACTCGTAAGTGCATCAGGAACATTCACTGTGCCCAATGAGGACACCACAGTAACCGCAAACTATGCCTCAGCAACAGTTGAAATCACCTTCGCAGCAACCGATATGCAAACCTTCACGGGTGGAGTGGTCTTAACAATCGACGGCACAGGATACGACTACTACAATTTGCCTTCAACCCACTTCTTCTGGGAAACTGGCTCAACCCATACCGTTGAAGTTTCAACGCCCCTAACAGGCTGGGACGGCACGATTTACACATTCACTGGCTGGACCAATGGCAATGACCTTTCAGGCACATCTAGCACTTACACCACTGTCGCATCTGACGCAACCATCACCGCAAACTACGGCACATCGACAGCACAACCAGTAGCAACAGAAATCACCGTCACCTGCACCCCTTCAACCGTAGACAAAACAGGCACCGAAACCACCCTGATTTCAGGAGCACTAACCAGCGGAGACACAGGCATTGCAGCCGAAACGGTTATGCTAAGTTACTTTGATTGCTCAGGATGGGTTCCAATCACCTCCGTGTCAACGGCACCAGATGGTTCTTACAGCTACAACTGGGATGTCCCCGCAACGCTACCTAACGGCGTCTACGCAGTCAAAGCTGAATTCTCAGGCGACACCAATTACGCAGGCTGCGCAGCAACCACCGGAACATGCGGCAACGGACCCAGCCTGTTCGTGCTTCCCGAATACGTTTGGGGCAGCTTAGCAGCAGTGGTCACATGCTTTGCGGCACTGGCACTGTTCAAAAGCCGTCGGCAACGTTCTGTAGCTAAGTAAAAATTCCCAAGTAAAATTCGCCTTTCTTTTTCTTTTTCGTTTTGGACAAACCTGGTTTTAAAGCAAACAGAAAGAGGTTATGTAGTACATTTTGTTCAAAAATCCTAAAACAGCTTCTGGGCAATTGACGCCAACAAAGACTCCTACTAAGCTACCTGGAGTACTCCAACGGAAATTTGAAATACGCCATTTGGGATGACGCCAACTGAAACATCGAAAACCTAAACGTGACAACACCACAAACAGATTTTACCAGTGACGCCCCCTAAACGGGATTTAAAACCGCCAGTTTCCAATTTGACTGCCTAACTAAATAGGAGAAAGCAATTTTTCAGAAAAATGGTGGGCACTTTTGGTGCCGCTAATCTTGTGTTTTGTGTTATGCCTTCTTTTTTGAGGCTGCTTTAGGTTTTGGTGTTGGCGTGGGTACTGGAGTGCGTATCGGGGTTTTCAATTTCAACTTTGAAATTGGGGCGACGACTCGTATTGGGGATATGGTAACGCTGTAGGCTTTCGCGGAGGGGTTGCCGAGCAATCGCAGGTGGTCGCGGTCATGAAGCATCAACCCAGCAGCCGAAGTGTCGATGGTGACGAGTTCGTTGTATTTCTCGGTGTATTTCAGAAAGGCTATGTCGTAGGCTTGCTGGTAGGTTTTGCCTTCTAAAAGGGCGTAGTTTGCTGCGTTTGCCGCTTCCGTAAATTTGTCAAGGTACCATAAGTGGACCCAGTGCAGTTCATCGTAACCAAGGTACGCTTTTGTTTCAGCCGAACTTATGGCTAATGGACCCAATCCCAATGCGCTTTCGCATGAAACGGTGCTTACGGCTCTCTTGGACAGGAGGTCAACGTTTGAGGAGTTTATTGCTGCTGTGATGGTGTTGCTGCTTTGCCCATACAACGTGTAGGAGCTGCCGTGGTCATAGTGGATGATGAAGTCAGGCTTCACGTTGTTTATGGTTAATTCCACGTTGGCTTTGTTGGTGTCGTTGGCTTTCAGGTCGGTTACGGTCCAGCCCTCAGCAACCGCCTTGGTCTTCACTTGTTCAGCAGCATTGTAAGAGAAAAGGGCAGTGTAGTTATCTCCGGGCACATTTGGCCTTATGATTAAAAGCTTCTTTGACACCTTCAGCTTCCATCGTCTAAGGAGATAGTCGTAAGAAAGTTTATCAACAATCAGTTTTTCGTTAAGATCAATTGCTTTTTTCTCTACTTTCATTGCTGATCAGCCCTCTTTGCGAATTCCACTTTAGACCGCGCTAAAATTTTAGCGAATTCTTGACCATATTCGGTGTCGTTTTCTACTTCTTTCTCGATTTCTTGCGGAGTAAAAGTTTTTGTCCCGACAACAATGGCAGGTTTGTTCACTTTATCTTTAGGAATTTTACTCATCCAATCTTTGATGTCGGCTATGGCAAGTTGCTTTGTAATTTGCTTCTCGCTCTTTCTTTGTTCTTCGTATTCTTTTCCACTCAAATATAATCCCTGCCAAGCAGTATGTTAACACTCAACATATAATACTATCTAGACTATGCCCAATAATTAGGAGAAAACAAAAAAAGTATTACGGTTGCCTAAAAAATGGTCTTTAGAGCTTGACGATTTGGGCGTGAGGAATACCCTCAATTTTCAGCACTGCCCGTGGATGCACGTAGCCCCGGGCGATTGCTGTCTCGACACATTTCTTGCCCACCATATTCACAATGGTCGAGTTTTCAATCATGTCCACCGCTTCCTCAACCGTCACGCGTCCCCCATCGTAGAATTCTTCCTTCACATGGAAGACAAGTTTGCCTTCCCGTAGCGTTTTGCCTAAAACTTCGCAGTCACAGATGGCTAAGACTACATTTTTGCCCATTTTTTTGAGGTTAACGCATGCCTCCAACTCAAGCCCGCCTAGAGTTGTTTTATGGATGATTTGGCGCCACACGCGTTACAAACAATGAAGGCTAAGCGTTTTTCTTTGAGGATTTTTGTGTCGGGGCGTTTGCAGACGGGGCAGATGACAAAGCTTTCCATGTAGCGTCCGATTAGCCGCTCAAAGGTGTCGCGTGGGAATTTCCCCTGAAAGATTGCTCGACCGTCGTGGTAGGTGGCAGCGGTGGCCATCTCGCGAGTAAGGAATTTGAGTATATGTTGGGGGTCTCGGTCAAGTGTGTCGGAAATTTCTTTAAAGTTAGAGATGGTAGTTCGCATCCCAACAGTTGAAACAAAAAGCCGCGGCAACTCTAAACGTTCCTTCTTCATTGTTACCTCTGGAACACAAGAGCGCGCACGATTCAGTAAGTCACTGTAATTATAGTCCATGGGTTTCCCGAAATGACTGGGCGCATCAAAGTATTTAAAACTTCTAACCTGCAAACACAGAAAAAGGCTCTTCTATCCATTAAACATAATAGTATCCTCTGAAACCCATATTAGTTCGAAAGCTACAGTCATCAGGATAAAGTGGCGCGAAAGAGGAAACCGTTTGACTGAACAAAAAACAACCGAAATCGCAACAGTCAACCAGCAAATCGAGGCAATCCACAAACGGATTGGTTCTTTAAAGGATGACCTTAACAAGACCCACGAAGACATAAAAAAGCACATTGAACAAAGGGATCAGCTCAACGAAAAAGCCAAAACGCTGCGGCAGGAAATTGCTGACATCAAAAAAGAAAGAGACCAACTTAACGTTAGCGTCAAAGCCTTGAAGGCGCAACGTGATGAAGTTCGGACACAGATGGCTCCTTTTATTGAAACCATAAAAGAGCATACACAGAAAATCCGCGAGTTGCGAGAAAAACGCACTGGTCAAAATCGTCAGGCACTGCAAAAAGCCTTTGATGCTTTAGAGTTCAAAATTGCAACCACATCGATGGATTTGCATGAAGAAAGAAAACTCATTGACCAAGTGAAGGAAATCGAGATTCAACTAAGCGTCTACAAAAAGATTGACCAGCACAACAAGAAAATTAACGAATTAAAGAACCAGCTTAAGGTATACCAACAGAAAGCAGACGCCTTCCACAGTCAACTAACCGAAAACGCCAAGAAAAGCCAAGACCTTCATGCCAAAATGCTCGCCAAATTTGAAGAAATGAAGAAAATCAGGGAGGACGCAACCAACCTGCATTTGCAATTCCTTTTGGCTAAGGAAAGAATTAAACCGCTTCACGAAGAAATCGGCAAGTGCATAGAGCAGAGGCAGAAGCTGTTTGGAATCCGACAAGGTCAGTATGTCGAGCGGCAAAAACAGTTTGAAGCTGCAAAAGCTGAAACTGAACGGCAAAAGAAAGCCAAAGAGCAGGAAATTAAAGAAAAAATGGGTTCAGCTGTGCGCGAAAAACTGCAACGAGGCGAAAAGCTTGACTGGAGAGAATTCCAGCTTCTCGCAGGCGATGATACGGAAACGGAAGATTAAACTCTAACATCGCCTATAAGATTCGGTCAGAGACCTAATGTCGGAGAAAACTGGGGAACCAATACTCAAGAGAATCCTCATCCTATGCGTTGACAGAGATTGTGATCTCGGAACCAAGGCGAACATAAAAACGCCGCTTCTGGGGAGAAACGCCAATTTAGAAGCTGCAGTTTCTTTGGCGTTAAATGACCCCGAAGAAGCAGACGCAAACGCGATGTTTGAAGCTGTCAGCTTGCACGACCGACTTGCCAAAGAAAACAACTCAAACGAAATTTTTGAGGTTGCCACAATATGCGGCACCGAACTAGGCGGGGTGGGCGCAGACAGAAAACTAGTCGCCGAGTTGGGCACCCTGCTTGAAAAGTTCAACGCCGACGAGGTCATCTTAGTCACGGACGGCTACAGCGACGAAGCCATCATGCCGCTTATTGAGTCACGGGTTCCTGTTTCCTCAATTCGCCGCATAGTAGTCAAGCACAGCGAATCCATTGAAGAAACCGCCGCCCTCTTTTCACGATACATGAGGATGCTTGTTCAGGAACCCCGTTACAGCCGCATAGCATTGGGGCTTCCGGGACTGCTAATTTTGATTTGGAGCATTCTTGCCATTCTGAAAGTTGACGTTTACTATTACGCTGTGGCGATAATTCTGGTGGTTGGCAGTTTTATGTTAATCAAAGGTTTTGGGGTGGACCGGTCAGCCAAAAACGCGTACAAATGGTTTCGCGAATACTCGCCGCCGCCTCTGCCGGTGCAAATCAGTAACTATGCAACCATCGCTGGGTTGCTCTGCATTGGCATAAGCGTTTATTCGGGGTACATAGCTGCCATTGGGGGGGTGAATCCTTTGCCTGTGGGCACGGCGGACTGGTTGAGCAGTTTGCCCTCTTTTGCGGGTTACTTTCTTCGGGGTTCGTTAGACTTAATTATCGTTGGGTTATGCACCATTTTGGTGGGGCGTTCGGTGCCGCTATATTTTGATCACGACGCCAGGTTACTGCGCAATGCTGCTCTTATAGTGACGATGTTGTGGTCCCGCATGATTTTTGCGGGTGCCGCGGATGTGCTTATCAGTCCAGCGTTGGGTTACGCTAATTTGGTTTTCTACATTGTGGTGGGTATTCTGGTTGCCATTGCCTCGGTTTTGGTTATGTTAATTGTTCAGCGGTCTGCAAAAGACTTCTTTGGCAAACCCAAGGAAAAACTTGACGACCTTGAGGAAGAGAAAGAAGAGGAAAAACCACAAAACCCTCAAGAGCAGCATTAAAACTGCCTGCAGGCAGATATCTATGATGGGATTGTGAAGTCTTGCTCATTTAAACTAGAGTAAGATTTAATTGAACCGTTGGCGGGTTTTACTATAGTACGTAAAATTATTTCGGTTAAAAACTTAGATGCTTAATGATGTGAGGGTAACTGTGGGCTTACAAAGGTTTCTGAGGGCAATCGGAGCATACAAAGCTTATGAAAAGTGGCTTTGGCTTCAAATAAAAAACGGCAAAAAACCTGAACACATAGCTATCATATTGGATGGGAATCGGCGTTGGGCTAATGAGCAGGAGATTAATCCGTGGTTGGGGCATAAGCAAGGTGCCGAAACTGTGGAGCAGCTTTTGGATTGGCTTGAAATACTTGATGTAAAGTTTGTTACGTTGTATACGTTTTCCACGGAGAATTTTCGTCGTGCCTCCGGGGAAGTGGATCAGATCATGCAGATTGCTGAGGAAAAGTTTCGGAAGTTGCTAACCGATGAACGTATTCACCGTAACAAGGTGCATGTTAAAGTCATTGGGAGAGCTAATTTGTTGCCGGAAAACCTGCAGAAGTTGATAGCTGATGTGGAGCAGGCGACCGCGAATTATAGCAATCAGTTTTTGAATTTTGCCTTTGCCTATGGGGGCAGAGCGGAGATTGTGGATGCCGCGAAAACCATTGCCCAGAAAATTAAGGATAACGAGTTAGAAGTGGAGGATGTGGATGAGGAGCTGTTTGAAAAGTTTCTGTACACGTCGCATATGCCTAAACAGGACCCTGACATGATTATCCGCACCTCAGGCGAAGAGCGGCTGAGCGGGTTTCTTTTGTGGCAATCCGCCTACAGTGAATTGCTGTTTTTGGATGTTTACTGGCCGGACTTTCGCTTCATCGACTTGCTTCGAGCCATAAGGACATATCAGAACCGCAAACGCCGCTTCGGCTCCTAAGGCAAACATCGTCGAAGGCTCTCTGCGTGAAGCGCACGGTTATTCCGCCCGTCTCCTCCTCCCCTCTATAGGGTCTGCATACAATTGCTATTTGGATGCTAATAGGATGGCAAAAAACGCACCCAAAGTGCGCGCCCCGTGACAGCGGTTACGTTTTAAGCAAAGACTGCAGCAGAAAGCAGTGAGAGCAATGTCGGCACAATACAGTCGGGCACTGGCATGGCCCATTTACGGTTAAATCCGCCCACACACCAACAGCCCCAGCCAGTCTATAAGCAATTTTGCCAAATGAAAGGCAGAACAAAAAACGCCTTAAAAAACCACCAAACCCTATCGTTCATCACCACCACCTTCTCTCCTTCTTATAAAAAGGCGCAAAATCACGTTGTGTTAGAAAAGGGAAAATTAAATATCAAAATCAAGCGATAACAGTTAGTGGCTAACCCTATGAAGTTTACTGTACATGGCAAACACCGAGCAAAAGAAAGAGGCATAACCGAGAAGGCAATAATACAAGCCATCTTAGAGCCTACCACTGTCTTCTATGACCTATCATCAGCTGCCTATGTGGCTTTCAAAAAGCTCAACGGTCAACAGTTGCTCGTCGTCTATGCCTCGGAAGGCGACCAAGTGAGAGTCATAACAACTTTTATTACATCATCCGCCCAAGAAATAACCCACAGCAAACTAAACGCCAACGTATGGGTGAAAATCAAATGAAAGCTGAATACGACCGCAAAGCCGACATACTCTACATCAAACTCAAAGACGCCAAAATCACCGACACCCGCATGCTCGACGAAGACGTCTACGTCGACATGGATAAAGACCAAAACTTTGTCGGCATAGAAATCTGGAAAGCCTCCAAAAACGCCATACAACCCATCAGCAAAGACATCGCCCAAGAAATAAAAATCACCCTACAAAAAAGCGCATAAATCACCAAAACAACCAACAAACCCACTACACCTTCCAATACCAAAATTAAACCCCCAAAACAGCCCATAACAAAAAGTAAAAGCAAGCACAATTCAACTATCCAATCCACATTTGGCAACTGGCTGGAAAACAGTAAAGAACCTATACAGTAATTCTCGGCATCTGTTATCTGTTAAATTTAATCGGCTTCACTTCGACGATTTTTAAAGTATCAATACTCTGAAAATTCAAATACAAGTAATCATAAGAAAACTAACGTAGAAGAGGGGCGATTTGACTGTCTCAAAGCCAGTATGATTATGATGCATTTATCTCATACAATAAGGCTGACAAGGATTTTGCAGAAAAACTTGTTGAGAGAATTGAAAAGGAAAACATTAACGGACAACCAATCAAAGTCTTTTTTGCCGAGTGGGATATTGAGCCGGGGGAGAATATTTTACTCAGAATAGAAAAAGCAGAACCCTCGTCACATTTTATTATTCCCATTATGTCGCCTGATTGGTTAAAATCTGATTGGACAACGTTGGAACGTGTTATCCCTGTACACGATGACCCCGCAGGCTTGAAAGCCAGAATGATTCCAGTCATGCGAAGAAACTGTGAGCCTCCACCATCCATGCGCATTTTAAAATGGCTAAATTTTGAGACGGATTCGAATTTTGAAAAAGAAAGTAAAAAACTGATTGGAAGGCTTCAGGGTAAAACGTTACGAGAGACCATGGGTAAAGACCGTACTACATCAGCTTATACAGGGCAAATTGATTATGGGTCATTAACCGCTGATGTACAAGAGGAAGAAATAGCATCTAACATTTTTCCCATTTTAAAAATTCCTGAGAAAATCAACGTTGCATTGACAACCGTGAAAAGGCGGAGGGATATTTTTCCATTGCTAGGTGAGGGCGCGAACCCCCCGCCCTTTGCCTTTGACGAGGAGAAACATAAAATTTACAGCTTTGCCTCTTTAAAAGATTCGCAGTATCGATTCGGAGACTTGTGTCTAGAACCGACCTGTCAAACAGTGTCTACCAAAAGCTTGCTAACTGGGGAAGAAACTTGTTGGATTATTGACCTCCTCAATAGGGCAATGACAAGGCACATGAAAGAAAAACTGCATATGACATATGATTTCAGAAGCAAGAAGAAAAAAACGTTCTTCCCTTTGCTCAATAGAGGCGATGAGAGCAGAAATGGAACTTGGAGAATTGGAACAAAAGAGTACACTCGCTTCCTTGTAAAAAAAGCAAAGTCAGTGAAGCCACATTATGTTCATAGGTCATGCAAAGCCACTTTTACGCAAGTTGATGATTGGTTGTTTCTCAAAGTATTGCCCGGTTGGCATTTTACTAAAGATGGTATTATCGAACCCGTTTCTCCATTACGAATGTCATCGTTATCCGCGCGATGGATGAACATGCAGCGAAACCACTCTGTACTAGATGATGTTCGTTTTTGGACAGCAATTTTGTCGGAACAATCTGAGGAAATGAAACTATTTTTGGGTGAGGATTTGGAAGCTACTATTGCAACGATGCCTGCTTTTGCTACAATTAACCGTGGAATAGAAGGCGATTATAAGCGAAGGCTTTGGTATGAACAACCCAAGCCTGATTACTTTGAACAAGCCATAGAAAAGAGCGCAGCACTGGATAAAGTGTTCACGGTGAACGAGTTATGACACAAACCATTGTGAAAAGTACGGTTGCATGCCGACAATCTGAAGTAAGATATGCGGCGAAGTACATTGAAGAGGCACCGCTTTATTTTGCTAACGGAACGCAAGACATAGACCAAAAGCGTGGGTTAACGATTAATGGACCTTCAGACGCCAAGACCAATATCATGTATACAATTAGAGTTGGAATTGTTAGCACTGGTGAAGGGATACAAGAGACAAGCTCTTTCTTGGAGTACGTCAATAATAATGTTATTTTGAGTTCTGGGAAAAAACCTTTTGCGAACCAATCTTTTCCTGGTTTCATGAAAGCGTTCCGCTGTAGATTGGTTCTTTCATCCGATTACGACCAAGAAATAACTTCAAAAGAGGTTGACAAAATTCTCTCAGTCTCTAATCCTGAAACAAGGATAAGACGTGCTGCTGAAAAATACGCTGAAAAGGTAGGCATTATTTGCAGGCGCGTTAGTCTCCCAGAGGTCATTATCTGTCATGAGCCTGAAAATATAGAAGCTAATTGTGGAGCAGGAATGGTTGGCACAAAAAATAGGTCAGTTCTCACACGAAAAGACAAGAAGCAAGCGGATAAGATAAGGAAAAACATTCAAACATATCAGATTCTTGCTCCTTTAAGTGAAAGTACTCAAAATCTTCTGGATATGGCGGTGCATCAAGATTTTAGACGTGTACTTAAGGCTAAATGCTTGGCTTTTGACATACCTACACAGATTCTGACTCAATCAATACTGCATAGACTTACCAT
Organism: Candidatus Bathyarchaeia archaeon; assembly: GCA_041447175.1. Lineage (NCBI taxonomy): Archaea > Thermoproteati > Candidatus Bathyarchaeota > Bathyarchaeia (SeqCode) > Bathyarchaeia archaeon. The sequence goes on along the minus strand of CP166960.1, from coordinate 774,279 downwards.
TTTAGAGCCAACGGTGGAAATGTCAGGACGTAACGTAAAAAAGAAAAGAAAGGGTATAGACCGTTCCTCCCTCGTATGGAACCTTGCCTCTGCCATTTATTATAAGTCTAATCATTTTCCTTGGAAAGTAGGAAATCTGAGAAGCGGAACATGTTACGTCGGAATTTCCTTTTACAAAGATAGAACAAAACAAGATAAGTCGATGTGTGCAAGTCTTGCCCAAGTATTTAGCGATAGTGGCGAAGGAATGGTTGTAAGAGGACACGATTTTAAGTGGGACATGGAAAAGCTTGGTGCCCCCCATCTTTCGGAGGAAAACGCTTACGACGTATTGAAAGATGCTATTGCGGTTTACAAGGAACACCACGAGCAGCAACTACCAAATCGAGTGGTTATTCACAAATCATCAATGTATTTGGATGAAGAAAGAAGAGGCTTCTTGAAAGCATGCGAGCAAATTCCTAGATTTGACTTCATTTCTGTAAGTGATGGTCGAGAGGTGTTTTTCTATCGAAATGGAGAAAAAGCAGTTTTAAGGGGGACTACGATAACCCTTGGAAGACGTTCATTTCTTGTATATACTAAAGGCTACGTACCGTACCAGAGAGCATATCTTGGTCCTCGTGTTCCAAAGCCGCTCGAGATAAGTCAGCATTTCGGCGATGCTACTCAAGACGAAATTGCCAAAGAAATGATTGCTCTAAGTAGGCTGGACTGGAACACCGCTGACTACTCAAGTTACTTACCATTGACTTTAAAGTGTGCCTATAAGGTTGGTGATGTACTCGGCGAGGTTCCTCAAGGGAGTGCTATAAAACAGCAATACAAGTTTTACATGTAAAAGTTTTAGCTTTCCCTTGAAATCATATTTTACCCATTTTAAGAGGGCTAGGCTATTCTGTCAAAGGTCTTCTTGCGAGTTGTTGTTTCGCCTCTTAATCGCAGTTTCGTCGTTGTAGTTAAGTATGTTTTTGGTGGGTATGTTTTGTTCGTTTTTGTGTGCTGTTTATGCTGATTACGTCGCGGTCTTTTAGGATGGTGTCTTCGCTGATTCTGCGTTTGTCGTGGACGTCCATTAGCCGCTGTTTGCTTGTATCTCAAAGAATGTTTGGTGTTGTGGATGGGGTTGATAACTGTTAGTAGTCTGTTGGGATATTGGGAGTTGACTATCGGGTAGGCAATGGTGGGAAGGTTGTTGTTTATTTTTGGTTCAGTGGGTCTTTGATTGTTAGGTTGTTGTTTTTGTGGGTTATTTTTTGGTGTTTTAGGAGTTTTTTGTCGTGGGTGTAGAGGGTTGGAATTTGGTTTGCCATGTAGTTTGCGATTATGAGGGCGTCTCTTCCGCCTAGATTGTACTGGACGGACAGGTTGAGGGCTAGGGTGCTGGTTTTTCTGGTTTGGCTGTAAAATTCTGTGTTAGGCAGGGTTATGAGGGTTATTAGGGCGTCTGCAGCTTTTTCAGGCAGCCACTTCTGGGAACGCACCAATGTATGGTATGATTCATGGATTGTTGTCGGGTTTAGAGCAACCTTGTTTTCAGGGGTTAATTCCAGCAGCAGATTCTTTAGGGCTTCATGTTCGGGGTAAGCATCATCAAGCGCGTAGCATAAAATGTTGGCGTCCAACCCCACAATCATTCGCTTTTGCCCCAAATGGACTTCATTTTTTCAGGCGACCAATTCTCAGGTTTGCCCGTTCGTTCATGTTTTGAATTTATGATGCGGCGCAGTTTTTCTACGGGGTCCTCTTTTTTGCCTGGAACAAGGAGGAAGCCTTCGGGGACTCTTTTTATGGTTGCGGTTTCGCCTATTTCTTTGCGGATTTCTGCCGGAATGCAGATTCTGCCCTTTGAATCTACTTTTACATTAACTTGCTTGACCAACTCCATAAAGCATCCCACACATAAAGTGGGAAAAGACAAATTTAAACATCGCTAAAACCAGAAAAGAAACAGGTTTTCTGTTGACTGCCTATGCTCATGTGTAGCGTTTACTTTGGGTTAGGCTCGTTTTTTGGCGCTCACTATACTTATGACATCGCGGTCTTTTAGTTCCGCGTCTTCGCCGATTCTACGTTTATCCCGCGCGTTCACCGCATACAGGAAGCCCTCGCCGAGCTCCGTGTGTATTATGTAGGCGAATTGGTGGGCGGTGGTGCCTTTGGGAACAAGATAAGCATCAGGCAAGACTCTGCCGTTGTGGTCGCAAAGGTGCTCCACGTCCTCCACCGGGTACACCACAATCATGTCCAGCAGCTTGTAGTAGGCAGTGTTTAAGGCTTCTTGGACGCCAGTGGAGCCGTTGGGCTGAAGGATTTTCTCCTTAACCTGCTCCAACGCGCGAATCTGCCCTGCCGAAAGCTTCTCCGGCTGCAGAACCTGGAAGTCGCCATCGCCGGGTTTGTAGTCGATTAAGCCTTTCTCGGCGGCGCGTCGCAATACCAGTTCGGCTTCGGCGCTGGCTGGAATCACAATGTGCCCCAGAGCTTTGAGGCGCTCCACGTTGTCCTTGGCGGTGGGCAAGTCGATTTTGTTGGCGACAATAAGCAGCGGCTTGGAGATGCGGCGCAACTCGTCGACGAATCGGTAGAAATCGTCGTCCGTCCACGTGGCGGGTTTATCTAAGTTTAAGTCTGCTTTGCGGACGGCTTCATTAACGCATTGTCGTTTGATGCTCAGCCCGTTGAGGCGGTCTTCAAGGTGATGCGCAATGCCTTTTTTGTCGGCTTCGGCGGTGCGGGCGATGCGCGCCCAATCCTTCTTAAGAATAGTAACCATCCAAAGCGTGATTTCCCGCTCCAGAAACTCCACATCTTCCACCGGGTCATGCTCGCCGGGCTTGCAGCTTTTGCCCTCACAGTCCGTGCCCCCCGAAACATCAACAATGTGGATGAGGGCGTCGGCGCGGCGAATCTCGTCGAGGAACTGGTTGCCTAAGCCTTTGCCTTCCCACGCGCCGGGCACGATGCCTGCGATGTCTACGAGCTCGACGGGGAGGAGGCGGGCGCCGTCTAGGCAGAGGCTGTTGTTGGGGTTGTCTTGCACGCCAAATTCGCCATGCACACAGGGGGAGCGGACGTAGCCGACGCCGCGGTTAGGTTTGATGGTGGTGAAGGGGTAGTTGGCGATGTCTGCCGTGGCGAGCGTGGCGGCGCTAAAGAAGGTGGATTTGCCTACGTTGGGTTTGCCGATGACGCCAAGCAGGCGTGAGTATGAGCCGGGCATGTTTATTCCTTTAGGTGTTTGGCTATAGTGTTTGCGGTTTATGCTATATTGTTTATGCTTGCTTCAGCAAACGGCAACAGAAACTGTACTCAGGTGCGTCGGGTTTGATTTTTGGAAACGTTATTTAACTTATCACATGTATTCATAGTTTAACTCATTTGGCTTGGGACGAAGAACGATGAATCTGGCTCAACCCAACCGTATCCTCGGGGTGCTTTTAATTGCCGTTCTGGCTTTGTCAGTTTCCAACACTTACCTCATATTCCACTACAACAGCATACAGGAACAGCAGCGCAGCCAAGACCTCGCCGACCTCAACCAAACCCTAAACCAAGCCTACACGTCCCTAAACCAAACCGACTACGCCATCAAGGATTTGCTTAACGGCAAAATCGACAACCTCAACGCCCGCCTACCCATCGAGCAGTACGACTACGTGATATACCGCGTCTGGAACTACCAAATCAACGCCTCCGAGTACTTAGCTAAAGACGGCAAAACGGGCTACGTTGCGCTTAACTCCACTGACGCCTCAGCGGTTTTCAATTCAGCACTCTCCGCGGGCAACAACATCTACGTCAAGGCAGACCAGTACGACTTAACCTCAGACATTTACATGTCAAACAAGAAAAACACGCGTCTGGACAGCGACGGCGCCACCCTCAACGCTAACGGACACAGAATAGTCATCTACGGCGTGGACTACGCCAACTCAGTGAACAATCAGCTTTCAGGTTTTGTCGTCGTGAACGGGACGGTGCGGGTTCAAAATTCGTTCCGAACCACGGTGACAAACATGATTTTCCAGAACTGCACCGCCGGCTTGGAGCTAGTGAATACGAATACGTGGTCGGAGGGTACCCGTATTGACACGATTCATTTTGACAAATGCGTTCAGGGCTTGGTTTTTCGGACAAACAGCAGCAGCCCAATTATAGGCGGAAACTCAACGGGCTCCTACGCCAACACTGAGGTCACCCGATGCTACTTTAACCAGATGGACAACTCCGTTGCCATAACGGTGGAGCCGCAAGCTGAATTCACCGACAGCCTCATGCAAGATGTCCGAGTGTGGATTGGCGAATTTGGACAATTTAACCAGACGGGGCTGCAGCTGGAGGGCTCCATGTACAAAACCGCGATGGAAAGCGTGGTGTTTGAGTCCTTCGCTGCGCTTCCTCTTGACGATGCCCTGTTGTTTGCCATGAAAATTGGTGCAGACGCGTATCAGTCGCCGGTGTTTGAGGCAGGCGTAAACATTTTGGGCAACTGGACGGCTCGCATATCTAACCCGTACAGCGTGTGGATTTTTGGTGTCGGCGGCGTTTTCAAACAAACAAACATCCCAATTCCCCTTGGAGCAAATGTGTATGGGCAAACCGAGATTGTTCAGGTGCATCCCGCCACCATCGCCAGCTTTAAACCAAAAATCTCCGTGCAAGGCAGCTTTGCCAACAACGAGACAATTACAGTGAGGCTGAGACTGGAGTTTGTTGACAACGTGGTTGGAGGCAGCGTCGAGAAAACCTTCAACAGCAGCGGCTCGGTTTGGTTGGATGATGAAGATTTTCTGCAGCTTTACGGATACCCCAACGTGATTTTTGCCGTGCTTGTGGACGCTAAAGCTTCATCCCAGTTCACGGACGCCAAGGTTACGTTGGACTTTTACGGCACAACCACTTAGCCAGTGGAGACTGTACTGAAAAGGTAGAGGGGCAGGGGTCTATCCAGAAGTAGCCGACCTATAAAACCAAACGCATTTTTGGGCAAAAGCTTTAAGCCAACAGCGGATTCTTCGGTTTTGGTGACTGACACTTGAGGATTCTACTTTACGAACACATTTGCAGCGGCGGATACATAGGGGAACCCCTTTCAAGCAGCTTGCTCTGTGAAGGCTTCTCCATGCTTAGGGGATTAGCCGAGGATTTCAAGGCGGCTGGGCATGAGGTTACCGTTCTGCTTGATGCTCGTATTGCACGGTTCAACCCGCCCCTGCAAGCCGACAACATACGCCAAGTTAACAAGTTAGAGGAGTTTGAGCAAGTGCTTAAAGCTGCACTGAGTTGGGCAGAAGCAGCTTATATGGTGGCGCCTGAGTCTGAGGGCATACTGCATTACCTGACTAAACGCGTTGAATCCTCAAACGCCCGTTCCCTGAACTGTTCCGCCAGCGCCATAGCCCAAGCGTCCGATAAAGCCGAGGTCGCCGAGCACGCCAAGCAGCTGGGCTTAAATTTCCCCAAAACCATTCAGCTAAACCCGTCAGACTCGATAGAAGCTATGGCGGAAACAGTCGAGAACGAGGTAGGTTTTCCCGCGGTGATTAAACCCGTCAGCAGCGCTGGATGCGGCGGGTTGAGTGTGGTTCAAGAAGCCTTTGAGGTTGAAGCTGCGGTTGACAAGATTTTTGGGGAGGCAGGAAACGTGGGGGTTTGTGCACAGGAGTTTGTGCAGGGGGTTCCCGCTAGCGTCAGCTTGCTCTGCCGAGGTGGAGAGGTGTTGCCTTTGAGTTTGAACTTGCAGGATTTGACGTTGGCTTCGCCTGAAGGTGAGTCAAATTATAACGGTGGTTTGGTTCCGTTCGATTATCCCCTAAAAGCTGAGGCGTTTGAGGCAGCTAAACGTTTAGTCCAATCCTTCCGTGGACTGTTTGGGTATGTTGGAGTTGACGTGATTTTGGGCACACAGAAAGTGTACGTGATGGAGGTTAACCCTCGCTTAACCACGTCCTACGTTGGGCTAAGAAAAGCAAGCAAGCTCAACATCGCCGATGCACTGCTCAAAGAGGAAGCTGCCAGTAACGTGGAGTTTAACGGGGTTTGTTGTTTCTCTAAAGTGCCCATTGAACGCCCCATAATTTTTGCTTGGCAAAACTTCTGTGCGTTGGAGGCGTTGGTTTCGCCGCCGTTTCCCCTGTATGGGCAGGAAACCTCTTATGGAATGCTCCGTTCCTGTGGAGCCACAACCGAGCAAGCACTCCAACAAATGCATAAAGCTAAAGAGGACCTCAAAGACATCTGGGAGAAGGGACAGAAACCATGGTAACCGTTTTAGGATTAGACATAGGTGGCGCCAACACCAAAGCCACATACATATCAACCAAAGACGCCACTGTTACAGAATACAAGTCAGCGCTGGAGTATTTCCCGTTCTGGAAAAAAGACACCAAACAGCTATGCGAAATGCTCTCCAGCATCAAGGGCAAAGTAGCGGGGCCTGTGGCGCTTGACGGAGTTGCAGTTACAATTACGGCGGAACTCTCCGACATCTATCGCACCAAACGCGAAGGCATCCACCACGTACTCGACTGCGTTAGCCAAGTTTTTCAAGGTGTAAAAGTGTGGGTTTTAGACGTTGATGCAGAACTGCAGTCGGTTGAAGCTGCAAAAGCTGAACCACTCAAGGTAGCCGCGGCGAATTGGGCGGCGACGGGATGGCTGGTCTCCCAGTACCTACAGGACTGCGTCGTTGTGGATGCGGGCAGCACAAGCACCAGCATCATTCCAATAAAAGGCGGCGTGGTTGCGGCGGAAGGCAAAACAGATTTGGAGAAACTCATAAACGGCGAACTTGTGTACACAGGCTGCCTGCGAACCAACGTTGCGGCAGTTGTCAGCCGCGTCCCTGTGCATGGAGGTGCGGCAAGGGTTTCTTCAGAGCTGTTTGCTCAAAGCGGCGACGTGCACCTCTTTTTAGGCAACATTACCCCTGAGCAATACACGACGGAAACGGCTGATGGCAAAGGAAAAACAGTAGACGACGCTGCGGCACGCTTGGCACGGGTGGTCTGCGCCGATGTGGAGATGCTTTCGGGGCAAGAAATTCACGCGATTGCCGTTGCAGTTTACCGAGAACAAGTAGGACAGATTACGGAAGCACTAAATCAGATTTACAGCCGTGTAAAAGGCAGCCCGAAAAGAACAATTCCTGTAGTTGTTACGGGAATGGGCAAAGATTTTCTGGCTCGCAGAGCTGCAGAGCGGGCAGGTATCGCTCAAATCGTGAGCATCGAAGATGTGCTCCCTGCGGGGACGGCGTTGGTTTCTCCTTCGGTGGGTGTAGCGTTAAAGGTGGCTACCAAACTGGAAGTCAGGGATGTTAATTGGATGCCGTGATTAAAGTCGGCGGCAGCCTATCCGAAGACCCCGCAACCTTAGAGGCACTTGGGAAGGCAATTTCTGAAATCGCCAGGACACACCAAATTGTCGTGGTGCCCGGCGGGGGCAAATTCGCAGACACGGTTAGGGACTTGGACGCCAAGTTTAGCTTGCCTGCGGCGGTGTCGCATCGGATGGCAATTCTGGCCATGGACCAGTACGGCTTGCTGCTCACCCAGCTTATTCCTGATAGCCAGGTTTGCCGCTCACTCAAAGATGCCTTCACGATTTCGGGCACAGGCGCAGTTCCCATTTTTCTGCCCGCTACACTGCTACTTGAGGGCGACCCGTTCACGCCTTCGTGGGAAGTCACCTCGGACTCCATCGCCGCCTACATAGCCAACCAACTTGACGCACCAAAAGTAGTGTTTGCCACCGACGTAGACGGCATCTTCACCCAAAACCCCAAACAAAACCCAAACGCCAAACTGCTCAACACAGTTTCGGCGCGGGAACTGCTAAAATTTGGGCAACACACCAGCGTAGACACGTTTCTGCCCCAGTTACTTTTAGAGCACCCGTTAGATTGCTTTGTTGTAAACGGCAAGTTCCCCGACCGCTTGAAGGCAGTTTTAGCTGAGGAGCCCACCGTTTGCACGCATATTGTTTGTTAGGACGGCAAATGCGTCGGTTCAATTGTTTGTGTAGTTAACGCTTTGTATATCGTTTGGGCGATTATCTCGGCGCCTTTTTGGTCAGGGTGGACACCGTCAGGAAAATACTGTGCGCCATCAGCCAAAGCCGAATACACGTCGATAACTGGCAGGTCAGCCTGCTCTGCCACCTGCCCGATGATGGGGATAAGGGTGTCAGCGAAATATTGGGGGCTTATTTTGCCTGACTGGTCATCAAAAATGGGTGGGGGCAGCACAATCCAGATTTGAGGGTCACTGGGAAGCGCTTGGAATGCGGCAACCAGCGTGAGGTAGTTGTCCACAAAACTGGCGTTGTACTGGTGAAGGCTGGGTTGGGCGTCGTTGGTTCCCAGCATGAGGACTACTATGTCAGGGTTAAACTCCAGTGCGTCCTGAAATTTGCTGGTGTTCATGTATGGCGTTTCGGATTCAAGCGAGACAGTGGTGGAGCCAACACCGAAGTTACGAACTGTATAGTCGGAACCGAGCATTTGCTTAAGGTCGTTTGGGTAGTAGGTTAATTGGGTGAGGCTGTCGCCGACACAGGCCACACGAATTGAGTCCGTAGGAGGCTGGTTTGTGGTGGTTACAACAAAGAACGCAAGCACCCCTAAGAAAACAAGCAGAACAATCAGCACACCCACATTGAGAAGCCGCGAATTTGGTATAGTCATTTTGCTGTCTCGCGGAATGCTGCAGTCTAGTTTCTTGTTTGATAAAATATGGTTTTTGCTTGTTCGCGCCCTGCGAAGAAGAAGAGGTGTTTGCGATTGGAATTTTTGTTTCGTCAGCATTAGTCAATCAGCCTCTTGAGGTAGGGGATTTTTTTGAGCAAAAGAATTATCCCCAGCGAAATGAACATGACAATTATGGTCAGGATGGGAACCTCAACTATGGGGTTAAGGATGGTGCGGTTGAGTGTGAAGCCCAGGTAGCCTTTTTGGATGGATTCAATTATCATGACGTGAATGAAGAATATGCCCAACGTGTTTTCGCTGATAAGTTGAATTAGTCGACTGATTATTGAGGGATGCGCATCTTTTTGGGTGGAAGGCGGCTTCGAGGTGAGCAGTAGCAAAAACACCATGGTGGAAGTTAAAAGGATGGTTGGGCTGAAGTATTGCTGGAAGAAGTACATTTCGGTTCCGCCAACCGTCGCTGCCAACGCGTAGGTGCCCACGGCAGTCAAAGCCACACCCAGAGCTGCAAGGGTCAGGAGGGTTTTGCGGGGCACGTTTACGGTGAGAAGGTAGGTGCCTAAAACAAAGAAGCCCACATACCCCGTTAGGGTAAAAACGTTTTCGTTTAACATGTAGGGCGAGAATAAGCCAAAAAAGGGCAAAACGGCAACGCTGATAACCCACAAAATCACGAAGTACTTTATCAAAGTCTGGTTTGCATGCGCCATGAACACGCGTAAAATCGGCGTGAGAAGGTAAAGTCCTGCAAGCACGTAAAGATACCACAACTGGGTGTAGGGGCCATTAAGGAGTCCTTGGATGATGGCGCTGGAAGTGAACGGGATGCCTTGAACCAGAAAGTCCCAAGCAAAATACGCAACACACCAAAACAATGTAGGCAAACCTAAACGTGACCAGCGTTTCTTGAAGAACACGCCCAAGGGTTCGTTGGTTTTTTCGGGCTGCAAAAGAAGCGCGCCCGTGAGCATCAAGAAAAGGGGAACGCCCAGAGGTACGGCGATGCTTTGGTAAATGTCCACGATGCCCCAACCCACGAACGCCAGAGGCGCCATTTGTTGGAGCTCGTTGGGGGTTGTGGGATATCTGCCTGCCGCGTGCAGCAGCAGAACGCCAAACATGGCGGTGGTGCGTATCAGGTCAACGTTTACGGGGCGTCCTTGGATTTGGTTGTGGCTATCCAATTACGCAGATGCCCCCACTGCAGTTTTTTCTGCGTGAGAGTCCATGGCGGGCAGGTTAGAAAAAGAAGGCTCATTTCCAGAAACAGACGCGTCTACGTCTGGATTTGGCTGGAGTGCTAATGCATGCTGCTGTTTCATCCTAAACCCCAAAAACCAGCTATGCGTTCGCCTAAAAATGGGTGTTTGTAAAGGTTTCCTGACACAAAAAAGGTTGCTAGTAAAGATTTCTTGACACAACAAACCTGCTTAAGTCAACAACGGGGCGCCTTGACTTTTGACTACCGTTTTTTACCTTTAGCAGGAAGCTGCTGCCGCTCCAGTTTCTTTTTTGCTTCCTTTTCCCGTTGCAGCTTTTTCTGTTGTGCATTCTGAGTATTTTTTGCTTTACGTCTAGCTACACTTGGCATAATCTCAACAAATGCAGTAACAGCGTTCAAGCTTTTAAACTTGTTTTACCCTCTTGAGGTGTCTATAAGAACCCAACGCAACACGCCTACAGGCGCTACAGATAAGAAATGAAGACCGCCCATTTGGTGATTCTGACTGGACAAAATGCATAGAAAAGGTTAATTAGAAAAAAGCTTACAAAGCTCTTTGGGGCTTAGGAAGTTTGCGTTTTGCTTTGCTTTGCCTTTTTCGCTTTTCGTTTCTCGTCGCGCTCTTTTTTGGTTAAAGGTTTTTCTTTTTTTGGCATTTACGGTCTCCGAAGATTACGATATGTATGAGAGTGCTTTAATAACTTTCGAAAAAACCGAAGATGCTAACAAGTTCTAAACATGACTACAACTTGGGGCTAATCCACAAAAGGATGCCAGGGGTTGGCTTCATGTTAAACATAGCCTGTAGCGCTATGGAGCTATTGTACTGGTAAGGAGTCCGATTTAGGACAGCCGAAGTAGTACTCGTGCTTGTCCAAAAATCTTTAATATGATTTTAACAACACTTTAGTGTTGGAGGCTTTTAAAATAAAGAAAATCTTTAGCATCATCCTAGTCGTTGGGCTCTTAACGTTGGCTCTGGGCGTAGGAGTTGCAGCGGCAAGCAACGCCTCTGGACCTGCCCCAAACATGGGCGACGGTGTTCCAGATGGAAGTGGACTTGAACGCCCCGACAATCCCGGTGTTGGACCAGCGCCAAACTCGGGTGACGGCATCCCAGACGGCAGCGGATTATAAACAGCCGCAACCCCCAATTTTTCTTTAATCTAACATGCGAGGGACAGTTTTGAAACGCGAAGAAGCCATATCTGTTGTGAAGGAGCTTCTTGACTGCTGTTTGGGTTTGGATGGGCACCCGCTGGAGGTAGCACCCTCTAACACGCCAAGCGACGCGGGTTATCGGATTATTGTTCGGATGCCGTTGGATGAGAAGACACGTAACTGCGTGCACGACATAGTAGCCAAACATCAACTGGCGTACCAAAGCGGCAGCATGTGGAAAACAAAGCACACCATAAACAAAGAACCCGACACCTTAATAATTTACAAACCAGAAAACAGCCATCCACGCCCTGACAACATGCGCCCGTAGAGGCAAAAACTGTTAAACGCCATCAAAACCATTAGGATTGGTGATTTTTTGTCAGCGGAAGAAAACAAATCAATCATTCGAAAATTTATTGACGCATACAACAACCGCAACCTGAACATATTCGAAGAACTGGTCTCGCTGGACTACGTTGACCACACGCATCAGCAGCAAGGCAGAGACAACTTTAAGCAACTCTTCACCTTGGCGTTTGAGGGGTTCCCTGACTGGCATGAAACCATCCAAGACATGATTGCCGAGGGAGAGTGGGTCTGGGTCAAAGTCACCGCCACAGGCACCCACACGGGCAGTTGGAACCTTTTCGGAGTCCCCCTTCCCCCAACAGGCAACAAAGTCACCCTGCCCATGGTTTTCTTCTTTCGCGTGGTAGAAGGCAAGCTTGTGGAGGGCGGCGAGCTGGACGACCAACTGGACTTCTTTAACAAACTCGGCTTCATCGCCTACACGGAAAAAGGAAAGCAGTTGTTCCCCCGAAATGTCCAGTGAAAGTCTACTATGCTCCTTTCCTTGAAATGCGTAATTAAATATAGCTAACCCTTATATGATGCTGAAGGCGTAAAAGCACAACACGGATGGGTAATGCCATGTCTGCATTTGTAAAACCTGGAGCATATGACCACATAAACACCGTTTTCAGCCCCGACGGACGGCTTTTCCAAGTGGAATACGCAATGGAAGCTGTGAACCGCGGATCCACCATTTTAGGCATCCACTGTCCTGAAGGCTGTGTTCTTGGAGCAGAAGAAAACATTGAAGCATTTGAGGACCCCAAATGTTCATGGAAAATTTTTCAAGTGGACAACCATATAGGCGCAGCTATTGTAGGTTTAAGTTCAGATGCTAGAGTGCTTATAGATAAGGCACGCACAAACGCGCAAAACAACATTTTAAACTTTGATGAACCCATTGACGTAGAAACCGTAACCGAACAAGTGTGCGACACCCAGCAAACGTACACGCAAAACGGCGGCGGACGACCGTTTGGGGTTTCAATAATCTTTGGCGGCGTCGACAAAACAGGCGCATGCATAACTGCTACGCATCCAAGTGGAACCTACAAACGATACAAAGCCACGGCAATTGGTGCAGGAAGCGAAAACGTGCTGTCAATGCTGCAAAAAGAGTACCGGGAAGATTTGACGCTTCAACAAATCACCGCGCTTGCAGTGAAGTGCTTAGTGAAAGCGGTTGATTCAAGACAGGCGCCGCCCCGAATAAAAATCGCTGTCATACCGGCGGCAACAAAGAAAATGGAAATGCTATCTGACGAAGTGGTAGAAGGCTACATTAAACAAGCCGCTTAACCCCCACCCCACATTTCTGCCACAATAAAGAGCCCCTCAGAGGGCAACCAACAAACGTTTGCCCAATCGGTTAAATAAGCAACTTGATTTAGTGGCGTAGTTTTGGTTTAATCTTTAATCTGCCGTTTCTGCCATTTAGCCAGTTATCTAAGCGGTTTCAGAAATCAACTTTTGTAAGAAACGTTAATTCCCTGAATGACCATTATCTGATAGATATTATGTCAGAAAAAGTAAAGGTGGACATGCGAGAGCAAGTAGTTATTCCCCAAAAACTCCGCAAAAAACACCACATCGAAGAAGGAATAATAGTTGAAATCAACAAGACCGAAGACGGCTTGCTTCTAAAACCTTTTAACCCAGTAGTGGACTTGAAAGGCATCGGCAAAGGCGTTTTCGGCGACCCCTTAAAACATCAGCGAAAGCTTCGCGAAGAATGAGAAGACAAACAATGAAAAATGCCCTGAACCAAATTAAAGCTGCAAAAACAAAAAAACTGCTTGAAGACTTAACGCTTAACGGCTTCAAAATTGTGTCCGTCACGTTTGAAATTGCAGACTTAGCCGCCAACCTGAGGGCTAAAAGAGGCGGAAAACTACCCGATGCCCTAATCGTAGCCACAGCCATAAACCAAAAAGCAAACATCCTCTACTCCCAAGACCAAGACCTCCAACGCTTCAGCAAAGACATCAAAATCAGCGAACTACCCCAGAAAAATAGTTTTCAAAGCTTCTCCCTATTTTTTGGTTTTTTAAAGTAAACCATAATAGAAACAGTGAGGGCAACAGCAGCATTGCGCAGACAATGTGTCAAGCACCACGTCAATAAATGCATGTTTGTAAAGAATCCTCAATTTTCAAGCTAATTCACATAAAAAAATTCTTTGAACCTGCATCAGAACAATATACTCTAAAAAGACAGAGCAATGAGTGCAGAAAAAGAAAGCGCCTCCGTGCATTCAATTCCATTCTTAGCGCCACAACTGGGCTTAACCTTTCTGAAGATAAGTTCAGAGAAGTTGCTTCTGCCCTCTTTTTGGGCTGCAGACTCAAAACTATACTTCTGCGTTTTTCTGATAAAAAGAAGTGTGGTTTGGGGCTGTGTTATTTGGTTTGGCGTTTTTTGTTTGTGGCTATTATTGCCATGGCTGTTATGCAGGCGACTATTGTGCCCAGAGCGCCAAAGGCAGACTCAGGCACAACAAACAAACTATCAGGAGCAGTCTTCACCAACCAAAAATCATTGCTGCCTGCACCAAACGAAGCTGTTCGACCTGCTAGTGCATACCCGCCATCACTAGTCTGAACCACACAATACGCCCACTCACTGCCTGGTCCGCCATAATTTTGACTCCACTGCAAAGTACCAGAAGCATCAGTCTTCACCAACCAAAAATCAAAGCCTGCACCAAACGAAGCTGTTCGACCTGCTAGTGCATACCCGCCATCACTAGTCTGAACCACACAATACGCCCACTCACTGCCTGGTCCGCCATAATTTTGACTCCACTGCAAAGTACCAGAAGCATCAGTCTTCACCAACCAAAAATCAAAGCCTGCACCAAACGAAGCTGTTCGACCTGCTAGTGCATACCCGCCATCACTAGTCTGAACCACACAATACGCCCACTCACTGCCTGGTCCGCCATAATTTTGACTCCACTGCAAAGTACCAGAAGCATCAGTCTTCACCAACCAAAAATCACTGTAGCCTGCACCAAACGAAGCTGTGTAGCCTGCTAGTGCATACCCGCCATCACTAGTCTGAACCACACACTCCGCATAATCCCAGTCTGTTCCGCCGTAGGTTTGACTCCACTGGGTAGCAGGAGCATCCGCTGCAGCGGCAAAGCCGATGGCTGATGCTGCCATGAGTAGACCTGAAAAAAGCAGCCCAACCAAAACAGCAACCCGCAAACACTTCGCTAAAGCATTCAAACGATTCAACTTATTCTCTAAATAATAAACCTTCAATTCTCCTTCCCCTCAAATTAACACTAAAATTACACGTTCCCTTAAATATAAAGTTTCATAGTATTTGTGGAGAAAAACCCAGAACTAAACAAGGCAAGGGGCGATTTGGCTTCATGCTTTGTTTGTGAGATTATTTTTCTGCTGTTTCTTATGTAAGACTTACTGCTTGATTGATAAAAATAATTTGAAGCAGGGGATGGGTGGAAGTTCAGATATCACAATTACTCAAGGATGCCCGCACGGAGGTGCTTAAAATCTTTAGGAAAAGAAAGTGAAACAGGGTGTGTTTGTTGTGGGTGTGGTGTGTTGGTTGTAACCCGCTTCTTTTTTTGGGCGTTCGGCTCTATGGGTTGCTCGTTTTGTTATGGGATAGAAAAGAATAAAGCAAGCCGCTGGTATTCATCACCGCGATAACAGTTCTGTCCTCTGCTTGAAAGATGCGTTTCTTGGCAACCAAAAGCTGCTTAGTGCAAAGAGCCCGTTTTTCACAAGATGGGTCAATGCTGTCTCGCTTTGTGAATCGCCGCCCTACGTTGGCAAGCGAATTGCCATAGGTTCAAAGCTTGTGAGGGAGGTGAAAGTCATGTTTGAGATTAAAGAATCGGTAGCTAACGGAAAAAGCGTGAAGGCTGCTTTTCTGGTGGCTCTTGCGGCTCTGTTTGTGGTTAGCTCTACCCCGTTGGGGGCTTATGCCGCTGACGACACGGATGTTTTGAGTGTGGAGGCTATTCTTGCTTTTGCTGATGATCCTACGTGTGTGGCGGTTAATGAGCAGACAAACTTGGTGTATGTGGGTACGAAAGAAGGGCTTGTGATAATCAGCGGGGAAAACAACACTGTGCTAAGTGAAATTGCTTTTGATAAGGATGTGGGGGCCGTCGTCGTTAACCCCCAAAACAACCTCGTGTACGTTGGCACCTGGAGCAACATCACCGTCCTTGACGGAGCCACAAATGCCGTCTTGGGAACGATAGAGGAGCAGGTGTACAACTATTACGAGTTGGCGCTTAACCCAAACACTAACCGCCTTTACATCGGAGACTGGACCACATTAAGGGGCAAGTGCGACGCCGTGCAGGTTTATGACGCGCTGAATTTCAGTTTAATTGCCACCGTAAACATCCCCGGCAGCGAGAACAACACTTACATACAGCGGGTCGGCGTCGCAGTAAATGTCAACACCAACGGAATGTACGCGACTTGGACGGGCAACGACGGCACCTACCTGATTGATGATAACAACATGATTGTCAATGCAACGCAGACGCCGTTATTTGATGTGGCGGTTATGTACAATAACGCCACCGACTACGTGTATGTGGGTGGTGCAGTGCTGAACGGCACCGACCTGCAACTGGTCTCGGCGAACTTTACGGGGCAGGTGGAAGCAATCGACGCGGCGAACAACTTGCTTTACACGACGCAGGGCTACAACGTCTCCTGCCTTAACGGAACCACACACGACGCACTGTCCAGCGTTAAACTGCAAGTGTTAGTTTGGCCAGCTTTAGACCCCATGGCAGTCAACCCAGCAACTTCAAAAGTATACCTTGTGGACTACGTCAGCCAGCAGGTACTGGTCATGACTAGGGGAAACTCAACCTTCCCCTAACCCCTTTTTGAAAGAAACAAGCACGTTATAAGCTCTCAAATTAAGGTGGGCGTGGTGTGTTGGTTGTAACCCGCTTTTTGTTCTTGTTGTGGCATTCGGCTAATCGGGCTACCCGCGCCTTCCGGTAGATGCTTCATCGGCGCCTGTTTGCCCTTTCCACTTGCAGGACAGCCGTTTCACCGCGCCGCACCCAGCACACTCCGCGTCCCTAACGCTTCATCGCCAAGTCTGGGGGGACGTTTCGTTTCTGCTCTGTTGCCAAGCCTCTCGGCTTCCCCGTCGGGGTGCAATTCTACACGTGAGCGGAGTTTCCTCATTCCCCGAAGGGAACGACAGCCACACACCAACTCGCCAGCCCAAATCAGAAGACGCGGGGCAAGCAATAAAGTTAACCCACCAAACCAGAAAAACAAAAAGGAAAAGGGTGAGGAGCTAGTTGGTTACGGACTGGGGCATGATGTTAAAGTGCCACGCGTCAAACGGAGCCTGCGTTACCGGCAGCCCGGTGCCTAAATCAAAAACTGCAACACCATTCCAGTTGGTGGTCGCCGTGGTCTGACACTGGGAACTGAGAATATAGTCGATTGTTGCCTGCAGGTAGGCTTCGTCCTCTGCGTTGAAGGTGGGCTGATTGGCATCCATGAACCGCAGCGTAAGAGTTAAACCTGAGACGGGCTGGCTAAGTTTGGCTATGATTTTGACATCTTGACCAAAATACACGGTTGTTGAGGTTACGGCTAGGTGGGCAATTATCGTGTCCCCTGCTCCACTTAGCTGACTGCTTGTCTGCGTAGAGGGCTGTTGCAGGAACATTGGCAGGGCGGGTCTAAATGCATAAGCGTGCCAAGTGGTTCTTACGTTGCCTGAATGGACAGTGATTTTGGCGGTGTTGTCACTTTGGACGGTGTAGGTTGTTGACCCAAAAGCGCATACGGCTGCTCCAACCCCAAGCGTGGTCAACAGCAAAACGGTGATGATTCTTTTTAGGGAGTTCATTGTTGCTTCACTTTGAAGAAGAAGGTTGGGTTTTTTGTTTAAGAACAAATGCTGGTTCACCAGTGCACCAACAACCACGAACCCCAAAACACAAAGGCACATCTGGGCCCGTAAGCGTTAACTACCCCCAGCCGCCCTCTAAACTCATGGCTAAACGCGTCATCCTCATCACGGGCACACCCGCCGTAGGCAAAACCACCCTCGCCAAACAACTCGCCAGCCAACTAAACGCCCAATACATCAACCTAACCGAGCTTACAGAAAAGGAACATTTGGCGCTTGAGCAGGACAAACAGCGGCAAACCACGGTTGTGGACGAAGCCAAAATGCGCCGCAAACTCCGCAGCCTCCTCACACACGCACAAACCGACACCATCATCGACGGGCATTTCGCCGCCGCAGTCACCCCAAAACCGTTGGTCAGCCACGTTTTCGTGCTTCGACGCCACCCCACCCAGCTCTCCGAGCTCATGCAGAAACGCGGCTACACCCAAGCTAAACAGCGGGAAAATTTGCAAGCCGAAATTTTGGATGTGTGCCTTGTGGAAGCTTTGCAGAAGCAGGATAAGGCAAAGGTCTGCGAAGTAGACACCACAGGCAAACCCGCAGAAGAGGTGTTGCAGCAGGTTGTGGCGGTTTTGGAGGGCAAAAAACCTTGCGTGTATGGCTTTGTGGATTGGCTTGGTACGCTGGAGCGGGAAGGCAAACTTGACCAGTTCCTAAAAGAGTAGCCGTTTTAGCGGAAGCTGGTTGTCAACTTTTGCTTGGTGAGCAGCATGATTTTGCGGCGGTTTGAATAAGATTTAGCGTGGTCGCTGAATTTTTCGCCTATCATAATTGGGTTGGAGAGCCGCACGTCCGCCGAAGCCGTGTCTAATCCGATGATGACGTTGACGCCGATTGTTCGGTTCCAGTCACGCACCCAAACCACCTGCTCCTCGCGTCCCTTCTGCACCAAAAGGTCAAATTGGCGCAGAATTCCGCTGTCGCCTTCCATGGCTACGGCTTGACCGTTGACTTTGAAGCCTTCTTTTTTGAAGTATTTCACGGCAACCTCAATTAAATTGGGTCTGGACCGTTGCTTTTCAGGCACACCCATCCGCGATGCATCCTTGCCAATACTGTTATCTAACTGTATGTGGAAAAGGCTTTCGCTTGAGGCACACCAAAATGCCCCCCACACTAATCATCCAATGCAAAAAATGCATGGGGTTGCTGCTCGCCCCCGCAAGCCAGAAAACTCGCACCTGCCCTCACTGCGGCACCAAAATCGAAGTTGCCAAAGCAAAACGCATCGCTTCGGCACAAAACGCCTTTGAAGCCTCCAAAATGCTGCGTATAATTAAAGAGAAAAATCAAAGCAACGCCTTAAACCATACACAAAGAAAACTACCTTAAACGTGAGGCAAAAATAATTGTCGTTTGGGAGTCCTAAAGTGATTAGGACCCCCATTCCCCATCTTCTCATGCAGGGAAACCTTATAAAAGTTACGACCAAAACGCCGCCTTAGCAATATCAAACAGAAGCAAAACCCCGCGGGCAAAGGGCAGTTGCGGCGGTTAAAGGGTCTGGTTCCAGTAGTAGACCGTGGAGTATTTGCCCTCAACAGGGTAAGCGGGGTCATCAAACACGATATCCAAATGAACCCCATACTGTAGCAGCAGGTTTTGTGACGCCGCCCAGACCTGCGCGGTTTTCTGGTCAGGTCCCCAGTAGCCCCAAATTCGGTCATCTGCCCGTCTGAGCCCAAACCCATAATTGCTGGGCAAAACCAAAACTGCATCAGCTTGGCTGTTATCTGTTAAAAGCCGCATTTTGGAAGTTGCCATAACATCATTTGAGAAACGTTCCAGCGCATCAAAATGGTCCTCGGTTAAAACACCATAAGGATTCCCGTCAATTTGCGGGTAATCAAAGATAACCACGTATTTTGCGCCTGCCTGATATGCCGTCATCATTTGCTGGTAGATTTCTTCGCCGCTGGCCAAGTAGGGTTCCTGCATGTACTTCCAAGTTATGATGGCGCCCCACTCTTTGCCCTGCATGTTCGCTGCACCTCGGACCTGCTGGATTGCCTGCACGTAGCTGTTATTGAAGCCGAACTGAGCCAAAACAACATCATAACCGCCCAAGTAATCAAACCAGTGCAATGCGTAGTCAGAGATGAAGGTTTTAATGCCGTTACGTTTCAGCTCCTGAAAAGCACTTTCATTATGGTTAAAGTAGTTGAGGAAAACCTGTGTTTCTGCATTGTAGTCTGCGGGTTGGGTGCCGTTGGTTTTCCACTCCAGCCACTTCAGGTAAACCTCTCTGCCCCATTGGTCAGAATCTTTAGGAACAGTGTAAGCTA
The DNA here is from genome assembly GCA_041447175.1 of Candidatus Bathyarchaeia archaeon. Lineage (NCBI taxonomy): Archaea > Thermoproteati > Candidatus Bathyarchaeota > Bathyarchaeia (SeqCode) > Bathyarchaeia archaeon. The sequence goes on along the minus strand of CP166960.1, from coordinate 754,601 downwards.
CACGTTCAGAAAGAAAACCATTCCAGTCGTAGTCAATTTGAGCGCCTCCCGGTTCATCATCATAATAGGCACCCAAAAACTTGTCACCCCAACGTGTCTCTCCGTTCTTCCACACCTGAAATTGCCACTCCCAAGTCACACGGTCAGTCCGCGTGCCCAAATTGACAATTATGCTCAACCCATGAGCAACAGCGTAGTCGCAAACTTCGTAAACAGCGGTTTCGTTTCGGCTCACAGGCCACGACTGCAACACAAACAGATTCGTGTACCCCTGCACCTTGTCGATGAGCAGTTTTGCCTCAGCGGTGGTGTTGCCGCAGAAAGACACACCTACATAAAAGGAGGTTTCTTTGTTTTTGTCAGCCAACCTCAAGGGCACCACGACGGCGGCTGCAGTAGATGTCAGCAAGAACACCACTATGAGCATAACTAAGAATTTTTTCACGTGTCCACCTGCACCTCCAGTCGCCTCTAGGTAGGTTTGGCGTAAACAAAGGTCCAATTAAAAGTAGGTTTTTCAGGTAAATATGCTTTGTCAAAATTAACTATATAGTCTGAATTCATGAGGTTAGCTTTCAAATTCTCAAAGCAACTCAGCGCAGGCTTTCAGGTATGCTTCTTTCTCAATTTGAAAGCCAACGCAGCAACCGCAACGACCCCAATTAGACCCAAAAAAGCAAGCACCAGCCACAAATCAGCCGATACGGAATCGGGTTGCGGGGAGGTTGATGGTGAAGGCGTGGCGTATGGGGGCAGAGTCGGAGTTGACGACCACGTATGCGCCAAAACTAACTCTTCCGCTAAGGTCATGGCGGTGGTGCTTGAAACTGGCGTCAACAGGGGATAGCGGTCCACATTGTTGGGGTTTGGAACATCCCCATCATATGGGTACTCATCGGTTAAGCCGTAGACCATGGCGTAAGGAATGTCTCCGACCCCAGAGTTGTCAGCTTCAGTGGCGTTTGGGTACCTTGTGAAGTAGTCACTCCAGAAGTTTCCAACTGTGCCGTTGTCCCAAAAATTATGCTCTTTCCCAGAAAACTCGTTAATGTGCGTATTGTTGAAGCTGTTCAGGTAGAACAAGTTGCCAAAGGCGCCACTTGGGGAATCTATGGCAAAACTGCAGGCCGTGAAATTGTTTGCTACAACCGTAGAGTTGGTTTCGCCGTTCAGGTAGATGCCAAAGTAGCTGCTGTAGAAGAGGTTCCCCGCGACGAGGTTGTTTGAGCCCGATTCAAAGTCAACGCTTGAGGTGGTTAGGTTGTTTCCGAAAAGAACGTTACCCACCGATTGGTTTAAGGTGATGCCAAAGGAGAGGCTATCATCGATGTTGTTGCGGCTTAAGTTGTTGTTAAAGGATTGGGTTATGAAAACGCCGTAGTCGTTTTGTGTCAGGTTGCTCTTTGAAATTGTGGTGAAGGTTGAGTTTTTCTCAAAAATGCCGTTGCTGTTTTGTGAAATTCTGTTTTCGGTGAGGGTGATGTTGGTGGAGTTTTGGAGGTAGATGCCGTAGTTGTAGCCAGTTATCTGCAGATTCCTGACCGTGATGTTGGTTTGGTCTGTTAGGTTCACGCCAGTTTGACTCTTTCGAATTATAAGCCCGCCTAAGGTGCCGTTTCCCTGAAGCATATAGCCAGCGCCATCAAGAATCACGTTGTCTTTATTGAGGACGAGTTCTCCATTCAAGTTGTCCGTTAACGTGTAGAGGTTGCCGATGCGTTGAATAGGCGACGTTGAGGGGTCAATGTTTCCGTCGGCAAGTATGATGGTTGAGGGAAAAGACAAGGTGGGAGGAGGCGAGCTTGGCGAAACGGAGACTGTTGGAGTTAAGCTCGGTAAAGGTGAAGAGGGTTCAGTTTCAACTACATAGCCGTTGCCTATCCACGGAAACCCAGGTTCCTGCCTGAAACCTGCAATGGCAAAAGCGCCGTTGCATGTTTCGATGAGGGCGTTTCCTGCCCAAGTCTTGAATGGTGCGCCGAAGGTTTGGTTCCATTGGGGGTTTCCAGCAGAATCGGTTTTGACTAGCCAAACAAGGGTAGTTGCCGACCCTGATGGCATGTAGGAGGAAGCTCCAACAAAGGCCAAGCCTCCATCACGGGTCTGTATTACGCAATACGCGTGGTCTTCTGCCTCGCCGTTTGAGCCTGCAACAAAATTTGTCGGCAAATCGCCTATGCTGGGTAGTTCGCCTGTTCCGCCGTAGGTTTGGGTCCATAAAAGATTGCCCGTGGTATCGGTTTTTATTAGCCACGCGTCATAGCGGCCTAACCCGAAAGCGTTAGTGTCGCCCGCTAAAACGTAGCCTCCATCATTGGTTTGAATAACCGAGTAAGCCGCGCTGTCGCCTAACCCTCCAAAGGCTTTGTCCCACTGCATGTTGCCTTCTGAATCCGTTTTTACGAGCCACATATTGGATTCTCCTTCAGGGTCAAACGACGTTGTTGTTCCAGCCAAAGCATAACCGCCATCAAGGGTTTGCACAACCGAAACGGCATAATCGTCGCCTGCGTCGCCGTATGTTTTGTTCCATTGAAGAGTCCCTGAAGAAGTCACCTTTGCCAAGGCAAAGTCAGAATCAGACAACGCGGCGTCGTGGGTGGTTGAAGCAGACCCCGCAAATATGAAGCCTCCGTCTGGTGCGGGCAGCATCGAGTTGACGGTTAACTCGGTGTAGCTTTGGTTCCATAGTTCATTGCCGTTTGAATCAGTTCTAAGAAGAACAGGGCGGGAAGTGCCCCTAAACTCGTAGCCAACCAGAGCAAAGCCGTCATCTGTGGTCTGCATTAAAGTCAACAAATTAACCACACCATAAGTTTTACTCCACTGAACCTGACCCGCAGCGTCCAGTTTGACAAGTGCCCCCGGAGAAAAATTCTTGTAGTTCCCCTCACAAACCACTGCATATCCGCCGTCACTGGTTTGTATAATCTGATTCGCAGAAACTCCCGACTCCTCAGGCAGGGTCTGTTGCCATGCCAAAACAGGGGGCACTAAAGGTTGAGCTGAAACAAACCCCTCACCAGCGATAACTGAAAACGCGCCCGCTGCAAAAAATAGCCCTACCAAAAGTAATGCAGATAACTTTTTGCCCTTTGCCCCAGTGGGAAACATGAATATGCGTTCTCTGCGGCTTCTTAATAGGTTTCCACTTCACGCGCCGCTTGCAGGGAAACATTTGGCGGGGCAAAGTTAAATTCCCGCCACCCCTAAACACGTAACCATGAAAGTAACAACCGTATTAGGCGCGCTCGCTGCGGCTGTTCTGTTCTTCTTTGGCTTAATCTTTGCCATCGCCGCCTCCGTCCAAGAAGCCACCACGCGCCTAGCCGTCGCCCTTGCCCTCTTTGCCTTAGGTTTTGCTGTCTCATACGTCACTTACGTTTCGTCTCGTAAACCCACCAAAATCATCCAGCAACTGGAGCTTTCGGGAAAAATGAAGGCCGCCACAATCAAGTGCCCTCACTGCTCTGCCTCGGTGGATGCACGCCAAATCCACATTGAAAAAGGCGTACCCTACGCGAAGTGCCCTTATTGTGGAACCACGTTCGAGGTTGCGGAGGAGCCGAAATGGTGAAAAAACGGGTCTTCTTTACATTTTTCGTAGCGGTTCTGCTTCTTTGCGTAGCCGCCTCCGTCGCGGTTTCTGACGCGCAGACCCGAAGCTACCGCTTCAATCAGGAATGGGCAAAGCTTTGGATAAACCACGACGGCACAGTTGACCTGTTTTATAACGTGAGTTTAACGTTGGAGTCGGGGCAGCAAATCAGCTACGTTACGTTGGGGCAGCCCACCAAGGACTTCATGATTGGCGAAGTCACGGACCAGTATGGGCATTTCTTGCAGGCTGACCGTTCTTCGGATGGCACAGGCGTGAAGGTAACTTTGGATTCGCCGCTGACCGCAGGCAACACCATTTGGTTCACCTTAACCACCAACGTGGCGGACATGATTAGCCCTGACTCCATGAACGAGGGGAACTTTGGGATGCAGTTTGCCCCACAGTGGATGTCGGTTCCCATCAATGATGCCCGCATCCAAATTGTTATGCCCCCAAACGTCACCGTAAACGATGTGAAAACCACTGCAGACGCCTTTTGGAACAGCACCTCTACTGAACCCGACGGCAGACTCGCGGTTTACTGGGAAATTCCTGTTCTGCAAGCCGAGGAGCAGTACATTGTTGGGGTGTCGTTTCCAGCAGAAGCCCTTCCAGATTTTGAGCCTCCAGCCCAAGGCGGCTTATCAGGAACCAGCATAGCGTTCATTGCGGCGGCAGTGGCGTTTGTTCTGCTTGCCTTAGGCATAGTTTTCTACGCCGCGCGGAAACGCCCTTACACTTCACCCAAGGTCAGCATGGAAACTCTGGGCATAAAACGCGGCTTAACCGCTGTCGAAGCCTCTTATCTGCTGGACCTTAAGCCCACCCAAATCGTTACCGAAATCCTCTACAGCCTGCTGCAGAAACGCGCGGTCTGGGTGGAATCCACCAATCCATCGCTTAAGCTGCGGGTTATGCCCGAATACCAAAACAAGAAGGGACCCGAGGACAACCTGCTGCGGTACTACGAAATAGACTTTCTCGACGCAGTCAAAGCGGACGGAACCCTTGACGAAGAGGCACTGGCAAAGACCGTTATGTATCTGCGAGACACCTTGGAGCAGAAACTGCGGGGATACAGCCGCAAGGACACGGAGGAGTATTACCGCAAAATTGTGGACAAAGCATGGCTGCAGGTGGAGCAGGCAGGCACAGGTGAGCTTGCATCAAAAGCATATGACCAGCAGCTTCTGTGGCTACTCTTAGACCCAGACTATCAGGGACGCACAAAAACCACCTTCACCACGCGGCCATTTGAGCCCAGTCCGTACTGGCTGTGGTACTGGTACGGCTACACCCACTACAGAGCCGACCCAAACTACACGCCAAACATCAATGCCCCCTCGCAGTCAGGCAAACCCCCCACGATTCCCGGCGCCGAATTCGCCAACAACATCGCCACCTCGCTGGAGAAAACCTCAAGCAACATCGTAACCAACATCGAAAAATTCGCCAACGCCATCATCCCCGCCAAACCCCCCGCTTCTCATCAACCCGCCAACAAAAAAGCGGGATGCGTCTGCGCCTGTGCGGCGTGCGCGTGTGCCTGCGCGTGTGTTTCTTGTGCGTGTGCATGTGCCGGTGGAGGAGTTGGATAAGATGAGTTGGAAAAACAAGTTACTTAGAAAAAGCGTGGTGCCTGCTGGGCGGTACACTTACCGTGGAACAGGCGAATTCACGGGTATGGCGCTGCAACTACGTGTTGAATCGGATGAACGCGGCGTCATGGTGATTAACGCAAACACTGTGCTGCACCTTAACCCAACCGCCTCAGCTTACGCATATTTCTTCATGCAGGGCATGCCCGAAGCGGAGGTTATCAAAAAAATCCGCGGCACATTTCGCGTTGACGAAAACCAAGCCAAAGCGGACTACGAGCGGCTTATCTACACAATCAGCACACTGGCTGAAACGGAGAAAATTTGCCCTGTGACCTTTTTGGATGTGGAAAAGGAGGAGCCGTTCAGCTACGCGTACACAGCGCCGTTGCGTATGGATATGGCGTTGACTTTCCGCTGCCAAAACAACTGCATTCACTGCTACGCAGGCGGACCCCACGAAACCGCTGAAATGACCACGGCACAGTGGAAACAAGCAATAGACCACCTAAGCAGTATCGGCGTGTTCATTTTGACTTTCACGGGCGGCGAACCCACCCTACGCGAGGACCTGCCGGAGTTGCTGCTTTATGCCCAAAACAAAGGCATGGTCACGGGGCTAATAACCAACGGTAGAAACCTCCAAGACAAAGCCTACGTGGACGCGTTGGAGAAGGCGGGGCTGGATTTTGTGCAGGTTACGTTGGAGTCGCATAAACCGGAAGTGCACGATGCCATGACTGCCTCCGCGGGCAGCTGGAAGGAAACCGTAGCGGGCATCCGAAACGTCGTAAACTCGCAAATTTACGTCACCACTAACACCACGCTTAGCAAACATAACGCGAAGAGCTTCTTGGACACAGTAGACTTCATTAAGGGTTTGGGTGTGGATGCGTTTGGCTGCAACAGCCTCATCTACTCAGGCAAAGCCAACGAGGTAAGCCAGCAGTTTGCCCTGACCATTGACGACTTGCATGTGTTGTTGCCGCAGGTTAGGGACAAAGCGCAGGAGTTGGGGCTTAAGTTTTTGTGGTACACACCCACGCAGTACTGCCAGTTTGACCCCGTGCAGTATGGGTTAGGCGTAAAGTCCTGCAGTGCCGCTCTCATTAATATGTGCGTGGCACCCAACGGCGAAGTGTACCCCTGTCAAAGCTACTTTGAAAGCCTCGGAAACATCCTCACCGCCAGCTGGAGCAAAATCTGGAACCACCCCACCGCCCAAGCAATCCGCAGTCGAGCCTACGCTCCAGAAAAATGTGAGGGGTGCCCTCAACTGCAGGTTTGCGGTGGAGGTTGCCCATTGGAGTTACAGAACGAAAAGGCGCTCAACGGCAAATCTGCTTAATTTGGGTGCTTTTTATCAGAAACTCCTTTTAAAGCCAGCGTATATAATTGAGGGTTAGTCCAGAATACGGGTTAAAAGTGAAAACATTGACGATTACCGAGGGGAGGGAACCAAAGCTTGCTGTTTTTGACGTGGAAGGCGTCCTGATACCTAGAAACCGGTTGTTCTTTGACGTAGCACGAAGTTTAGGTTTTGCACATTTGTTTCGGGTGCTGCTCATGGGTTTCTTGTACGAAATCGGAGCTTTGCCTCTTAAGCAGGCGTTGACGCGGATTTTTTGGACTATACGAGGCACTAAACTTGAAGTGTTTTATCAAACCATTGATAATCTGCCGCTTATGCCCAACAGCAAAGAAGTCTTTGACACCTTAAGGGCTGAAGGCTGTAAAACAGCGCTGATCAGTTCGGGCATTCCGACGTTTCTGGTTGATCGATTAGCAAAACAAGTTGGTGCCGACTACGCGATAGGCGTGGAGGTTAGCATTGAAGGCGATTTCTTCACGGGGGAGGTTTGGGGCGACGTAACTGAATCAAACGGCAAATTTTTGGTTCTAAAGGAACTTTTAGAAGAAGGAAACCTGACTCCCAGCGATTGTGTTGTAGTGGCTGATGACCGCAACAACTCTAGTATCTTTCTCAAAGACGCTTTAAAAATCGGCTACAACTCCGACTTTATCATAAAAACAAAAGCAGACGCCATTGTAACCGGCAGGCTTTCCAAAATTTTACCCATCATTCACGGCGTCCAAAAAACCAAAAGTTTTCCCTCATCCAAAGACCTACTCCGCGAATCCATTCACGCCTCAGGCATCTTCATGCCCATTTTTGCAATTTACTTAGGTGTACCGCTTGTAGCGCTTTTCATAAGTTTGGTGATTGTTTTTTACACGGTTTCTGAGTTATCAAGGGTGAAAGGAATGAACGTGCCTTTCTTCTCAACAGTAACCCGGCATGCGGCGTCCCAATCAGAACTCTGCGAATTTACGACAGCCCCGTTGTACTTTGCGTTTGGAATTCTGCTCACGCTCTTACTTTTCCCAGCTCCAGCAAGCTATGCCGCCATTGCCATCTTCACCTTTGGTGACAGCACCGCATCCCTCATCGGAGGCACACTGTCCAAAAAGCCGATGCCGTTTAACCGGTCAAAAACGCTGGAAGGCTCCTTAGGCGGGTTCTTCTTCGCGTTTTTGGGGGCTTTAATGTTTGTTTCGCCTTGGATTGCCTTAGTTGGCGCCGCGATAGGGATGACTATTGAGTTTTTGCCACTGCCCATAAATGACAATTTACTTATCCCAATCTGCACCGCATTAGCGTTAATGTTCATCATTTAATCAAACGCTAATTGTGGCTAAAGCCTCGATGTAGTTTAGGACAACATAGTTTTTTCCCTTTTTAACAACCACGTGTCCTTCAGTCTCCAAAAGCTGCTTTTGCCCTTCAGCGCCGTAAGGGTATTTTTCGTTAAGTAAACCACCCGTTTTTAGCGTTCGCCAATAGGGCGTAACGTCGGAGGCACCTTGTTGCCGTTGCTCCTCGGCTGCGTGGGCGGCAATCCAGCTGAAAATGCCTGTGGTCATGGGGCACCCGATGGTGGCGTTATGTTTTTTGGCAAGCGCCGCGCGAAGGATGTTCATTGTGACAAGTTTACCCTTTGGGACCTTCCGCATGAGTTCATCAACCTCGATGGGGGCGGGAATAACTATGGTGCCGGTGCCCCAGCGGTTAACCATGCGCTCGGGAATCTGCTCAACTTTTGGGAGCCTTTGCTCTGGGAGTTTTTGGCTCCAAGTCAGCTTGGACTTAGGCATCGTGCTTCACTGAAACATCTTGAACCAAACGGGTTATCAAACGTTTCCTTGAAGCGTTAGGGAGAGTTTTTTGGGTTGCTTTGTGAGTCAATGAGGGCTTGTTTTTGTTGGTGGTTTAGCTTCTTAATTGCCTTCTCGCGGCGCATAGCTTCTGAACGGGAAGAAAACGTTTCCACATAGGAAACCTGCTTTGGCGGATGTGATTTGGTGTATTTGGCGCCGCGTCCGTTTGCATGCAGGTTGGCGCGTTCCTGCACGTTTTTGGTATAGCCAGTGTAGAAGGTTCCGTCTTGACAAAGAAGTATGTAAACGAAGTAGGGCATCGAGGTATCATCAGAGTTATTTGGTGTAGTAGTCAATTCTTTCTTCTTGACGCCCCTGAGTGCCTATGCCATTTTCAACAATTGCTTCGTCGTAGGGTGTGAAGACAACTCCTTTGTTTAGAGCGCGTTTCATGTATGTTTCGGGGTCCATCTCTTGAACTCTTAGCCGGTCTACGTCGATTAGGTAGATTTCGTGTATGCGTGCATTTCGGATGCCATCGTAGGTGACGGGAGGGTTTTGGTAGAAGCGGTCGCAGAGGTTTTTGATGTATTCAATGTCGTTGGGGTTTCTTCGGCGAGGCGGCAACGTTAGAGCCGTCGGTAGCGGCAAAACATAGTGAGGCGGAACTCCAATGGCGAATTTTCCTGCAAAACAACTGTAACGGACGATTTTGCTTGCCAAACGCGCATAAGTGTACGTTAGGGGAGCCATAGCGTGTTCGGGCGGTATGTAGCCGGTTTCGATTTCCACGATGAGGTCTCCGTAGCCTTTTGCGGAAAACAAATCACAGGTTAAAATGGGGTCAAGAGGGTACTCAATTTCAACATCATAATCTTTAAGGATGAGGTATTTGGCGCAGACTAACTCCATGACAGAATGGTTAATTTTGACTATGTTGCGTTTTTGGAGATTGATAAGGTCAAGTTTTAGTTTTTCCAGTTTGTGCTTGTGATCCTCTGTCATGTCTGCTGAAAGTTTAGCGACAAGCACGTTGAGGTCTTGTTCAAATTTTCCTTTGCCGTCCGTCATCGCGTTCCCCAACAAAGATTAGTTATCTATACGACGAACAATTGAATAAGCCTTCCCTTAACATTTAAAACAAAACCGTCCGCGCCATAAAAGCACTTTCACCCGCAGAATTTTGACTTGATACGAGAACTAAAACTTTTATTTACTCTTTCAACGATAGTTAATATGTTTATTTTCCGGAGCCACTAACCATGGATGCTTTTGTAGGCACTTCTGGCTGGTACTACAAATGGAACCAGACGCGTAGGCTAGACTGGTACGCTGCCAAATCAGGATTAAACGCCGTAGAATTAAACGCAAGCTTCTACAGGTACCCACCCGCAAAAACCGTTGAGAAATGGGCAACCAAAGGCAAAAACCTGCGGTGGTCAATTAAAGTCAACCGCCTCTTCACCCACACCTACAAGTTCAACGAGGCAGCCATAAGCCGATGGCAAAACTTCCAACAACTCTTTGCCCCCCTTGAGTCTGTGACGGATTTTTTCTTGTTTCAGCTTCCACCCAAAACCACACCGCATTCCGCGTCAATCATTGAAAGGTTTATTCAAAAAACAGGCATTGAGGGGAAAATTGCGCTTGAGGCGAGAAACCAGCAGTGGTTCACGCCCGAGTGGACCAGCTGGGCAAGGGATGTGGGGGTTGTTTGGGTGAGTGTGGATGCGCCCGACTTGCCTAGGGAAGTCGTTAACCTTGAAGGCAGGGTTTATCTGCGGATGCATGGTCGAACCGCATGGTATATTCACCGCTACACGGACAAAGAGCTCAAAGAGGTCGCAGCTAAAATCGCTAAGGCAAACCCGACAGGGGCATATGTTTTCTTTAACAATGACACTGCGATGCTGGAAAACGCCCGGGAAATGCTTAGAAAGCTACAAGTAACCAAAAAACCCAGCCGCCAAGATGATGCCGAAAAAGAAATGACAAGCACAACCTCGTGACCAGCTTTGATGTGTGCGGGTTATGGTTGGGGTTCAGTTGAGGTAGCGCCAACAACTTTTTTGTGCACAAGTCGGGCCACCACACAAAGGATTGCAACGACGATTGCGAAGTAGAAGGGCCAGCCAAAAGCCGCCAGAACCGCGACGCTCACACTTGTTCCCTGAGTCATGCTGGGCGGAAGCATAATGACCGCTGACCCTGACAGGGGAAGGTCAAGTCCTACAAGGGTCTTAGCCATAATCACCATCACAATCAACTCAGCCACAAAGAAGACGACCGCGTAAATGGGTTTGTTGTAGCTGAAGCTTAGCAGCCTCTTAGCGTATGGCTTAGCGGGTACAAGGGAGTAGACCAGCATGATGATGCCGCCAGCAGCCAAAGACAGCAAAACCGAGATGTTCATTGCCCAAATCAACGGCAACGTGAGGGAATCGCCAAAGAGGGCAAAGTTCAGGTTAACGGGCGAGAAGGAGGCTTCCACGAAGGCGGGGCTTCCGATGTTAAAGCTCCACCAAGGAACGAACCAGGAAACAGCAATGAGCACAAGAGTAGCAGAGCCACCCACTATGCCCACCCAGTTAAACTTGCCGGGCATACGGTCACCAGCCAAATATGGGAACAGGACCGATGGGGATGGGCTCGTTCTGCTGGATGGTTATGCCGTTTAAGTCAACAGTCACATCCACCAGAGTCACATCTATGGATGTTTCGCCTAGATGCTCGGTGAGGAAGTGACTCTCGGCGTCCTGCGTCCATGAACCCGTCACGGTAAGCAGGGCGGCTTTTCCCGCGGGGATTGCTACGGTGCCATCGAGACCGACGGAGCCCAAGGAGAAGTTGTGTTCTGCGCATTGGACACCTGCGTAGAGGTTGTTGAGGGTGAAGTTGAGGTTAAGGGGGTTGGTGAAGTTTACGGTTATGGAGAATGTTCGAGACAAAGCGTTTATCTGTTTATCCACAACTGTGATGCCCATCATCTCGGAGTTGGATGTGTTTGTGCCGCTGCCGCCGCTTATCCCCAGATTCTGCTGCAGGGCGGCGCTGTTTCCGTCGATAAGTTCAGAAATTTCAGGTGGAACCACCAACTCTGCCAAGTTATCGTGGTACATGACGATGACGGCACCTATAGGCGCGGCGATAGTTCCAACGCTGATTAGAAACAGGATAATGCCAACTGCTTGCATCCTCTCAACCCTTACATGTAAGTAGAAGTTACTTCTCGCCTGAAGATGCCTTTATACTTTTCCAAACCCCCAGAAAACCAGCGCAACTGAGACGGTTAGCAAATCTTAAAGGCAGCTTCTGCCACAACTATCCCCGAATAAAAATGAACAAGAAGCGCGTCGCAGCAGTAACCGCGGCTTTATTTGTTGTTTTGGTTGCCGCGTCCGTTTTGGTTTCTGCCAGCATTTCTGTGGGCACAAAGGAAGGGGACTGGATAGAGTACCAGGTTGCAACTTCGGGGTCGCCGCCTGGAGACCATGACGCGCAGTGGGCAAGAATGGAGGTTAAAAACGTTCAGGGCACAGTCATTAACCTTAACGTAACAACCCAATTTCAAAACGGCACCTTCTTGGTGGAAAACGTAACCCTGAACCTTGAAACGGGACAAATCGGAGACGCCTTCTTCATCCCCGCTGACCTCACCGAAGGCGAATCTTTCTTTGATGCCCATCAAGGCAACATCACAATTGAAAGTGTACAACAGAAAACTTATGGTGACGCACCGCGGTCTGTGGCTTCTGGAAGAACCCCACAAACCACCTTTTATTGGGACCAACAAACAGGGGTACTGGTGGAGGCGCATTCAACTTACCCCGAGTACAATTTCTCAATCGACACGGTAATGGATAAAACCAACATGTGGCAGCCACAAGTCATCGGGTTAGAAGACGCCGTGCTCTACGTGTTTGCAGCAGTAGCCACAGGCGTCGTTGCCGTGATAGCTTATAGGGTAGCGGTGAGACATAGAAGAACCTGACCAGCGGAAGGATTGTGGTGACGTTTCAGAGAAGATATCGGCGAGGGTACCCCGTTGCGGTTCTGGTAGGCTTAAAAGAGGAGCAGGCAACGCTGTGGAAAGTTTACAGCCACGTTGCTAAGCCTGAAAAGACCGTTCCACTCAACGCAAACCGAAGTGACCAAAAAGCGGTCTACAATTTTCACGAAGCCATCATAAACGCTCTGCGCCCCACCTTAAAAGAAGGCGTCCAAAGCATAATCGTCGCCTCCCCACCCAGAGCAGGCTTTTCAGCGGATTTTCTGCGGCACATCAAAGAGCACCACGCATGGCTTATTGGGGGTCCAAGCAAAGCCGCGTTTGCACAAGTCACGGGGTCTGCCTCCACGATGCATGAAGTGACGGTTTTGACGCGGACAGCAGAGTTTCGCAAAATAATTGGCAAAGCCACCTCCGAGGAAAACGAGAACCTGCTGGAACTGCTTGAGAGGCGTCTAAATGCCCCTGTCCAGACGCCCATGGTTTTGTACGCGTTGGAGGACATTGAAGAAGCTGTTTACGGAGTACACCCGCCGGGTAAGCCTGAACCCGAATACCTCATGCTGACCGACACGCAGCTTACGGGTAACCGCCGAAAAAACCGCCTCCAAAGGCTAACGCAGGTCGCCACCAATAAAGGCGTGAAAACGCGGGTGGTCAAATCGGATACGGCGACGGGAAAACGGCTTTTGCAGTTGGGCGGGGTGGTGTGCACCCTCAAAGAAGCCCCATAACCACACAGAAAACGTTCCAATTGACGGAAAAGAAACGCTAGTGGGTTATGTTTCAAGAAAACCTGAATGCTGCAAGGCATCGATGGAAATCTTGCCCGAGTGCAGGGCAGTTGCCACAAGCGCCCCGTAAACGCCCCTGTCTTTTAGGAGGACTAAATCGTTGATGCCCCGCATGCCTCCGCCGACAAGCACCCGGAGATTCAACCCGCCTAACAAGGCGTCCAACAGCGGGATATCGGTGCCTTCGCCGCTGCCGACCCGCGCCAAATCCAGCGCAATCAACTCCAAAACCCCCGCCGCCTGCACTTGCCCCGCAAGCTCCAACGCACCCAAAGACCGCAAAGCCTCAGATTTGCCCAGCACGTTTCCCGCGTTTAGGTCAAGGCTAACCACAACCTTCTCTGCCCCAAGACACTCGACGGCGTCTTTGAGGAAGCTTAGGCAGGGCAGGGTTTCGGTTCCCACAATCACCTTCGCCACCCCGCAACCCAAAACCCGTCGCGCTCCCTCAAGGTCGGAGACGCCTGCGTCAACCATCAACTTCAACCCCGTCTGCTGGGCTATCTGCCTTAAAACCGAGAAGTTTTCGCCCCTGCCCAAAATGGCGTCTAAATCGGCAACGTACAAGTCGAAAAAGCCGCATTCCTTGAATGCCGAAGCGACGACAAGCGGCTCCGCAGAAGTGCAAAGGACGCTTTTCAGGGGCTGATACTGGCTCCGCTGCCCCCTTACCGCATGCACCGCTACGCCGTTTAAGATGTCTATTACAGGGATAATTTTCAAATCGTCAACCTCGTTGCCCTATGCATGAGACTGTGAAGTTGTTCCTTTTAAACGTGGCAACCGCAGCGAACATGCCAAAGCGGTGTTCTTTTGGCAGAACAACGCGTTCTTTTGGGAGGACCAAGGTGAAGTAGCGCCTTCAAGAGGGAGCACATGGGTTGCAGTCGCAACTGAGGGCATAAATGCTTCTAAACAAGTCTACGTTTTTGATGAGGCAGCTATTTACGTTTATAACCCAAAAAAATAACAACTGGGCAACAGGCACCACTCCTAAACCCACATCTCTCACATATTTTGGTGCCACAGCAATAAACGATGTTATTTACACAGTAGGCGGTTTCACATTTAGCTTTAGTGATTTCATCGGTTCGTTTGAACCAAGCGCGGTTAACGAGCAGTATATGCCTGCAGGATACGGCACACCTGACCCAACATACCAAACCCCAGCACCTGCCCCGACACCAACGCCCAGCTTAGCACAGACGCCAACGTCGTCACCTACACCTTCTTCAGCGGCACCCCCAACAACTGCGCCTCCCAAGCCCTCATCAACTGCAACGCAACCAATTCCATCTCCCTCAATAGCCACAACTAAAGGCGACTCGGGTTTGCAGGAGAACCTTCTTTTGGTGGGCGCGATAGCGGCTGCTGTTGTTGGGGTAGTGACGGCTACTGTTTTGCTCAAACAACGGCGGGTACATAGTTGATTTAAGCCAAACGGCGCCAAAACCCGCCCTGCAGCGCCTTTTCCCGCCGTTCCACGCCGTTTTTCGCCGCGACACAAACCCATTTTAAAGCCCAAATTAAAAAAACAACCCAAAACGGACGCTGCCAAAAACCGAGGAGGATAACAGTTTAGAGCAGCTAAACGTCTCCCGCAAACGCCAAAAAGTTAACCCTTCTCAAAAGAAGCCCGCTTTGAAAACAACGTAAACTTATTTCTGGGGCAAAAGCTTTAAGGTTGAGAAAATCTGCATCACCATACAGAATGGGAGCGGATACTGCTGAAACTGCTCGTGAGCCCAATTAACCCTATGGAAGCTTTGGAAGCCGTCGCTGGCGGTGCAGATATAATTGACGTGAAAAACCCCAAAGAAGGACCCCTAGGCGCCAGTTTCCCGTGGGTCATCAAACAAATCCGAACGGTGACTCCCGCTAACCTTGAGGTCAGCTGCACACTTGGCGACCTACCCAACCTGCCGGGGAGCGCGTCGCTGGCGGCTTTGGGTGCAGCCTCAACAGGCGTCAACTACGTCAAAGCTAGCCTCTACCACCTCAAAACCCCAGAAGACGCCGTGTTCTTGATGCAGAATGTGGTCCACGCCGTTAAAGATTTTGACTCTAACGTGAAGGTGGTGGTTGCAGGCTACGCCGACGCCCACCGAGTAAACTCCGTTGACCCCATGGCAGTCCCCAAAATCGCTCATCAGGCAGGATGCGACTTAGCCATGCTGGACACCGCCATTAAAGACGGCAAAACCCTGCTGGACTTCCTCAACGCCAAACAACTGAAGGCGTTTGTCAATGAAGCGCACAGCTACGGCTTACAAGCCGCCTTGGCAGGCTCCTTGAAGCTGGAGAATCTGCCCGTGCTCTGCGGATTAGACGTAGACATCATTGGACTGCGAGGCGCAGCATGCTTAAACGGAGACAGAGTTACAGGGCACATAACCAAAGAAAAAGTCCAAATCATCGTCCAAGTCATCAAAAACGCGTTGAAGCCTTGCCACGCCGCAGGCATCTGAGGCAAAAGCATGCGCGCCAAAGGCTTAACCAAAAAGGAAGTTTTGGCAAAACTCAAACAAGCAAACCAAAAAGACCAAAAATACCGCGACGGCAAAATCCTGTGCTCCATGTGCACCACCCCCCACCCCGCAGCCAAAACAGCCCACAAAAGCTTCATGGAAGCAAACCTTGGTGACCCCGCCCTTTTCCCTGGCAGCATACAACTGGAGCAGGAAGCGGTCGCCGACCTGCTGGCGCTTCTGCATGCACCCGCAAACGGCGCGGGGTTTATTGTTTCAGGAGGAACCGAAGCCAACCTTATGGCACTGTATGCAGCGCGGAACGCGGCAAACGTGGACGACCCTGAAGTGGTGGTGCCTGAATCGGCGCATTTCTCGTTTATCAAAATTTGTGACCTGCTCAAAATAAAGCCGAAAAAAGCGAAACTGAACACAAACTTCCAAGTGGACCTTGTTTCTGTGAAGCAGCAAATCACCGACCACACCATAGCCGTTGTGGGGAACGCGGGTTCGGCAGAGTTGGGCACAGTTGACCCCGTTGAGGAACTCTCCGAAATCGCCCTTAACCACGGCGTGCCGTTGCATGTTGACGCAGCATTTGGCGGGCTGGTGCTACCGTTCCTGAAAGAGCTGGGCTACACGGTTCCAGCATTTGACTTCCAGCTGGAGGGGGTTAGGTCAGTCACAGTTGACCCCCACAAGATGGGCATGTCCACAATCCCCGCAGGCGGCATCCTGTTTCGAGACAAAGACGCCGTGGAGTGCATCAAGACCCCGACGCCGTATTTGACACAGGATTTTCAGTGTACCTTTGTGGGCACGCGTCCTGCAGCTTCGGCAGCCGCAACTTGGGCAGTTTTCGCTTCTTTGGGACGCGAAGGCTTCAAGAAAACGGTGGCGCACTGCATGAAGCTGACCACTTATTTGTACGAGGGGCTCGAAGCGGCAGGTTTCGAAGTTTTACTTCGACCAAACATGAATATTGTTGCTTTCCGCGCCGCGAACCCAAGGGCACTCACGGAAAAACTGCGCAGTCAAGGCTGGTATGTCTCGCACGTACCACGGTTGGGCTGTATACGGGTGGTTTTGATGCCGCACACCAAAAAGCAACACATAGACGATTTTCTCTGCTGCCTTAAGAACCTAAAAACATAGAGACTATAGAAAGTGGGTTTTAACCAAAACGTAGGAGGGGAAGGGTCTATCAAAAGGTAGCCTACCTACCAAAGGTCAAGGCGGAAACACAGAAAACCCCGTGCTGAAGGCTACAGTGGGTTACTGGTTTTTGACGGCTTCAACCACGCGCGCCAAAAGCATCTGCGCGGCGTCTTGGCTTGGCCAGCCGCCTAACCCGCAGTCTGGACCCGTAAACGTCATTTGGTCGCCAAACTTTTCTTTTGCAAACAGGTACCGTTTGTGTATTGCCGCTTTGCTTTCGACAAGCTGCTCCGCGGAAGGATTTGCTATGCCTTGGTCGTGCAGTTCAGCCAGAATTGTGTCGATGTCGGTTCGGGCAACGCCCACACGCACCCGCTTATCTGCCGCTTCTAGCATGCGTTTGGTTACGCCTTCGATGTTTTTAGGGGAAGCCGCATACTCAAATGTCAGCACATCAAGGTTTTTTATCTGTAGCAGGTCGGGAAGCCGAACTGAGGAGTGCAGATGAATTTGCCTAGTTGCCCCCGAGAAATCGAAGGCTTTCGCCAAGGTTTGCTGAATCAAATCGTTTGCGGCGTTAATGTTAAGAAAACCAAAGCTTGGCTCATCAATACAAACAACCTCGGTCTTAAGATACTTGGTATCTAAGATGGAGTTTTTTGCAAAAAGCCTAATGGTCTGCGCAAAACCATCCAGCACATCAGGGTAAGGGGTGGTGCCGATTTCTTTGAGATACAACTCCATCGGTCCAAAGAGGGAAATTCTCAGTAGAATCTGTTTGCCGAACTCTTCGCTGAGGTTTTTGGCTTCTTGACTGATTAGGCGAACTTCGGGCAGAAAAGCATCCTTTTCGTCAACCACAAAGGTGCCATTGTCCATGGCTTTATGCAGCACGTCGCCAATTTGCTTAACCCCATCATAGTGTTGAGGAAAATTAACCACATCAAGCCCTGCAGTTAGCTTCTTGCGGAAGGAGTCAAGCACCACCTCACAAAAGTTTGCCTTCACAAACTCATCGCTGCGCGGGTCGGCACCTTTGGCGAAAGCGTCTCTTGCCGCCACATAGGCACGGCTGAACGCTTCTTGACTTATGGCGTGGGGTAAGGGAAAGCTTCCGATGTCATCAATCAAGACCGCCATAAACGTCACTCCACAAGGGAAATAGGTTGGTTCCCTAATTAACGTATTCGAAATCACCTATTGAAAGGCGTATTGTTGAAGGCGTATAAGACGCTTGTGACCGACGATTTCAGATTGAAAATCCGAATTCCCAAAAAGCCTCTGCCATGTCTCTTGGCGAAAAAGCAGGATCCGAAAAAAAAGCCATAAACCAACTATTGGACCATAGTTTTCGGTTGGTGTCGTGTTTGTTTTTCTGTTTTGGAAAAGCTTAACTACATTTGCTCCAATTGATGCAACAATAACAGGCATCAGGACGAAAAGATATGGCTCGGGTTAAATGCAAGAAATGTGGGGCAGTTTTCGAGCAAGGGTTAGGCGGCGCAGTTTTCGCGCCTCACGTGGGTCCTCTTCACTATGTGAAGTGCCCCGCCTGCGGCAAACGCAGTTGGCTCAACATTTACTCCAGCGTCCCAGACCCCATAACGTATCCTCCGCAGGAAAACCAGCAGGAGCCTGAAAGGGACATCTCTGAGGAGGAGCTGGAACGCAAACGCATCGAAGATTCCAAGTACGAAAAAACCTAAACCGTTTCCCAACAACTGCAAATATCTGGGAAAAAATCAACTTAAGCTCCAGTTGCTCAAGGACGACAAAGAAGCGGTGGATAGAAGAATCTAAATACCAAAAGCCCTAATTAGAGTCAACTTTAAGGGGCTCTTGCGGATGATTGAAACTGAAAATTTAACCCGCAAATTCGGCAGCCTGACTGCTGTGGATAACCTTAACCTCAAAGTTAGAGACGGCGAAGTTTTTGGGTTTCTTGGACCGAACGCCGCGGGGAAAACAACCACGGTGCGTATGCTTTGCTGCCTCATCACACCAACCAGTGGAAAAGCCCACATCGGCAGCTACGAGTCAGGCAAAGAATCCGACTGCCTTGCTATCCGCAAAATGGTGGGGCTACTGCCTGAAAACGTAGGCTTATATGATAACCTAAGCGCATACCGTAACTTGGATTTTTACGGCAAACTCTACGAGGTCCCCCCAGAGAAACGAAGCGAAAACATCGAGCGGCTGCTACGGCTGCTGGGCATCTGGGAGCGCCGCGACGAAAACGTAGGCAACTTCTCCAAAGGCACCAAACAAAAAATCGCCATCGCCCGCGCCCTCATCCATGAACCTAAGCTGCTTTTTTTGGATGAGCCCACCGCCAACCTCGACCCCGAAGCCTCCAAGACGGTGCGGGATTTTGTGTTGGAGCTCAAAAAAGAAAAAAACACCATCTTTCTCAACACGCACAATTTAGATGAGGCGGAACGGCTTTGTGACCGCATAGGCATCCTCAAAACCCGCCTTATTGCTGTCGGTGAACCCAAGGAGTTGGAGCGGAGCCTTTACAGTCGCAAGACTATCGTGCATCTGCAGATGGTAACCGACGAGATAACGAGGTCAGTTGAAAAGCTCAATTCGGTCAGTAATGTTCGGGTCGTCGATAACAAACTCGTATTGGATATGGATCACCCTGAGAAGGATAACCCAGACTTGGTGCGGGCGATTGTGGCTGCGGGTGGAGATGTACAGTACGTGACCGAGCTTAAGTCCACACTTGAAGATGTGTACTTAAAGTTGATTAGGGAGGCGAAGGCATAGTGAGATTTGCAAAAGCGTGGATAGTTGCCTCAAAAGACCTATCGGTGTTTAAGAAAAACAAGTACATCACGTACTCGCTTGTTGCTTTACCCCTGCTTATGGGCATTTTGATTCCAGGCATCCTGATTTTCTCGATAACCGCCGGAGCCAGCAGCATAAACAACCCGCAAATGGTGCAAACCGCCTACATGCTCATTGACATGTTCACGGCGTACTTTGTGGTCATCGCCGCCGTGCTGCCCACCATCATTGCATCGTACAGTTTTGTAGGCGAAAAACTGGAAAAAAGCCTTGAGCCGCTTCTGGCAACGCCAACCACGGATGCGGAGTTGCTGTTTGGCAAAAGCCTCGCCTCCTTCATTCCCTGCATAGGCGCCACATACATAGGCACCGCCATCTTTGTGGTCATAATCGACGTATGGTCCTCGATGACGCTGGGTGTTTGGCTGTTGCCCAACCTCTACTGGGCAGTTGTCATGGGGTTAATGACGCCGCTTGCCTGCGTTTTAAGCGTTGAAGCTAACGTCATCATTTCCTCCCGCGTCAACGATATCCGCGCTGCTCAGCAACTGGGCGGCTTAATCATCTTGCCCCTGCTGATGGTGATGATACTTGCAACCTCCATCCCCTCCATCCCGCTGGTCACCTTAGGCTTGGTTGTTTCAGGCGCGCTTGCGGTGGCGGATTTGGCGTTGTTTTACGTGGCTAAAGCGACGTTTCGGCGGGAAGAAATCCTCACTAAATGGAAGTGACCCAAATGAACGAAAACGAACCAGTCCGATGCCAGAAATGCGGCAAACCTCTCGGCTACGTCACTGTACTTGGAAAAGGCTTGCTGGGTAGGCAGCAACGTGTCGAAAACGTGAAAGTCGTTGGCATATGCATGGATTGTCACCGAAAAAGCCACACGCGGTTTACTCAGTCGACAACTTGGCGAAATTCCAAACTTTATCGCTCACACAGTGCCGGCTTTTAACGACAGGTCCCTGCTTAATCCCGCGGGCTTCGGTTGAAGGGTATAGCGATTCACCTAGAGCTAACGGCTTGCCATGTTTTTCATCCACAACCACAACCACGTCGCCAGCTGCGAAGTCTCCGTCGTAGCGGACCACGCCTGGAGCCATGATGTCGGCGCCGTTGCAGACAAACCTGACCGCCCCCATATCCACCACGACTTTGGGCAGCCGCGTCACAATTGCCTCCGCCATTAACGTGGGAAAAACCAGTCCCGCGGTCCTAAAAAGCAGAGGCGTGCCGTCGATAAGCAGCAGGTCACCAAAGTCGGCTTCTACAATTTCCACATTGGCTTTTGCGCCTACGAGGTTGTCAAGGTTGAGTTTGAGTTTTTCGGAAGCTTGGGTGAGGATTTGTTTGGATTCTTTGGTTTTGAGGGTGTATCGTCGGTTTTTTTGGGGCATGTAACTTCTCCGAAGCGTTCTGCTAAAGCGTGAACGCGGCAAGCCTATTTAGGTTTCTCCAGACAAAAAAACGTGGTGGTTTGGGGAAGTTATGTCTGTGGGAAGCGTTTGGGGTTTGCCTGCTTCAAGGTGAAGTGGGGTTTGGTTAGCCGGGGCAGGAAGCCTGGGACACGGTTTTTGTATTGTTGGAATTCTTCGCCGAACTGCTCCTGATTGTCCATGTCTTCTTCTTTTGCCAGCCGATAGTACATGACGACCAGTACGGGCCAGAGCAGAAACGTGAATATGGTGGTCCACTCCAGGTTCATGCCCAGCGTGAGGAGCAGAAAACCCAAGTACTGGGGATGCCGAATTCGCCCATAGATGCCAGTTGAAACCAGTTGGTTGGTTGCTTTGCCGCGGTGGATGTCTCTCCAGCCAAACACAATAAGCAAGATGCCAGCGACCATTACGAGGGCGGTTGCGGGAAATATGAAGAACGTGAAGACTGCGTAGAACAGTTCAGGTCCTAAAACTCCGGAGAGTAGGAATTCAAGGGTGTAGACGTTGTTGTAGCCAAACGCCCAGGTGAAGAAGTACATGGTTAAGGGGACGCCGTACATTTCGGCGTATAAGCCTACGATGAAGGCGAGGTATATGCTGGCGTGGCGGCGTTTGACTTTGCGTTTGAAGGGTATGAACAGGAAGAATAGGCTGAAGAAGCCAATGTTTAATGCGACCAGCACCCAGTTGCTGCTGCTTAACCCAAACCCTTTGCCGCTGAGAAAATAATACAAAACCAAAACTGCCACTGCAAGTAAAGCAGCGGCAAACGCTTTTTTAAGGTCAAACATACCCTACTTCTCCAATTGTTCAAACTGTGCCTGAGCCGAAGCCCAATTTGTCTAGGATTTTCAGCGTAAAAAAGGGTTTTTGTAAAGGTTTTTTGACTAAACAGAACGGAAACAAGCGTGTTTTCTGGTCAAACTTTCTTGACTTAATCCAAGCGCCTCAAGAAAACTTGACAAGACAAGGGTGAACCTTTTTGTTGAGGAACACTTATGTTCATGTCTGCCCAAAGAACATAAACCGTAGCCGCTTGTGGGGCTGTCGGCTAGCATGGTCCAGGCTATGAGCCTCGGGCGTTCGTGACGGGAGTTCAAATCTCCCCAGCCCCACCACTTTTGAAAGCACACAATTTGGGGGTTGCCAAAGTTTATATAAAACAGGTAAAACCTACAAAGCCAGTAACACTCTAAACAACTGGAGTAATACTGCATGGCTATTGAAGAAATCGAAAAAAGCTGGGTGTCACAAAACAAGGATACCCAGTCGCAAGTGCAATTATGGGATTCTCAAGCCCAAGACCCAATTTACAATTTAATGCCGACTTTTCAGGACAACAAATTCCTGCAACTGCTGGACCAAGAGCACATGTTAGCCCAAAACTATGACGTGCTCGATGTTGGGTGTGGAGTGGGCGTATACTCCATGGCGGTGGCTCAAAAGGTGCATTCTGTAACAGGAGTAGATTTGTCCCCTAAAATGATACAGCAAGGAAAAGAAAAACTCGAAAAAGAACAAATACCCAACGTAGCCCTTTCCGTTCTGGATTGGAACGCCGTAGACCTTGAGCAACAAGGCTTCAAGGAACATTTTGATTTGGTGTTTGCCCACACAACTCCCGCAATCTGCAATGCCGCCACAATCAAAAAAATGAACGCTGCAAGCAAACGGTTTTGTGTAATATCCAACCCCAGCAAGATGGTGGAGCCGGTTTTGCAGCAGGTTCACAAGATTGCAGGCGTAGCTGATGATGAAGGAAACTGTGGAAAAGACCGCACCTACATCATGGGGATGCTGTTTGGGAATGGGTATTTGCCAAAGCTTGCGTATGAAAAACAGATTTGGGACATGAACCAAACGTATGAGGATGCATGCTCCTACTACATAGGCAGAACAATGATGGCCAAGCAGCTAACAGCCGATGAAATCAACAAAATCAAAGAATACCTTACAGTCATAACCAAAGAGGGCAGGGTAATAGATCAAATAGACACCACCATAACAACCATCTACTGGGAAAAACAGTAAACCCCTCAGCTGAACACACCCAGATTTGAACCGCAGCAACCCAAAGCCCAACAAACCTTTATACCTTAGAGACCACACTCAGCAGCAC
The DNA here is from genome assembly GCA_041447175.1 of Candidatus Bathyarchaeia archaeon. NCBI lineage: Archaea > Thermoproteati > Candidatus Bathyarchaeota > Bathyarchaeia (SeqCode) > Bathyarchaeia archaeon. The sequence goes on along the minus strand of CP166960.1, from coordinate 731,463 downwards.
GCAAAGAGCTTCGAAAAATCTGGGAATTCACCTTTTGTTGCTGTCTTCCAGAAAAAAGAAGGCGCCGCAATTTACGGCGGCAATTGTTGCTAAGTTGCTTTGGTTTCTGCTGCGGCTTTAGCCAAGTCGGCTCCCAGTTTTCTTGCTTGCTGGGCGTCGGCGTCCGAAACTGTGTTGCCCACAGCCAGTCCGGGTTGTAGTAGTTTGGGGTTGAAGGCTTTTAGGACACTTTCGATGTTTTCCACGGCTTTAGTTTGGCTGCCGCCGCCTGTGGCAAATGCTACCATGGGTTTGCCGGCTAGCTGGTCACGAACAAAATACAGTTCCGTGAGTAGGGTTAGGGTTGGCCCAGACATTAGGCTGAAGTATGTGGGGGAGCCAATTGCGAAGGCGTCGGCTTGGGCGGCTTCTTTGGCGTCTATGGTTTGGGCTTTTTTGACCACTACGGTGGTTTGGGGTGTGGTTTTGGCGCCTTCGGCTATGAGGCTGGCGATTTTTTCGGTGTTTCCAGTTTTGGAGTAGTAGGCGATTAAGAGGTTCGTCATGTTTGTTTCTCCTGTATTGGTCAAGTCACTCAGATATTTTTATATAGTTTTAGGTAACAAAAATATACCAATTTGTAGAGGGAAAACATGACCAACCCAAACAACCAAACAATGCTAACCGCCATCGAAGAACTAAAAACCGAAATCAAAACCCTCCGAGCCGAACTAAACCGACTTGAAGGCTCAATCCTCAAAGAACGCATAAAAGCCGTCGAAGAAGCCTTAACCCAAAACCGCCGTCTCCTTTTCGCCAACCAACTCCAAGAAGAACTCAACGAAGACCTTCAAAACCTCACCGACGCCCAATGCAAAAACCAACCCAACTGCATAAAAAAATTCGCAGAAATCGCCAACGAAAACCTCAAAGCCATAAAAGAATCAAACTCCACCGACACCTTAGCCGACTTTGACTCCAAAATCGACCATGCAAAACAGATCACAGAAAAAGCCAAAGGAGCACCCTGTGAAGCCTGCCACCGAAATTTTCAGAAAAAACTAAAACGCGAAAAGCGGGCGTTCCAAACCGTGGTTCTGGTTGAGAAAAACGCCGAAGACAAACAAAACGAAGAACTAAACATAGCCAAGCTTGTGGAGGGGGTACTGGAGCCACTGGCAAATTCCGTGCGGCTTAAAATCCTGCTCAGCACCTACGAGGGCAAAAACAGCTTCTCACGATTAACCCAAATAACCAACCTGAAGGGAGGGCACCTGATTTTTCACGTCAAAAAGCTACTGGATGCGGGGTTGATTGCCCAAGAAGACAACAAAGGCGACTACCTCATAACCCAAAAAGGCATCGACGTGATGAAAAAAATTCTCTTACTATCATAGCAGTAGCAGAAACGTCGCAAAGAAAGGCACCGCATGCGTGGCAGTTGCCGAAGATAAAACGCCAAATAGGCAGCAATATGCGGTTGCTCGGGTCCGTCGTGGTGTTTAGGGGTTGATTTCGAAGGAAGAGGTTATAGGAACAGCTTTTTTTAGCATCCCGCCCACCGAGCAATAACTTTCTTCGGAGAGTTTGATAGCGGTCTCCACAGCGTGGGGGTCGAGGTTTTCGCCTTTAATGACGTATTTGAGGTGAATTTTGGTGAAGACCCGCGGGGGCTCGTCTCTCCTTTCAGCGGTTGCCTCAACAGAGTAGCCCGTGACGGTTTGGCGTTTCTTTTTCAGGATTGTCAGAACATGGAAGCTGCTGCATGCCGCTAAGCTGGCGAGCACGTTTTCCATTGGGGAAAGGGCACTTTCTTCGCCGCCGTGCTCTTTGGGTGCATCAAACCGCACCAAAAGCCCTTTTTCGTTTGCAGCCTCAAGGCGGAGCTGCCCCTTCCAGTCAACAATCATTCGTTTTGTAGAAGACATAGCCTTACAGTGGGGGTTTAGAGAGTAAAAGGGTTTTCTCAATAAACTATGTACCCAAAAACCTATCCAAACAAGGGAAAAAGCAGGCAGTATGAAACGACTATAATAACAACGCATACGTGAATAATGCAATGCCACCCGAAAACGTCACAGCTTACGAGCCTACACATTCCTCAAAGTCAAATTACTACGGAATAATCTTTCTTGTCATTCTTGCAGTTCCAATTGGAGCATTGATGTTTCTGTTTTTGCAGGGACCCGTAGCCTTCACTGCAGTAATGGGTTCGGTTCTGCTTGCGGTGCTTCTCCTGCTGGGTTACCTCACGTTTTCTGCAGGGCACATGAAATACCAGCTCTCAAACACACATGTTCAAGTAAATATCGGGTTAATCAAGAAAAAAATAGCCTACCAACAAATTGCGTCAGTGGAAGCTGCAGAGTTAAAGCTGAATTTGCGGCTGTTTGGAGCAAGCCTGCCCGGGCTTCATTGGGGCTTATTTCGAACCAGCATAGGCAATGCGCACGTTTATGCTACGAGAATTGATGGGGAATTTGTGGTTCTTACGTTGGTGGATGGAGAAAAACTGGTGCTTTCACCTGCACAACCGCTCCAATTTCTTGAAGCGGCAAAGGCTAAAACTGTAGGAGCCGTAAAGGGGGTTATAACAAAGCCAGACCTCAGCCGGGGGGCGGGCCAGTGGGTTGTTTACGCGCAGGTTTTAGCCGTCTTTGGGGCGTACCTTGTTTTTGTGGGTTACTTTTTTGCGGTTTATGCTGCCCTTCCAGAAACGGTGCCTGTCCACTTTGGGTTTGACGGCGTAGCCAACCGTTGGGGAAACAAATCGGAACTGCTGTTTCTTTTGGGAATCGGCGCCATATTTCCAGCAGTCAACGCAGTTTTGTCGTTGAAGTTTGGAAAACATGAAAAAGGCTTAACGGTTTTCTTGGGTGCAGTATTCATAGCGGTGATTGCCCTGTTCATATTCATCGTCAACAGCATAGCCGCTGCAGCATAACCCAAGCAGGAACCGCCCTTTTTACTTCATTCGAACTCGCGCTTTCAGTTTCACTGCTCCCTCCCCCCTGCCCAAGTGAGTCGCTGGGGCATGTTTCTTTTTAAAGAGATAGGCATAGAGGCAGTCTGTAGGCGAATATGCATGAAACGAAAAAACGCAACCTTAGTCACAGAAGATGACCTCCTCACAGACTTGGCATTCCACAATGTGCCACCTGCCTTGCTCATAGAGTTCTCCGAAAAAGTAGTGAGACCACGCTACGCAGGCAGCATAACCGCCGCAATCCAAGACTTATTCCAAAAAGCTCTCTTAGGACAAGAAGCAATTCTAGCATAGTTACGCTGCAACCACGCTGTCACACTGTTTAAGTTACCCCACAACCAGATATCACTGGAGACACTGTGAAAGCATGCCACAAAATCAGCAAATCGAAAACAAAGAAACACAATGGATAGTCGACGAGATTCCTGTTTACGGCACATTGACTTACCCAAAAAGCGAGAAAACATGCGGTGCAGTAGTGTTTGTGGCGGGCAGTGGACCAACCGACCGCGATTGGTGCTCACCTCTTTTGCCCGGAACCAACGGCAGCGGCAAGCTGCTGGCGGAAGCCCTCGCACATCAGGGGTTTTTGACTTTACGTTATGATAAACGTGCCTCGGGACCACATGCAAAAGAGGCTGCGATGAAGCTGAAAGGTAAAATCAGCATGCAAAGCCACGTTGACGAATTGGCTGGCGCCGTTAAAACCATAGTGGCTGAGAGGCAGGGAGATGATTCGGACTTGTTTGTGCTTTCCAGTAGCGAAGGCGCCATTCACGCCTTAAACTACCAACTTGAAGCTAAGCAGCACAGATTCAGAGGTTTCGTGCTCACAGGTGCCCCTGGAAGAGCCGTTGGTCAAGTGGCGCGTAGTCAGATTTTCAGCCAAGTCGCAGCGTTACCAGACGCAGAATCCACAATGAAGTACTATGACGCTGCCATTGCCGCATTTGTCGAGGGCAAACCAGTAGTTCCTGACGCGTCTCTGCCTGAGGGTATGAAACAACTGTTGCTAAGTTTGGCAACGCCATTTAACTTGCCCTTTGCCCGCGAATTATGGATATACAACCCAGCAAAAGCTATAGCCAAACTCGATGCTCCATTGCTGGTGGTTATTGGCAAAAAGGACATCCAAACTGACTGGCAAGCAGACGGGAAGCCCCTGGAAGCTGCGGCTGCCAAAAACGGCTTGGCAGAGTTTGTGTACCCAGAAAACGCGAATCATATACTGAAGCATGAAGAGACGCCCCGTGAGAAACTTGATGCTCAAGCGGCGCTGCACTACAATGCTTCCGACCGCGTGCTGGACCAAGAAGCTGCAGGAGCCATTTTTGAGTGGCTCAACAAGCAGACTTCAGAAGCGTAATTTGTTTTCTCGGGTTTTAGTTAAGTGATTTTTGCAGTTTGCTACACCAAGCAGCCACTTGCGCCAAGGTTTGTTCCCGCTTATCCAATGCGGAGGTAACTCCGAACTCGCCGACTAATTGTTTCGCCGCGAACGCCGTCTTCATGTTCTGCAACGCGTGTTCAGGTTTGTCTCCGCCTAACGTCACAAATAATGCAACAAGTTTCTGGGACAGGTCAGTGGTTTTTAGAAATGTCCTGATAGCGGGGGCTATTTTTCCTGCCCACACAGGCGAACCCACAACCACCAAGTCATAGACGCCGACGGGTTTGGAGACTTCAATTTCTGTGGGTTTTTCCCGCAAAGAGGCAAATCCGCCTGTCAAATAGGTCAGTTTACCGTCACGTTTTGTTTTATCCGTAACTTCACATAGATCGGCACATAGTTGGGCGGCGATGGTTTCTGCTATAAACTTGGTGTTTCCCGTTCGAGAATAATAAACAACCACACTCTTCATTGGTAGTCCCCACGCTACTATTCCTAAGCATTGAGTTATAATTTTTGCCTCAAACACCCAGACCGATAATTTGCGTTAAGTCCAACATTTACGGGGACGCGCCTCAGCCAAAGCTAAAGGTAACGCTTTACTCCAAGTTGAATCAAAATGGTCTTGAACCACAGCCACAAAACTAGGATTACTGGTCCACAAAGAAGACGACTGCGCCCAACCCGCAGACCCCAAAGTCAAAATTGAAGCCTCCAAACCATCAACAATGTTCACAACCGCCTTAGGAGGATACTCAAGAAAACGAACTTCCACACGAGCATTTTTTGCCAAATGCTCCAATTCCTTAGGCAATCCACCTTCTTCAGGACGCTCCGTTATCAAACGAATCCTCACGCCGCGGTCTGCCGCTGCACTTAAGGTCTCAAACATATGAAAAACCGCTTGAGAAAAACGCTTCTTAGAACTGATGGCGTCAAAGGTTTCTTGAGCTTTGGAGAGGGAGCGTTTTCGCCGCCGAACATCAGTTTCTTTTGGAGGAATCAAAACAAATGCGTGTTCTTGGGGAAGATGCTTTGTTTCTTTGGCTCGGAAGTTTGCCAGCAAGTGCCGCGTTTTTACACGGAGCTCATCATTTTCTTTTTTCCTGCGTTTCATCAGGATGGAAACGCCTTCTTCGATGGGTATGGCGTTGAAAAGAGTGGGAGAGTCAATAACAGTTTCAACTAACCCCATTTCCTGAAGGGCAGGCATGATGCGGTAAACATCCTGACGGGTGACCTGTGCTGCTGCGGAGATTGCTTTTGCAGACGAAGAACCTAAACGTACGAGTTCAAGATAGACGCGGCTTTGGCAAGAAGTAAGCCCCAATCCAGTTAATGTTTGCACGTACGTGTGTTCCAAAGCCATAACCCCTGCGGGTAGTGTGCGGTTCCATGGGTGTACGCACTGTTAAACTTTGTGGGGTGTCAGTGTGATTCACACATGCAGAAAATTAAATTTCAGATACTCATCTGTTTGATGCTGGAAAGAAATCGATGCACGCAGATGTGAACGGACAAAACGACAAAATGAAAAAAAATAAAACCCTTGTCTTAGTGGGCATTATGCTGGTTTCCTTCTCCAGCCTGATGCTGGAAATCTTAATAACAAGATTATTCTCAACTGTCATCTGGTACCATTACGCCTTCATTGCTGTTTCCGTCGCCATGTTTGGGCTCGGGTTTGGCGGAGTTTTTGCGCACTACATCGGAAGAAAAGCACCTTCCATGGAGATAGCAACGGTTGCAACCCTGACTTTCTCGCTTTCCATTCCAGCAGTGTTGTATGTGATTTTGCAGTTCCCAATTTCAGTCTACGCGTTATACGTGTTCTATGCCGTGTCTATGGTTCCATTCTTCTTCTGCGGCATCTGCATATCCTCAGTCTTTCAAAGCCAAAGCAAAACCGTCTACGCATTGTACTTTGCAGACATGATTGGGGCAAGCTTAGGCTGCTTCATGGTGGAGCCCGTCCTAGGACCACTAAGCGCTGAATCCGCCGTGCTTTTGGTCGGCTTAATCATAGCTGTGTCGGGAACACTCTTTGCATTTGCCACTAAAAAACGTAAATTCATAGCCTTCAGTTTAGCCGTGTTGGTATTGTCTTCGGGCATGTTAGCAACCAACGCACAGACCCTATGGCTAAGAGCAGAACCCAACGAAAGCAAATCCCTATACCGCGCCTTAGAGGACCCCTCACTCACGGACGTTTACACTGACTGGAACTCGTTCTCCCGAGTCGACGTAGTAGAGGGTTTCCCAGCGGGCAGCCCCATCGCAGCCAGCATCTACATCGACGCAGACGCAGGAACCAACGTATACCGCTTCAACGGAACGCTGAATGATGCAACTTTTCTTAAAGACATGATTTACTACACACCCTACACAATAGTGGAGGACCCCAAGCACGCGTTAGTTATCGGTTCAGGAGGCGGCGGAGACGTACTCACCGCGCTCCATGGCGGTACGAAATTGGTGACGGCTGTTGAGCTGAACCCTATCGTGATTGATGTGGTCAAGAGTCTTGGGGCAAAAGGCGGCGACATATACAGCTACGATGACGGCATCGCACCCTACGATGATGTGCACGAAGTGGTGGCTGATGGACGAAGCTACATAAGCCGCTCAACCGAACAGTACGATGTCATCGTTTTAACCATGGTTGACTCCTGGGCTGCACTTGCGTCAGGCGGCTACGCTTTAGCAGAAAACTACCTTTACACCCAAGAAGCCTTCCAGCAATACTACAACCACCTAACAAACAACGGCGTCTTAAGCATCACACGATTCATCAAAGAAGTCCCCAAACTGGTAACCACCGCTACGGAGCTTTTGATAGCGGAGGGGGTTGCGCCAGAGGATGTGGGCAAATACATGTCTGTGACCACTTGGGAGTATGAGCCGGGGCGAGTTGCGGCCTTGTTTATGCTAAAGAAGGTGCCTTTCACGCAGCTTGAAGCACAAACCGTGAACATAGAAACACTGGAGATGGGTGAAAACCACGCCGTCCTCCACGCACCTTACATTGAAACGCAGGAGCCCTACGCTGACCTCCTCACAGGCAAAGTCACCTTAGAAGAGTTCTACGCCAATTCCAACAGCCAAATTCGCCCCGCCACAGATGACAACCCCTACTTCTTTGACTTCGAAAAAGGCATCCCCGAAAGCCTAACGCCCCTGATGCTGTTTGCCATCATCGCCACAGCAGGGGTTTCTGTGGTTCCGCTAGTGCGCAAACGCTCCGAAGGCAAAGGCAAACTCGCCAAGGCAGCACCGTTTATTCTCTACTTTGCAGCGTTGGGCGCAGGCTACATGCTTATCGAAATCACGCTGGTGCAAAAGTTCATCCTGTTTCTAGGCTACCCAACCAGATCACTTGAAGTTATCCTGTTCACGTTACTTCTGTCCACCGGGGTTGGCAGTTTCTCAGGCAAATTCATCAAAACCAAGGATGCTTCTAAAACAGTGCTTTTTGCATGTTTAGCCATCACAGCCATAGCAGGAACGTACTACTTCATCTTAAACCCTCTACTAAACGCCCTGCTTCCCTTGGATGCCATAGCTCGAAGCGCCATAACAATTGCCCTAATATTTCCGCTGGGCTTCTTCATGGGCATACCTTTCCCCACAGGAATCAGCATCATCGCGGCGAACACCAAAATCAGTGTTCCATGGATGTGGGCAATTAACGGTGTAACTTCCGTGTTGGGCTCGGTTCTGGCAACGGGCATAGGCATCATGATGGGACTCTCGACAGCAATGCTACTGGCGTTAGCTTGCTATGCGCTCGTGTTTGTAAGCACGCTAACTTGGAGACGGCATCTGCAGCAACCTTAACGGAACAGGCGGCAACCGTAGAACGCAGGTTCTTTTGACCAAAACAAGCCACAAGTGAGTCGCTCGCCTAAGGCGTTAAACCGTGGACATTAATCTGAACGAAAAAATATGCAAACCTTCCCGAACAAAAGGGGGGTTATGCTATGCCAAAATCAATGTAGGATATAGACACGGGTGCCTATGTAGGCATTTTTGCCTATATCCTTCATAATTGTGTCTATTGTTTAGGGTGGAGGTCGTTTTTGGGCGTACTGGTACCTACGTGGTCTGCCGATGCGTGTAAGCACATTATCCTTAACCAGGTCCACCAATGCATGGGCTACGGCGGTTCGGTCATAGTGAAAACCTCGCCTTGCCAGTTCGCTATGCACGTCTTCTAAGCCTTTGGGCTGAGCAAACCAGTTTTCTTCCCAGAGTTTTTGGATGATGCCTTTGCAGGTTTCGGCTCTTGGGGGTGGAGCTTGGCGTTCGGTTGGTGACGGGACCGAGGTGGGGAGGTCTTTGAGGCGGGTGGTGACGGTTGCGAGGATGCGGTCGACGGCGGTTTGGATTTGGTCTTCTTGGGATTCGATTTCGAATTCTATGTCGCCGATTTTCATTTTGACTTTGATGGGTGGTTTTTGGGGTTCGGTCACGGTCTCGTCTTCTGCTGTTATTGTATATTGTATTGCGCATGATGTACAAGCGCAACATTTATTTACTGCACCAATAGATATTGCATATTGGTGAATCTTGGTGATTGAACAATACACAATAACAACAACCCCCAAATATAACTTTCCACAACCCACAACCGACACCCCCCTCCCCACACGCTTCATAGAACTCAGCATCAACAGCCTCCGCCAAGCCCACAACACAAACCTCCAACCCACCCCCCAAACCCTCACCCCCGAACTTCATCAAGAATGCCCCACGCAACTCCAACTCAAACGCACACCCCTCCCCCGCCCACCAAGCCACCAACCAACCCCCAGCGCAGCAGTCGACACCTCCACCATCAAAATCGGCGAAACCAAAACCGGCATCATCATCGCCATCCGCGGCGCCACCGTCCAACAAAAAAACCGCCGCTACCACTACACTCGGCTGGGTCCCTTCATTTTCCACATAACCGAAGAAAACAAAAACGCCGTCTACAGCAACCTCGAACGCGACTGTTTCCACACCCCCTACACCGGCAGCCGCCAAGCCACCCCGCCGCTGATGCAAATGCCCACGCGCCTCGCCAGCATTCTGGAGCGGTGGATGCAAAATCGCCTCGCTCGAACCACAAACAACGCCGTCCTGCTTTTTGACGGCAGCCTCATCTCAGGCACCATGGACACGCCCGTGCACCGCATGCGCGAAATCCTCACCCTTGCCCGCAGAAACAACAACACCGTTCTCGCGTTCAGCAAAGCTACCAGTCTGCGCGCCAACGGTTACCTCATAACTGACCTGCTGCCCAGTGGCGAAGCGCCTTACCTGCTGGAAACCACGGGGCTGCGGTTTAAGGCGCCTATGGTTCCGTTGGGTGATGTCTATGTGGCGCGGCTGCACAAAGCCAACATGGCTTTTCGCCTTGACATTGACTGCGAAGTCCCGTTGCAGAGCCGCTTTGAAGCCGTCGAGAAGCTGCTGGGCAACGACGTGCTCCAAAACAGCTACCCCGAGACGCTGCGGCTGGCGCATATTTTGTGTACGTTTACGGCAAATGAGGTTTTGGCGATGCAGCACTTCATCACGCGCCGGCACGGAATCCAAATTGTCAACCGTCCAGACATGCATCGACTGCTGTTTGGCCCGTTTGGCAGGGAGGGGTTTGCATGAAGCTTTACCGAAAAGAAGGCAACATCATCCAAATCCTCAGCTTCCCCAACGAATGCGCCGAAAAAGGCGACTACCTCATGGTCGAAGACACAGAAGCTGCCAAGGCGCTGATTGTGCAGGTGATTGATGTGCAGTTTGCCGCGGTGCCAGGTGTGTTGGAGGAGCTTCTGCGTACGTTGCCTGATGGAGGTGAACCGATTCAGGGCGAAGACATTGACCCGCTGGAAATCGCGCCCCACATAACCTACATCCAAGACGCAAGCTTGCTAGTGTGCAAAATCCGCGCCACCCTCGAAAACAACATGCTAAGCCCCAGCAGCAGCTGGCTGCCCAGCCGTTCCCAGTCGCTGATTCGGAAGCTGTCGGTACCCGCGCTGATGAAGCTGGCAAACGTGGATGGCAAGCGACCCATCATTTTGGGCGGAACCAAAGACTCCTCGCTACTCACCATCGACGCCACCGCCTTAGACGGCACACTAAACATCATCACAGGCAAGAAGGGCTGCGGCAAAAGCCACCTCAGCAAGCTGCTTATGGCTAGTCTTGTGGGCTACAAAGCCACTGTCGTCGTCTTTGACCTTAACGGCGAGTATGGCAGCATCGGCATGACCAACGACGGCAAACGAAACATATACTACGACCGCATCTACGCCCTCACGCCCAGCCAAAACTTCAAAGTCGCCATAAACCAACTCCACCTCAACGTCGTTTTAGGCATCCTCGTCAACGCGCTGCATTTGCCTGGAACTTCGGCGCGGGAGTTCAAACGCATCTGGAAACAACTCAAAGACCAAAGCAAACTCACCCTCGCCGAACTCCACGAAGCCATCCGAAACTGCAACTGTAACCAGCATGTCCGTGACGCTCTTGCCAGCCGCTACTTTTCGCTGGTTAACTCTGGTTTCTTCACTGACAACCTCACCGAAGCAGCCCTGCTTGATGACAGCCTGCTCAAGGCTAAGGACAGCGGCGGCGCAATCATCATCAACCTCAAGAACACCGGCAACATAGACCGCCAAATCGTCGTCGAATACGTCTTGGGCAAGCTTGTGGATTCGCTGCAAAACTGGAAACTCAAAGCGGTTTTCCTCTTTGCCGAGGAGGCACACCTGTACCTGCGGGAAACCTACTGGGACGACATCGTCACACGCATGCGGCACTTTGGCATATTCACCACGTTCATCACTAACCAGCCTGACACGGTGCAGGAGACCATCTACAGGCAAGCGGACAACATTTTCCTGTTTAACTTCACCAACGAACATGACTTGGATGTGGTCAGCCGAGCTGCACGCGTAGACGCTGAAACGGTTCGCAGCATTGCACGGGATTTGCCGCCGCACAACTGCCTTACCTTGGGGCGGGTTGTCCGAGACTTTCCCATGGTTACACGGGTGCGTTCGCTGGATTTGAAAACGATGGGCGAAACCCGACTGTTCTTCGCCTCATAGAAAAAACAACATTCAACAGTTGCAGGAGCCCTCGGCTCCCTCCTCCTCGGTTTCTGCATACAATTGCTATTAGCATCCAAATATGACCGCTCCAAAACTAGGCAAACGTGCAAATCACACCGCGTCCACGATGTCGCAGTTCAACAACCACCAGTGGTTCGCCAATTGTTAAGGCACATTTAAACGATGCTAAATTAGGCGCCACCCTTCATTCAGTTTAGCAAATCTACGCATTTTCAGTAGACATAACGATGGGCTAATGTATAGAACTACCTAGACATATGCAAACACAGCTATAAAATGCTGGCGAACTATATGGGTAATGAAAGCCAAAACGTGAGTCAAGAATTAACGGTATTGGATTTGATATGCTCGGCGCGTTCAAAGGACATTTCTATGTCGAGGTTATGCTTTGTAGTTTTGTTTGATTTTTGACAAAGAATCTTCTAAAAGAGGGCGTTAAATCGTACCTTTCTACAGCATCGACAGGTACCCATTTGAGTTCGTCGGCGTCGCTACCCGCCTGAGGCTCACCAGATACGGTTACAATGAAATCCACGATGACGTAGTGGTATTCGATTTTGCCCTCCGCGTCCAGATGCACTTGGTCAACTACATCGATAAGCTGCGGCTCTGAGGCAACTAAGTCGGTTTCTTCAAGGGTTTCTCTGATAACTGCTTCTTCCAAGCTTTCGCCAACTTCAACCACGCCGCCTGGAATGGTCCACTGCCCCTTAGCGGGTTGGTTTCCGCGCTTTTCCAAGAGCATTTTGTCTCCTTTGAGGATTACTGCGCCAACACCGACAACGGGCTGGTCCGGATAACGTCTGTTCACCATGAGTCTGCCTCTGCTGTAGAACACTTCAGGGGGGAGCTTTAAGTTTTGATGTGTAAAGCTATGTTTTTCTTAGGGTGTAAGCCTTAAAATGCACTGTTTCCTGTTTGCGGGGGTCTTTGAAGGTAGAAAATGGCAGTCGTTTAAGCAAAGAAAAACCGCAGCCAGATGCAAGAGGAAGTATCGCGTTTTCGTCGTGGCAGTAAATGTGGATGCCAGAGTCCACATAGGAGGTTTTTCCCTTTCCGTCAATTAGGGTGAAGCTGAAGGTGCCCTTGTCCTTTAGAACGCGGCGGGTTTCTTGAAAGAAAACGATTAAATCGGGAATGAAGTGGAACACGCCGCAGCAGATGGCATGGTGAAACGCCTGAGCCTCAAAAGGCCAGTTACCAGAGCACAAATCGTGTTTTTTCAGTTCCGTTGCAAACCCTTTCTTTCTGCAGACGGCGAGCATTTCTTGCGAGTTGTCCACGCCATAAATTTTCAAACCTGCCTTGTGAAAAAGCTTAGAGCACACGCCGGTGCCTATCCCGATGTCTATCAGTGCTTCTTTTGGGTTAATGTATTCGAAAGCCATCCCGAAGAGGACTTCGTGTGCATGTGACTCCACCTGCAGGCAGATTTGGTCATATGTTTGCGCAGATTCTGAATGCACTCTTAGGACGTCATTGGACATTGAACCACTTTCCGCGATGTAATCACAGAAATATCATGATGAGATGGCAAATAAACGTGCATACGTGGAAGCTTCACGGTTGCTGCAGTATCGGCTTTTTAGAAAAAGGTTGTCGGGGGGAATGAAAACCCGACGAGACTAAAGAGGGTTCATTTGGCTACTCGTATCGTAGGGCATCCACAGGCTTCAGTTTGGAAGCGCGCCAAGCAGGGTACAACGCGAAGATTATGCTTACACTCATACCAAACGCCAACGCGCCCAAGATAACTTGGGGCGTGAACACGGGCGTGAGGGTTAAGCCGCCGCCTAACTCAAACATTTTTGCCACGATGAAGCTGACAGCTTGCGCTAAGCCCCAGCCTCCAAGGACGCCCAAGACTCCGCCGATTAAGCCGATGATGGCTGATTCAGCAAGGAAGATGGAGAGCACGGTTCGGCTCTTCATGCCTAACGCCTTGAGGATGCCGATTTCGCGGGTGCGTTCAATCAGCGACACAATCATGATGTTCATTATGCCGATTCCCGCAACCAGCAGTGAAATTCCTGCAATGCCCGCCACGAACAAGCCTAAGATGTTTACGATGCTGGAGAGTAAATCAACGACGGCGTTGGGGGATATGATGGTGACTTGGTTCTTGAAGTAGTCGGTTATGGCTTTGGTGGCTTGGGTTACGGTAGCGTTGTCGCTGTTGGCAAGTTTCACGATTATCATGCTGGCTTCGTCAGTTCCAAAGAAGCTTTGAGCTTGCGAAAGCGGGATGTAAACGCCCGTGTCGGAGGGGCCCACAAAGCTGAATCCGCCTATTTTTTCCAGAACAGCAGAGATTTGTCCAGAGTATGTTTCGTTTGCGAAGCTAAGTTGGGTGACATTTGTCCAGATGAGGTCTGCTTGGTCTCCCGCGTTGAAGAGTACGGTGCCGTTAAGTCTGGGGTCACTTACCCGTGCGCCAATCACGATGTCTGTGTCGGAAGGATTCAGGTTTATGTCTCCGCTGGCAGCTTTGAAGGTACTGCCATAAACGCTGTCGTAGGCTTCAAAGTCAACGCCAACCAAGTTGGTAACTTGCCGTGTGTCGTCACCTGATTGCAGGTAGCCTGACTGCTGAATGATTGCAAACGAGGAAACGATTCCTGGGTCCAGCGTTGAGTTGAGGTCATTGGTGTAATTGAGGTATAGCTTGAAGTTTGAACTGGATGCACCTCCGCCGCCTAAGCCGCCTTCTGCGTCACTTTGACCACCATTACCGCCAAAGCCGCCTCCACCTCCAAGACCAGAGTTGGTGGTTATAATGAGGGTGTCAGTGGCTAAGCCTTGACTAAGTTCGCTAGTTATGGTGCTCTCAACCCCCTGTGTAATGCCCAGCAACGCAACAATGGCGGCTATGCCTATGACGACTCCTAGTATGGTGAGGGCAGCGCGGAGTTTCCGCAGTTTAATAGCGCTTAACGAGTAAGAGAAAACGTCACGTGCCTTCATATCAGTTCACCATATCCGAATCGATGCGCCCATCAAAAACTTTGATGGTACGTTTTGCTTCTTTGGCTAGGTTCTGGTCGTGTGTTACCATGATTATGGTGACGCCATCTTCGTTGAGTTTCTTGATTAAAGTGATGACTTCTTGGGCAGTTCGAGAGTCAACGTTACCCGTAGGCTCATCCATCAACAGAAAACGCGGATTATTCGCCAACGCCCGAGCAATAGCAACACGTTGCTGTTGTCCCCCGCTAAGCTCGGCTGGTTTATGATCCAGTCTCTCTTTTAACCCAACGGTTTCAAGAAGTTGTTCCGCACGCCGTTTCCGTTCACCATTGCTTAAACTTGCAATAGACATAGGAAGCTCTACATTAGCTCTTGCGGTGAACCTTGGAATCAGGTTAAAAAACTGAAAGACAAAACCAATTTTGTGACGTATCTCTGTAAGCTGGTTATCATTCAGAGTTGAAACGTCGACGCCATCTATAAGCAGCTTACCTGAAGTGGGCTTATCCAAGGCGCCGATTAGGTTTAGGAGGGTGGATTTGCCGCTGCCACTTGGACCCAAAATGGAAACGAACTCGCCCCGTTCAACACGAAGATTGATGCCGCGGAGAGCTTCCACTGGGATTTTTCCAAGCATGTAAGTTTTTTTGAGGTCGGTTATTTCGACAACAGGAGTCGTCGCTGACATTTTCTTTCACGTCCTTTTTTGCTCAACAGTTTCTTGCGTTTTAATAAAGGGTATCTCACGGAGCATATACACCAGAGATGAACTGCAGTTACTCAACGCTTTGAGGAGAGATTGCTTCAGGCTTGTCCGTGTCAAGCTTTGAAGCCATAAGTTTCTCTTCTAAACTGAGCAGTTGTTCTCTTCGGTGCTCCCATTTTCGTAAGAAACGGTACTGTGCCATCAAAGCACTTATGCTGTAAATTAAAAAGGTTGCTAGAATAAAAGGGAATATGAAAACAAGGAAGTCTACGCCCATTCGCAGGGCACGGAAAAACAACAAAATAAACGTGGCAAGCAACGTGCTTAAAATGGTGAGGCTAATCAGCGTGCCCCGTTTGAACCTGTACCACTCTTTGTTGAATTCACTAAGAAAATCATGTAACGTTTTCACGGGGTAAATTTGTTCAGGTTCATTTTCCGTCATTTGTTTTCATCTCCTTGTTTCCATGCGGCAGTTATATAGATGATGCACCAAAGGTGAAACCTAAAGCAAAGACGGCAAACTGTCCCGCAGGTTGGAGTAGATTTTTCGTCCATCCGCCGTC